>JAKOWJ010000044.1 GCA_029781595.1 Pseudomonadota bacterium | reverse complement strand
ACACGGTGGAGACCTTCGACGAGAAGAACACCGGCACCAACACCGGCACGCGCTCGCCATGGCTGGACTGGGAGATCGTTCCCGGCGACGACGGCGCCACCATCGACGTGTACATGGCCGGGGGCGGCTGCACGCTGCCGGGCGCGGCCACCGTGCTTATGCCGGGCCAGGGCTACGAGGGCGTCGCGGACTTCGTCTTCGACGTGATCTCCTCGCGCGGCGTGAACGCCTGCCCGCCGCTGCTGGTGGGCGTGGGCGTGTCCACCGCCGCCGAGACGGCCGCGCGCCTGTCCAAGAAGGCGCTCATGCGCCCGGTGGACTCGCACGCCGCCCACCCCAACGCCGCGAAGATGGAGGACCTGCTCGAGGAGGGCCTGAACGACCTGGGCATCGGCCCGCAGGGCCTGTCCGGCACCGCGAGCGTGATGGGCGTGAACATCGAATCCTCGGCGCGCCACCCCTCGACGATCGGCGTGGCCGTCTCCACCGGCTGCTGGGCGCACCGCCGCGGGCGCATCCGCATCAATGCCGACCTTTCCTACGAGATCGTCTCGCACCAGGGAGCCGTGCTGTGACCAAGCGAATCCTCACCACCCCGATCCGCGACGAGGACATCGAGGACCTTCGCGTCGGCGACGTCGTCTACCTCACCGGCCACCTGGTCACCTGCCGGGACGTCGCGCACCGGCGCCTCATCGAGCTGGGCCGCGAGCTGCCGGTGGACGTGCGCGGCGGCGCCATCTTCCACGCCGGGCCCATCGTGCGGCGCCTGGAGGACGGCCGCTGGGAGATGGTCTCCATCGGCCCCACCACCAGCATGCGCATGGAGAAGTTCGAGCGCGAGTTCATCGCCCGCACGGGCGTGAAGCTCGTGGTCGGCAAGGGCGGCATGGGCCCGGAGACCGAGGCCGCCTGCCGCGAGCACAAGGCGCTGCACGCGATCTTCCCGGGCGGCTGCGCGGTGCTGGCCGCCACGCAGGTCGAGGAGATCGAGCGCGCGGAGTGGACGGACCTGGGCATGCCCGAGACGCTTTGGGTGAACCGCGTGCGCGAGTTCGGCCCGCTCATCATCTCCATCGACACGCAGGGCAACAACCTCATCGAGCGCAACAAGGCGGACTTCCGTTCGCGCCGCGAGGCCGCGCTCGCGCGCATCCACGAGCAGGTGCGCTTCATCAAGTAGGCGGCGCGGCGTTGTATCCTGACGGCCCCCCTTCCCGCGGGCCGTCGATGCGCACCCTGCGCGAGCTCCTCGGCATCGAGCTGCCGGTCGTCCAGGCGCCCATGGCGGGCGTGCAGGACGCCCGCCTGGCCCTCGCCGTGTCCGCCGCGGGCGGGCTGGGATCGCTCCCCTGCGCGATGCTCACGCCGGAGGCGATGCGCCGCGAGTTCGCGGCCCTCGCCGCGGCCACGGACCGCCCGGTCAACGTGAACTTCTTCTGCCACGCACCGCCGCGGCCCGACCCGACGCGGGAGGAGGCCTGGCGCCGCGCGCTCGCGCCCTACTACCGCGAGCTGGGCGTCGACGCCGCGAACCTGCCGCCCGGCCCCTCGCGCGCGCCCTTCGGCACCGAGGCGCTGGCGATCGTCGAGGCGTTTCGCCCGAAGGTGGTGAGCTTCCACTTCGGCCTGCCGGCCGACGACCTGCTCGCGCGCGTAAAGGCGCTGGGCGCGCACATCCTCGCCTGCGCCACCACCGTGGAGGAGGCGCGCTGGCTCGAGGCGCGGGGCGTGGACGCCATCGTCGCCCAGGGGCTGGAGGCCGGCGGGCACCGCGGCCACTTCCTCTCCCGCGACCTCACCGCGCAGATGGGCACGCTGGCGCTGGTGCCGCAGGTGGCGGCCGCGGTTCGCGTGCCGGTGATCGCCGCCGGCGGCATCGCCGACGCGAGCGGCGTCGCGGCCGCGATGGCGCTGGGCGCGGCCGGCGTGCAGGTGGGCACGGCCTACCTCCTGTGCCCCGAGGCCACCACCAGCGCCGTGCACCGCGCCGCGCTGGCGGGCGAGGGCGCGCGCCACACGGCGCTCACCAATCTCTTCTCCGGCCGGCCCGCGCGCGGCATCGTCAACCGCCTCATGCGCGAACTCGGGCCCCTGAGCGAGGCCGCGCCCGCCTTCCCGCTGGCCGCCGCGGCCGTCGCGCCGCTGCGGGCGGCGGCCGAATCGGCGGGATCGGGCGACTTCTCGCCGCTTTGGGCCGGGCAGAACGCGGGGGGCTGCCGCGGGATCCCGGCCGCCGACCTCACGCGCGAACTGGCCGCCGGCGCCTGACGGCCGGCGCCTTCCGGATCCCGATTTCCGGCCCGCCCGCGCCCGGTTTGACCGCGCGCAAGCCCCCCCGCGCAGGCATGGGCAAGCTGCCCGCTTCGGCCTCCCCGAGGTGCCCCCGTACCCGGCAGTTTCGTGAATCCCGCCCCCCGCCAACCCGCCCGGACCGCCAGCCTGCTCCTCGCGGCGGCCCTGCTCGTGGCCGCCGCCGTGGGCTGCCTCGTCTACTGGACGACCCTCGTGGCCGGGCAGGCGGTGGAGCGCCGGGAGGCCACCGGGCGCCTGGAGCAGAACGCCCACCTCACGGCCGTGGCCGTGGAGCAGCAGATGGACGCGCTCCTGCGCAGCGTGGACACCGCGCTCAAGCACCTGCGCCTGGTCTACGTGCACGACCGCCCGCGGTTCGACCGGGCCGTGCGCGACGTGCTCGACTCCTACCCCGAGGGGATGCTGCGCTTCGTCACGGTGTTCGACGCGCAGGGCTACCTCGTCTACTCGTCCAGCGGCGAGCGCGAGCGGCTCTACTTCGGCGACCGCGAGCACTTCCGCACCCACGCCGCGAGCGCGCCGGACCGCCTCTTCGTCGGCCCGCCCATCGTGGGGCGCCTGTCGGGCGAGGACCTCGTGCAGCTCACGCGCCCGGTGCGCGAAGGCGGGCGCCAGGTGGGCGTCATCGGCGTGCCGCTGCGCACCGCCTGGCTCGCGCAGCAGCTCGGCGCGCTGCTGGTGGGCTCCAACGACCTCATCGCGGTGGTCCGGCCCGACGGCCGCTTCGTCACCCGCACGCGCAACCTTCCCGCCGCCATGAAGACCGCCGTGCCGGCGGACCGCCCCTTCCTGCACGCCGCCTCCGGCTCCCACGGGCTCTACCGCGCACGGTCCACGGTGGACGCCATGCCCATGCTTTTCGCCTGGTCCCGGATGCGCAACTGGCCCCTCGCCGTGGCCGTGGGGGTGGACGAGTCGGCCCGCCTCGCCCCGCTCCTCGCGCGCCAGCGCACGGACCGCGAGCGCGCCGCGGCGGTCATCGCCACCATCCTCGCGATCACTCTGGGCATCGCCGCGCTCACCCTGCGCCTGTCGCGCGCGAACGCCCGGCTGGCGAAGAGCGAGTCCGGCCACCGCCACGCCTCGGAGCGCAGCCGGTCGCTGCTCATGAACGCGAGCGACGGCATCCACATCCTCGACCCGGACGGCCGCGTGCTCGAGGCGAGCGACTCCTTCTGCCGCATGCTGGGCTACGAGCGCCACGAGTTGCTGGGCGCCAACGTGAGCCTGTGGGACGACCACTTCACGCCGGAGGGGCTGCGCGAGGCGGTCGAGATGCAGCTGCGCAACCCGGGCACCTCGAAGTTCGAGACGCGCCACCGCCGCAAGGATGGCACGCTCCTGGACGTGGAGATCACGGGCCGCCCGCTCACGGTCGACGGCCGCCCGGCGCTCTTCAATTCCGCGCGCGACATCACGGAGCGCAAGCGCGCCGAGGCCGCGCTCGCCGAGAGCGAGGACCGCTTCCGGCGCTTCTTCGAGGCCAACAGCTGCGTGATGCTGCTGGTCGAGCCCGGGCACGGCGCCATCGTCGACGCCAACCCGGCGGCGGTGCGGTTCTACGGCCACGCGCGCGGGAGCCTGCTCGCGCTCTCCATCGACGCCATCAACGTCCTGCCGCCCGAGGTCGTGGCCGAGGAGCGGCGCGCGGCGCTCGCCCGGGGCCGCAGCTTCTTCCAGTGCCGCCACCGCCTGGCCGACGGCGACGTGCGCGACGTCGAGGTCTACGCGACGCCGGTGGCCGTCGGCGGGCGCGAGCGGCTCTTCGCGATCATCCACGACGTGACGCAGCGCGTGCGCGCCGAGGGGGAGCTGCGCAAGCTCTCGCGCGCCGTCGAGCAGAGCCCGGCCTCCATCGTCATCACGGACCGCGACGGCCGCATCGAGTACGTGAACCCCGCCTTCGAGTCCGTCACCGGCTACACCCTCGCGGAAGTGCGGGGGCAGAACCCGCGCATCCTCAAGTCCGGTGTCACGCCGTCGGCCACCCACGACGAGCTCTGGGAGACGATCACGTCGGGACGCCAGTGGAACGGCGAGCTCTGCAACCGCCGCAAGGACGGCACGGTGTACTGGGAGCGCGCCGCCATCTCCGGCATCCCGGGCCCGGACGGCGCCATCTCCCACTTCGTGGCCGTGAAGCACGACGTGACGGCGCAGCGCGAGGCCGACGAGCGCCTGAAGGAGAGCGAGCACCTCTTCTCCACGGTGTTCCACGCGAGCCCCGTCGCCATCGTGATCAGCCGCCGCGCCGACGGCACCATCCTCGAGGCCAACGACGCCCTGGTGCGGCTGGTGGGCCGCCCGCGCGAGCAGATCGTGGGCCGCACCGCGACGGAGCTGGGGCTGCACCCGTCCGCGGCGGCGCGCGAGCGGCTCATGGAGGCCTTCTCCGCGAAGGGCGCGCTGGACGACCTGGAGGTCGGGTTCTCGAACCAGGCGGGGCAGAGGCTCACGGTCGCCATCTCCGTGCGCGGCATGACGCTGCGCGGCGAGGCCTGCCTCGTGGCCCTGCTGGTGGACGTGACGGCGCGCCGCCAGCTCGAGGAGGCGCGCCTGCGCTCGCAGAACCTCGCCTCGCTGGGCACGCTGGCCGGCGGCGTGGCGCACGACTTCAACAACCTGCTGGCGGCCATCCGCGGCAACGCGCTGCTCGCGGCCGAGGACGTCGGCGACGGCCACCCCGCGCGCACCAGCCTAGGCGAGATCGAGCGCGCCGGCGAGCGGGCGGCCGCGCTCGTGCGCCGCATCACGGCGTTCGCCCGGCCCGTGGCGGCCGCGCGACGCGCCGAGCGGCTGCAGGACGTGGTGGAGGAGGTGCTCAAGCTCCTGCGCGCGACGCTGCCGGCGAGCATCGACCTGCGGCGCGACTTCGCGGCGGAAGTGCCGCCCATCCTGGCCGACGCGGGCCAGGTGCACGAGGCCGTGGTCAACCTCACGACCAACGCCGCGCACGCGATCGGCGCCGATCCCGGCTGGATCCGCTACGCGGTTGCCGCCGTGCGGGTGTCGGATGGCGAGGCCACGCGCCTGCAGCTCGCGCCGGGCGACTACGTGTGCCTCACCGTCGCGGACTCCGGCTGCGGCATGGAGCCCGCCACCATGGCGCGCGTCTTCGACGCCTTCTTCACGACCAAGCCCATCGGCGAGGGCACGGGCCTGGGCCTGTCGATGGTCTACGGGACCATGCAGGGGCACGGCGGGACGGTGACGGTGGAGAGCGCGCCGGGCCGCGGAACGACCTTCCGCCTCTACTTTCCCGTGGCGACCGGGGTGCCCGCCGTCCAGGCGGCCGAGCCGGCGCCCGCGCCGGAGCGCGCGCGCGGCCACCGGATCCTGTTCGTGGACGACGAGGAATCGCTCGTGTTCCTGGCGCAGCGCTCGCTCACGCGCCTGGGCTACCGCGTGAGCTGCCACACCGACGCGCGCGAGGCCGTGCAGGCCTTCCGCGCCGCGCCGGGCGAGTTCGACCTGGTGGTGACGGACCTCTCGATGCCGCGCATGTCCGGCTTCGACTTCGCGCGCAGCGTGAAGCAGATCCGCCCGGACGTGCCGGTCGTCCTCACCAGCGGCTACGTGCGGCCCGAGGACGAGGCCACGGCCCGCGAGGCGGGCATCCACGCCGTGGTGACCAAGCCCTCGACCATCCACGACCTGGTGGGCGTGGTGGACCGCATCATGCGGGAGGGCGCGGCCTGAGCCGCTGCCCGCGCCCCGCGGGCGCGGGCCTCAGGCGTGCGAGAAGAGCGGCAGGCCCGGCGCGGGCAGCTGCGCCTCCAGCACCGACCCCGTCTCCGATTCCGTCAGCACCAGCGTCGAGGTGCCGGGGCGGAACGCGCAGTTGGTGACCGTGGCGCCCGCCGGGCTCTTCACGAAGTGCGTGACCTCGCCCCGGGCGTTGAGCACGAAAGCGCCGCCCAGGCTCGCGTGCGCCACGACGAGGCGCCCCTCGGCGTCCACCGCCATGCCGTCCGGCCCGCTCGCGCCGAAGAAGGTGCGGAAGGCGCCGACCTTGGAGATCGACCCGTCCGCGAGCAGGGGCCCGCGCCACACGGCGTTGCCGCGCGTGACCGCCACGTAGAGGAAGCGGCCCGAGGGGTCCAGCGCGATGCCGTTGGGGCTGGGCACCGTGGAGAGCAGGCAGTCGAGCCTGCCGTCCGGGTGCAGGCGGTACACGCGGCCCGTGGGATCGTGCAGCCCCGTCTGCCCCTGGTCGGTGAAGTGGCAGCGGCCGTCCGCGTCGAAGACGAGGTCATTGAGGCCCTTGAACGACTCGGAGTTGCGGTGGCCCAGCACCGTCGCCACCTTTCCCGTGGGCGGATCCAGGCGCAGCAGGCCCTTGCGGTAGTCGGCGATCCAGAGCGAGCCGTCGCGGTGGAAGGCGAGGCCGTTGGGCCAGCCGTCCGTGGCCGCGACCTGCGTCCACTCGAGCGCGGGCGAGACGCGCAGGATGCGCCCGTGCGGGATGTCCACCAGCCAGAGGTTGCCCGCGCGGTCGAACGCGGGGCCCTCGAGGAAGCAGTCGATCACATGTCCCGGCTTGTTGGCCGCGGCCCATTCGGAGGGCACGGGCCGGCGAAGCTCGTCCGGCATCCGGGTGAGCACGCGCGCCTCGATGACCGCGGGCGGCGTGAAGGAAAGGTTCCACATTCGGCGGGTCTCCTGGCTACGGGCCCGGCGCCGCGGCGAGCGGGCCGAGGATCTCCGCATTGTGCGCCCCGGGCTCCGGCAACGGCAGGCGAAGGCCCGGCCGGTCGGGGCCGAACTGGATGGGCAGCGCCGGGATGCGCGTGGCCTTGCCGCCGGGCAGCTCGAGGTCGACCATGCCGCCCGCGGCGAGGTGCGGGTCGTGAAAGAGCGCCGAGGGCGACTGCACGCGCGCGAAGGGCAGCCCCGCCCGCTCGCACAGCGACTCGAGCTCGGCGCAGGAGCGCTTCGCGAGGATCGACGCCACCAGCGGGATGAGCGTCTCGCGCGCCGCCGAGCGCTCGTTGTTGGTGCCGTAGGCGGGGTCGAGGAGCGCGCTCTCGCCCAGCTCGCGGGTGAAGATCTCCCACTGCCGCTCCGTCACCACGCCCACGAAGAGGCTCGCGCCGTCGGCCGTGGTGAAGACGTCGTACACGCCCCACGCGCGCCTGCCGGCGGACATGGGCACGGGCGGGGCGCCCAGCACCGCCTCCTGCATCATGTGCGTGGAGACGAGCCAGGCCGCATTCTCGAAGAGCCCGCTCTGAACGTACTGGCCCTTGCCGGTGCGGTCGCGCTCGCGCAGCGCCGCCAGCACGGCGATGGCGCCGAACATGCCGCCCATCATGTCGTTCACGGGCGCGCCCGCGCGAAGCGGCTTGCCCACCGGGCCCGTCATCCACGCGAGGCCGCTCATCATCTGCACCACCTCGTCCAGGGCCGTGCGCTTCTCGTACGGGCCCGCGAGGAAGCCCTTGAGCGAGCAGTAGACCAGGCGCGGGTTCTCCTTGGCGAGCGTGTCGTAGTCCAGGCCCTTGGCCGCCAGCGCGCCGGGGCGGAAGTTCTCGAGGAAGACGTCGGCCGTGGCCGCCAGGCGCCGCGCCGTGGCGAGGCCCTCGGGCGTGGCGAGGTCGATCGTCACGCTCTTCTTGTTGCGGTTGAACGAGGCGAAGAAGCCCGCGCCCGTGCTCTTGAGATAGCGCGTGGGGTCACCCTTTCCCGCGGGCTCGACCTTGATCACCTCCGCGCCCAGGTCCGCGAGCACCAGGCCGCAGGCCGGGCCCATCACCATGTGCGAGAACTCGACGACGCGGATGCCGTCCAGCGCGAGACCCGCGCTCACGAGGCCGCCCCTTCGGCCGCGCGCCGGAAGGTCTTCGGCAGCCCCGCGTCTGGCACGTGGCCGTAGATGGGCTCGCCCGGCATCGCCTCCTTGAAGACCTCGCGCGCGGCGACGAGCCTTTCCACGTCGATGCCCGTGTCGCAGCCCATGGACTCCAGGAGGAAGACGAGGTCCTCGGTGACCACGTTGCCGCTCGCGCCCGGCGCGTAGGGGCAGCCGCCGATGCCGCCCTGCGAGGCATCGAACGTGGTCACGCCCGCCTCCAGCGCCGCCACCACGTTGGCGAGGCCCTGGCCGCGCGTGTTGTGCAGGTGCGCGCCGCCCGCCCGGTCGCCGATCTCGCGCGCAAGGCGCGCGAACATGCGCTTCACCTGCGCGGGATTGGCGTAGCCCACGGTGTCCGACAGGCCCACGGAGTCGGCGCCCGCCGCCACGAGCCGGCGCGCCATCTCGAAGACCCACTCCTCCGGCACCTCGCCCTGCAGCGTGCAGCCGAAGGCGGTGGCGATGCCCACCTCCACGCCGGGCCGCTGGCCCTCCGGAAGCCCGTCGCGGAAGGCGCAGATGCGCCCGACCTGGGCGATGGCCTCCTCGCAGCTCATGCGGATGTTGGCGCGGCTGTGGGCCTCGGAGGCCGACACGGGCAGCGTCACCTTGTGCGCGCCCGCGGCCACCGCGTCCTGCACGCCGCGCAGGTTGGGCGCCAGGGCCAGCACCGTGATCCCGGGGACCTTCACCGCCTCGCGCACCACCTCGGCCGCGTCCGCCATCTGCGGCAGCAGCTTCGCCGGCACGAAGGACGCGACCTCGATCTCGCGCAGGCCCGCCGCGGCCAGCGCCCGGATCCAGCGGTGCTTCGCCTCGGTGGGCATCGCCCGCTTGATGCTCTGCAGCCCGTCGCGCGGGCCGACCTCGCTCACCAGGACCTTCATGGCGCTTGCCTTTCGCGTTTCATTGGATAAAATACCTGTTCGATTAAATAGAATGGTCGGGTGATCGCCGGGGCCTGTCAAGCCGCGCGGCGCCCGCCTCCCCGAGAGGCCATGCCCCGCTATCCCGCGCGCGCGCCCGCCCGCTCCTCGGCCCAGGCCGGGGGGGTGGCCGCCGTGGACCGCGCGCTGCTGCTGCTCTGCGCCTTCCGCGAGGGCGACCGGGCGCTGTCGCTGGCCGAGCTGGCCGCGCGCGCCCAGCTCGTGAAGAGCACGGCGCTGCGCCTGCTCGCCTCCCTCGCGCACTTCGGCCTGGTGCGCCGCGGCGAGGACGGCCTGTACTCGCTGGGCCCGGAGATCGCGCGCCTGCACGGCACGGCCCCGGCCGCGCCCTCCCTGGAGAGCGTCGTGATGCCGGCCCTGGAGCGCCTGGTGGCCGCCACCGGCGAGACGGCGGCCTTCCACGTGCGCCGCGACGACCGGCGCGTGTGCCTGTACCGCGTGAACTCTCCCCAGGCGCTGCACGTGCGCGTGGAGGTGGGGGGCCTGCTGCCGCTGGAGCGCAGCGCGGGCGGGCGCGTGCTCATGGCGTTCTCCGGCGGGCGCGGCGCGCTGCTGGAGCGCATCCGCCGCGACGGCTACGCCGTGCTCAAGGGCGACCGCGTGCCGGACATCGCGGGCGTCTCCGCGCCCGTCTTCGGCCGCGAGGGCGAGCTGCTGGGCGCCCTCACGCTCTCCCTGCCCACGCACCGCTACCGCGAGAAGCTGGTGGCCCCGGTGCGCGCGGCCGCGCGCGCGCTCACGCGCTCACTCGGCGGCCAGGCCTGAGCGCCGCGCCGCCCGCACCGAGCGCCGCCACGCCGCCGGCGGGATGCCGAACTCGCGCTTGAAGGCGCGGTTGAAGGCGGCCTCCGACTCGTAGCCCACCTGCCCGGCCACGCGCGCCACCGCGTCGTTGCCGTGCGCCAGGGCCTGCTGCGCCAGCGCCAGGCGCCAGCCCATGAGGTACTGCATGGGCGGCTCGCCGATGAGCCCGTTGAAGCGCTCGTTGAGCGCCGAGCGCGACAGGCCCACCTCGCGCGCGAGCGCCTACACCTCCCAGTCGCGCGCCGGCTCGGCGTGCAGCAGCGCGAGCGCCTTGCCCACGAACGGGTCGCGAAGGCCCGCGAGCCAGCCCTGCTGCTCCGGGGGGAGCGAGGCGGTGTAGTGGCGCACCGCCTCGACGAAGAGCAGCTCCGAGAGCCGCCCGAGCAGCGCGTCCGACCCGGGCCGCGGCGCGTGCGATTCCGACGCGCCGTGCCTGAGCGTCGCGGTGATCCAGGAGGCGGCCGGGCCGTCGCCCAGCGGCACGTGCACCATGCGCGGCAGCGCGCCCAGCAGCGGCCGGCACAGGCGCTTGTCGCAGGCGAGGAAGCCGCACACGAAGCGCGTGCGCTCGCCGCCCCCGCCGTGCTGGATGCGCATCATGCCGCCCTCCGGCGAGGGCTCGACGAGCAGCTCCGCGCCCACCGGCGCCAGGTGCACGTCGCTGCCGAGGCGGTGGCCGTCGCCGTGGGGAAACATGATGAGGTCGCCCGCGGCGAGCTCGGCCGTGCCCTCGCCCGGCAGCTCCACGCGGCAGCGGCCCTCGGTGAGCAGGTGGTAGATGGCCACGTGCTCGGCGTCCGGGAGGATGTGGCGCACGTCGTCCTTGCCGGGGGCGGAGTCGATGCACCACGGCGCCGTGAACTCCGCCTCGAGGAAGAGCCCGCTCGTGAGCCGCAGGACCTTGAGCACTTCGGAGAGCGCGTCCATGGCCGGCCTCCCGTCCGTCAGGTCCGGGCATGGTAACGGCGCATGGCCCCGCCGCCAACCCGCCGCGGGCAGCGTCCCGGTCAAGGCCCGCGGCGCCGCGGTCAAGCGGCGTGCGGCCCGCGGCGGCGCGCGCAAGAACCGCGGCGGCGCGGTCAATCGCGCGCCCGGCCTCTCCCGGAGGATGCGAAGCACGCCGGCCGCGGTGCCGGGGACTTCGAGAGGAAAGACGACATGACGCGCGACCTGCGCTGGAGCCGCACCACCATCCGGCTCGTGAGGAACGGCCTGCTCGGCATCGACGACGGCCGCGGCATGCGGGTGCGCGTGCGCAGCGGCACGGTCTGGCTCACGCAGCACGACGACCCGCGGGACGTGGTCCTGCGCGAAGGCGAGAGCTTCACGATCGAGCGCGCCGGCCGCACCGTCGTGCAGGCGCTGGACCCCTCGGAGCTTCGCATCGACGGCGGCCCGCAACCCCACCCTTCCCTTCTGACCCGTACCCTGATCCGAGGAGCCTGAACATGGACATGAGCCTTCCCCCCCAGACCGCCAAGTACGCCAAGTGCATCGAGGTGTCCCGCCGCATCCGCTGGGACATCGACCGCGACGTGATCCGCGGCCGCACCTTCGACCCGATGAGGAAGTGCCTGCCGGACGGCCTCACGCTCGTCGGCCGGCTGCCCTTCCTCTCCGCCGGGGAGCGGCGCCTCTTCAGCCGCATCCAGGGCCGCACCTACGCCAACATGTTCGGACTGGTCGAGCGCTTCATCGGCGCCAAGATGCTCGAGGTGAGCCGCGACCACTGGATGGGCGACCAGGTGGCCCTCGAGGCGCTGGTGCGCTTCACCGACGAGGAGCTCAAGCACCAGGAGCTCTTCCGCCGCCTGGAGCTGATGATGGCGCCCACGCTGCCGGCGAGCTACGCCTTCCTGCCGCAGCCCAACGACGTGGCGGGCGCGGTGCTCGCCGCGCCCACGTGGGCCGTGCTGGGCCTCACCTGCCACATCGAGCTCTTCACGCAGGCGCACTACCGCGCGAGCATCGAGCCGGACGCCGCGCTCGATCCGCTGTGGAAGGACGTCTTCCTCTACCACTGGAAGGAGGAATCGCAGCACGCGATCCTGGACGAGCTGGAGTGGCTGCGCGAGGACGCCAAGCTCACCACCGCCGAGCGCGACGACGCCGTGGACGGGCTCATCGGCCTGGTGGGCGCCGTCGACGGCATCCTCCAGGCGCAGGCGAAGTCGGACGCCGACTGCTTCCTGGGCGCGATGGCGCGCCCCGCCTCGGCCGTCGAGGAGAAGGCCGTGCGCGAGGCGATGCTCGCCGCCTACCGCTGGCAGTACATCGTCTCGGGCGTGCAGGACGAGCGCTTCCAGAAGATCCTGGGCGGCATGGTGGGCAAGGCCCAGATGAAGCGCATCTCCGAGGCCCTCGCGCCCCTCATGGCGTAGGGTCCGGATCGCGGGCCGGTTTCCTGCGCCGGCCCGCGAGCCCCATGGCCAGCAGGAAGAGCGCGCCCGTCGCCGTCTGCAGCAGCGACGGGCTTTCCAGTTGCAGGAGCTGCGCGAGCTGCGAGAACACCTCCGGGCTCGCCTCCCACGCATAGCGCGCGAGGGAGAGCACCTGGCCTTCGGAAAGGCGCCTGGCCTCCTCGAGCGTGACGGCCATCGCGTCGGCCGACGGCAGCAGGAAGCGCGCGAAGCGCCCGTCGGCCAGTACGGCGAGCGCGAGCGGGCCGGCCGCGCCCAGCAGGCACGCGACCACCTTGCGGCGCACGCCCACCGGCGCCTCCACGAAGAGGCGCGCGGCCAGGGAGGGAACGGGCTCGGTGCCCGCCCTATCCTCGAGGCCGCTCACCGCGGCACCGCCGTCGGCGGGGGCGGCGGCGAATACGGCGGGGGCGGCGGCGTGCCGGGCGGCGGCGGCGCGTAGGGCGCCGGGGCCGGCGCGCGCTGCGCGTAGCGCCCGCCCGGGAGCTGGTTGCCCTTGGCGTACATGCACTGCGAGTAGGCGATGTCGTAGCGGCGCTGCGCGTCGTAGCCCAGGTACGCGCCCTGGTTCGCGCCCGTGGCGGCCCCCATCACGGAGCCCACGGCCGCGCCGGCCCGGGCGCCGTCGTGGCCGCCCGCGACCGCGCCGATGGCCCCGCCGATGGCCGCGCCCGCGACCGTCGAGCCGACGACGGCCTGCGCCTGGCGGTCCTCCACCGGGCCGCCGACGGCGCGCGAGGCCCAGTCGCGGCACGCGGCGTCGTCGGCCATGAACACGTCGAAGGGCTTGTTCGGCGCGGGCATCACCGCGACGGTAGGCCCGACGGGCATCTGCGCGCACGCGGCCGCGAGCACGCCGGCCGAGGCGGCGAGCAGCCAGCGGCCGCCGCGGGAGAGCGTCGTCGTCATGGCCGCCTCACTTCGCGCCCGGCGGCGTGGCCGGCACCTTGCGCCACGGGCCGGGGCAGGTCGCCACGTACGGGTAGTAGGCCTTCGCCTCTTCGCAGTAGTACCAGTACTGCGTGGGCGGCGGCAGCTCGGACGCCGCGGGCACCGGCGGGGGCTCGTACGGGTTCGGCCAGGGATAGACCGGCACCGGGTAGAAGTACCAGAGGCCGCCGGCGACCCACCACCAGCCCAGGCGCCCGCCGTGGTGGCCGTGGACCCAGTGCCCGCCGCGCCAGGTGCCCCAGTCGTGCTCGTGGAAACGGGCGATGTCGCCCTGCCAGTGGCCGTGGCCGCGCCCGTGCGGCTCCGCGGCGGCGGTGCCCGATATTCCCGCCAGGGCCAGCGCCGCCAGGGCGGACGCCAGCATCGTCTTCGTTGCGCTCATGTGACGGACCCCCTTCGGTGGTCAGGGATGTCCGTTGGATCGGCGCGCGGCCGGGAGATTCCGTGCCGCCGGGCCCCGCGCGGCGCGAGGTTGTAACAGACTTTGTCCGCCCCGCCTCAGGCGAGGTAGCGCACCGCCAGAGGGATGAGAACGGCGCCCAGCACGCCGTGCAGGCCCATGCCCAGGCTCGCGTAGGTGCCGGCCTCCGGGTGCACGCTGAAGGCGCGCGAGGTGCCGATGCCGTGCGCGGCGACGCCCACCGCGAATCCGCGCTGCCACCACGCCTTCACGCCCGCGGCGTTCATCACGGAGCGCACGAGGATGGCGCCGAGGATCCCGGTGGTCACGGCGAACACGGCCGTGAGGGTGGGCGAGACCTCGATGCGCTCGGCGACGCCCATGGCGATGGGCGCCGTCACGCTCTTGGCCCAGAAGCCGCCGACGATGGCCTTGTCCGCGCCCATGAGCTTCGCGATGCCCACGGCGCTCGCGATGGAGGTGGCCCCGCCCGCGAGCAGCGCCGCGAGCAGCGGCAGGATGCGCCCGCGCAGCGCCCCCAGGCCCTTGTAGATGGGCACCGCGAGCGCCACCGTGGCGGTGCCCAGAAGGAAGTGCACGAACTGCGCGCCCTCGAAGTACTTCGCGTAGGGCATGTCGATCACGGTGATGGCCGTGGCCACGATGAGGATGGCGATGGCCACGGGGTTGGCGAGCGGGTTGCGGTCGAAGCGCTCGTAGACCATCAGGCCCGCCTGGTAGGCCGCCAGCGTGAGCACCAGCGCCAGGAGCGGACTGCCGGAGAGGTAGACCCAGATCTCGTGGATGGCGGGGATCTGCGGGCTCACTCGGGCTCGTCCCCCGCCAGGGCCCGCAGCACCAGGCCCGTGACCGCCATCGTCGCGACGACGCTCACGAGGAGCGCGGCCACGACCGCCACCGCGTGCGAGCGGATGCTGGGCCAGAACATCACCACGCCCACCGCCGCGGGGATGAAGAGCAGCCCCAGGTTCTGCGCGAAGGCGGTGGCCACGAGGTCCACGGAGGCCGGCACGCTCCCGCGCACCTGCAGCCAGGCGAGCAGCAGCACGAGGCCGATGACGGGCCCGGGGATGAGCGGCAGGAAGAATTTCGCGACGATCTCCCCCAGGCCCTGGAAGACGAGGATCTGGACGAGGCCGGCGATCACGGCGCGCTACCCCTTCTTCGAGGCCTCGTAGCGCGCCTTGTTCTCGGCGTTGGGCGGGTACAGGCCCGGGAGCGAGGCGCCCTTCTCGACCTCGCCCATGATCCAGGCCTCGAGGCGCTCCTGCTCGGGCGCGGCGGCCACCACTTCCTCGACGAGGGCCTGCGGGATGAGCACCGCGCCGTCCTCGTCCACCACCACCACGTCGTCCGGGAAGACCGCGACGCCCCCGCAGGCGATGGGCTCGCCCCAGTTCACGAAGGTAAGGCCCGCGACCGAGGGCGGGGCCGCGGCGCCCTGGCACCACACCGGAAGGCCCGTGGCCCGCACGCCCGCCACGTCGCGCAGCACGCCGTCGGTGACGAGCGCGGCCACTCCCCGCTTGCGCATGCGCGCGCAGAGGATGTCGCCGAAGATGCCCGCGTCGGTGATGCCCATGGCGTCCACCACCGTGATGCACCCCTCGGGCATGGCCTCGATGGCCCCGCGCGTGGAGATGGGCTTGGACCAGGACTCGGGCGTGGCGAGGTCCTCGCGCGCCGGCACGAAGCGCAGCGTGAAGGCCGGGCCCACCAGGCGCGGCTGGCCGGGGTTGAGCGGGCGCGTGCCGCGCATCCACACGTTGCGCAGCCCCTTCTTGAGCAGCAGCGTGGTGATCGTCGCGGTGGTGACCTGCGAGAGGGTGTCGATGATCCGCTTGTCGAGTGCCATCAGCCGAGTTCCTGGAGTCGTCTTTCCTGTCTTGCGATGAGGCGGTCGATGTCGGCGACATCGGCCGCGGAGAGCTTCGGGCCGGGCTTGCGGATCGCCGCGGTGGCGATGGCGCCGCGCTTGAGCAGCAGGTACTTGCGCACCGCCAGGCCCAGCGCCGCCTGCTGCTCGTAGCGCGCGAGCGGCAGGTACGCGTCGAAGAGGTCGTGCGCGCGCTCGACGTCGCCAGCCGCGTGGGCCGCCACGACGTCGCGCATCATCTCGGGGTAGCTGAAGCCGGTCATGGCGCCGTCCGCGCCGCGCGAGAGTTCCTCCGGGAGGAAGAGCCCGCCGCCGTTGCCGCAGAGGATGGACACGCGCCGCATCTCGCCGCGGCCGCTCGCCGCGCGCAGCGCCGCGAGCTTGGAGAGGCCCGGCCCCGGCCAGTCCTCGTGCTTGAGCATCACGGCCGTGGGAATCGCCTTGAAGATGCGCGTGAGCACCGGCACGGAGAGCTGCACGCCGGCGTAGGCGAGCGGGTGGTCCTGCACGCAGAAGGGCGTCGAAGGGCCCAGCGTCTCGGCGACCATCTCGTAGTAGGACACCGCCTGGTCGTCGGTCTTCACCGTCGCGGCGGGGCCCACCATGACGCCCGCGGCGCCCAGGTCCATCACGCCCTTCGCGAGCTCGCCCATGGCCGCGAAGCCCGGCGAGGAGGCGCCCACCACCACGGGCACGCGCCCGTTCACGCGGGCCAGGACGCGCTTCACGTACTCGCGCGACTCGTCCGCCGTGAGCTTGGGGGCCTCGCCCATCACGCCCAGCACCGTGAGGCCCGTGGCGCCGTTCTCGAGGTAGAAGTCGGTGACGCGGTCGGTGCTGTCGAGATCCAGCGCCCCGTCCTCGCGGAAGGGCGTCACGGTGATGAGGAAGACCCCTTTGGCGCTCTCGTCCAGTCTCGGCATCGTCGGTTTTCCGGTAGGCTCTCCGCCTGCTCCCCCAATTCTACCGGCCGCGCGCGCATGGCGAACCCGAATGACCCGAAGGACCCGAAAGTCGCTCCCCCGGGCGGGCTCTCGCGGGGCCTCACCAGCTACGGCGACGCCGGCTTCTCGCTCTTCCTTAGGAAGGCCTTCATCAAGGGCGCCGGGTACACGGACGACGCGCTCGGGCGCCCCGTGATCGGCATCGCCAGCACCGCGAGCGGGTTCAACCCCTGCCACGGCAACGCGCCGGCGCTGCTGGAGGCGGTGCGCCGCGGCGTGATGCTGGCCGGGGGGCTGCCCGTCGAGTTCCCGACGATCTCGCTGCACGAGAGCTTCGCGCACCCCACCAGCATGTTCCTGCGCAACCTCATGAGCATGGACACCGAGGAGATGATCCGCGCGCAGCCCATGGACGCGGTGGTGCTCGTGGGCGGCTGCGACAAGACCGTGCCCGCGCAGCTCATGGGGGCGGCCTCGGCGGGCGTGCCGGCCATCGAGCTCGTGACGGGCTCCATGCTCACGGGCTCGCACGAGGGCGCGCGCGTGGGCGCCTGCACCGACTGCCGGCGCTACTGGGCCCGCTACCGCGCCGAGGAGATCGACGCGGCAGAGATCGCCCGCGTCAACGACCAGCTCGTCGCGAGCGTGGGCACCTGCTCGGTGATGGGCACGGCGAGCACGATGGCGTGCGTGGCCGAGGCCCTGGGCATGGCCCTGCCCGGCAGCGCTTCGCCCCCCGCGGTGACGGCCGACCGCATCCGCGTGGCCGAGCGCAGCGGCGCGCAGGCCGTCGCGCTCGCGAAGAGCCGCCTTTCGCCAGCCGACATCATCACCGCGAAGTCCGTGGAAAACGCGCTTCGCGTGCTGCTCGCCATCGGCGGCTCCACCAACGGCATCGTGCACCTCACGGCCATCGCCGGTCGCCTGGGCCTGGACGTGGACCTCGCACGGCTGGACGAGCTGGGCCGCGAGACGCCCGTGCTCGTGGACCTGAAACCCAGCGGCCAGCACTACATGGAGGACTTCCACCACGCCGGCGGCGTTCCGGCGCTGCTGCGGGAGCTCAAGCCCCTGCTGCACCTGGACGCGATGACGGTCACGGGCCGCACGCTGGGCGAGGAGATCGACGCCTCCGGCCCGGGCTTCGCGCAGGACGTGATCCGCCCGCTGGCCAGGCCCATCTACGCGCAGGGCGGCATCGCGGTGCTGCGCGGCAACCTCGCGCCCGGCGGGGCCATCATCAAGCAGTCGGCGGCCGATGCGCGGCTCATGCGGCACGAGGGCCGCGCGGTGGTCTTCGAGAACGCGGCGGACCTGGCCGCGTGCATCGATGCCGAGGACCTGGACGTGACCGCCGACGACATCCTCGTCCTCAAGAACATCGGGCCGAAGGGCGCGCCGGGGATGCCCGAGGCGGGCTACCTGCCCATCCCGCGCAAGCTCGCGCGCGCCGGCGTGAAGGACATGGTGCGAATCTCCGACGGGCGCATGAGCGGCACGGCCGCGGGCACCATCGTGCTGCACGTCACGCCCGAGTCGGCGATGGGCGGGCCGCTCGCCTACGTGCGCACGGGCGACCGCATCCGCCTGGACGTGCCGGCGCGCCACCTCGAGCTGGCGGTGAGCGACGAGGAGCTCTCGCGTCGCCGCGCCGCGAATCCCGTCGCCGCGCCCACCGCCGCGCGCGGCTACCTCAAGCTCTTCCTGGAGAGCGTGACGCAGGCCGACCAGGGCGTGGACTTCGACTTCCTGCGCCCGCCCCGCGCCTAGGGCCGCGCCCCCTTCCGTGCCCACCGCCGCTTCGCGACGCCTCGACGGTCCCCTGGGCCGGCCGCCGGCGCGCCCGCGGCCGATGCCGCGCAAGCCTTCGCTCGCGCAGTTCGTGCTGCTGTCGATGGCGCTGCACGCGCTGGCGATCCTGCTCTTCGGCAGCCCCGCGGGCGGCTCGCCGGAGGGCCAGGCGATGTGGGGCTCGCTGGACGTGACGATCCGCGGGCCGCTCCTGGAGGGCGCGAGCCTTCCGGCCAGCCGCGAGAGCCGCGAACGGCCCGTGGCGCCGGCGCCGCGCCCCGTGCCCACGCCCGCGCCCCCGCCGCCCGCCCCTCCACCGCCCGCTCCGCCGCCGCAAGTCGCGTTGCCGCCCGACGTGCCCACCCCTGCCCTCGCGACTCCGCAGGTCGCGCCGGCAGAGGCCGATCTCGCGTCGGTGCCCGGGCTCACGCCCATCGTGCCGCCGGTGCCGGTGGTCTCCGCGCCGCCCATCGACTGGACGCCGCAGCCTTCGGCGACGCCGCGCACCGAGGCCATGACGGCCGTGCCGGCCATCGAGGCGCCGCCGAAGCCCATCGAGCTGCCCGTGGTGTCCACGCCGCTGCTCGCGCCGCCGACCGAATCGAGGACGACACCCGCACTCGCGCCGCCCGTGGCGATCGTGGTGCCGCCTCGCCCTGTAGCGCCCGTCGAGGTGCCCGCGCCTCTGCAGCCCCGCACGGCGCCCGTGCCCGCCGTGCCGGACCTGGTCGCGCCCGTCCAGGTGGCCGCGCCGCCGCGCCGCGTGAAGCCGGTGGAGGTGCCCACGCCACTGCAACCGCGCACGGCGCCCGCGCCCGTGACGCCCGAGCTCGCCGCGCCGGTGGAGATCGCCGCGCCCCCGCCGCCGCGCGAGCTGCCCACGATAGCGGCGCCGCCGATCGCGGGCAGCGCGACGCCACCGTCCGAGGGCGCTCCCGTGCCCGCGCTCGCGGAGCCCGTGCGCATCGCGCCGCCGCCGCCCCGCCCGCTCGAGCCGCTGGCGGTGCCCGCGCCGCTCGCCGAGCCCGTGGGCACGCCGGCCGCCTCGCCCGAGCTCGCGCCACCGGCGCCCGTGGTCGCGCCCCCGGCACCGAAGCTCGCCCCTCGCAATGAACTCGCGCCGGGCCGCGCTTCGCCACGCGACGACGCGACCGGCATCCCCGAGGGCAAGCCCGATTCGCCGATCTTCCGCCGCAATCCGCCGCCCGCGGAACTGCCGCGGGGCTCGGGCCCGACCATCGACATGGACGCGGCGCGCGCCCGCGCGCGGCAGATGGCCCGCGAAGGCATGGGCAACCGCGCCATCCTGCCCTTCCCCATGCCGCCGGTGCCGCGCAAGAAGTCGAAGGAGGAAATCGCCATCGAGAACGCGCGCAAGCCCGACTGCCGCGAGGCCTACAAGGCGCTGGGGCTCCTGGCCGTGGTGCCGCTCATCGCCAACGAATTCGGGGAAGGGAACTGCCGCTGGTAGGCGGCCGGCCGTGAGGACTCAGGCGTCCCCGGCCTTCGCCATCGCCAGCCAGCGCGCGACCACGCCGTAGAGCCGGTCCGGCCGGAAGGGCTTGGAGAGGTAGTCGCTCATCCCGGCGGCGAGGCACCTCGCCCGGTCCTCCGCGAAGGCGTTGGCGGTCATCGCGACGATGGGCGTGCGCTCGTGGCCCGGCAGCGCCCGGATGCGGCGGGTCGCGTCCAGGCCGTCGAGTTGCGGCATGAGCATGTCCATCAGGATGATGTCGTAATGCCTGGAGCCCGCCCGCTCCACCGCCTCCAGGCCGTTGGACGCGGACTCCACCTCCAGCCCGACGCCCTCGAGGAGCGAGCGCGTGATCTCCTCGTTGATCGGCTCGTCGTCCACCACGAGGATGCGGCGCCCGGCGAAGCGCTGGCGCAGGACCCGCTCGGCGTCCGTTTCGCCCTCCGTGGCCGGCGCCGGCTCCTCGCCGACGCGCGCGGCCAGGCGCGCCGTGAACCAGAACGTGCTGCCCGCGCCGGGCTCGCTGCGCGCCCCCGCCTCCCCGCCCATGAGCTGCGCGAGCTTTCGCGTGATCGCCAGGCCCAGGCCCGAGCCGCCATAGCGGCGCGTCGTGCTGGTATCGGCCTGCTCGAAGGCGCTGAAGAGCCGGCTCAGCGCGCCGGCCTCGATGCCGATGCCGGTGTCCTCCACCTCGAAACGCACCAGCGCGCCCGACTCGATGTCCTCCACCACCGTGGCGCGAATCTCGACGCGACCGCGCTCGGTGAACTTGATGGCGTTGCCGGCGAGGTTGACGAGCGCCTGCCGGAGGCGCGTCGCGTCGCCCGCCAGCGGCGAGGGCATGGGCCCCACTTTCGCGGCGAACCGCAGGCCCTTGGCCTCCGCCCGGTCGCGCAGCAGCGAGAGGACTTCCTCCACGATCGCCTCGACGCGCAGGGGCACCATCTCCACGACGAACTTGCCCGCCTCGATCTTGGAGAGATCCAGGACGGCGTCGATGATCTCCAGCAGCAGCGCGCTCGAGGACTCGATCTTCTCCAGGCGGGCGGCCTGCTCGTCCGCCAGCCCCGCCTTGTGCATGAGGTGCGCCATCCCGGAGATGGCGTTGAGGGGCGTGCGGATCTCGTGCGACATGTTGGCCAGGAAGGCGCCCTTGGCGCGGTTGGCGGCCTCCGCGGCCTGCCGCGCCTCCTGGAGCTCGGCGGTGCGCTGCGCGACGACTTCCTCCAGGTGGTCCTTGTAGTGCGCGAGCTGGCCTTCGGCGGCCACGCGCTCGGTGACGTCGTTGTTCACCTCGATGATCGCCGCCGCCTTGCCGGCCCGGTCCCGGCGCAGGGTCCAGGCGCTGTCCACCACGATCGGCCGCCCGTCGCGGCAGCGGTGCGTGATGCGGCCCTTCCACCGGCCGGTGGCGAGGACGGCGGCCGTGGCCTGGTCGAACGGCACCTCCAGCTTCGAGGCGAAGAGCGCGCGCGAGCGCTTGCCCAGGGCCTCCTCGCGCGACCAGCCGTAGAGGGCCTCCGCGCCCGGGTTCCAGAACACGATGTGGTCTTCCATGTCCCGGGCCAGCACCGGCGCCTCGCGCAGCAGGTCCGCCTGCCACTCGAGGAGCTCGGCGCGGGAGGCGAGCTCGGCCTCGCCCAGCTTGACGGCAGTGATGTCCGGGTAGGTGAGCACGACGCCGCGCACGCGCCCGTCCGGCGCGCGGTAGGGCAGCGCGCGGCGCAGGAACCAGCGCCCGTCCTCGTTGCGCACCTCGAGGTCGGCCACGGGCTCGCCCGCGAGGACCCGCCGGCAGGCCTCCAGCACGTCGCCGTCGCCCGTGGTCTGCACGATGTCGCCCAGGGGGCGGCCCACGTCCACGGCGATCACGCGCATCAGGTTCGCGCAGGCGGCGGTGAAGCGCCGGATGCGCAGCGCCTCGTCGAGGAAGAGCGTCGCGGTCTCGGCGCTGAGCAGCAGGTTCTCGAGGTCCGTGTTGGTCGTCTCGAGCTCCATCACCTTGTTGTCGAGGGCGGCGTTGGTGGTGGCGAGCTCCTCGTTGAGGGACTGCAGCTCCTCCTTGGAGCTTTCCAGCTCCTCGTTGGAGGACTGCAGCTCCTCGTTCATCGCCATGATCTCCTCGTTGGCGGCGCTGGTCTCCTCGTTCGTGAGGCGCATGCGCTCGATGGTGCGCTGCAGGTCCTCGCGCGTGGCGTCCAGCTCCTGCTCGAGCTGCCGCAGCAGCCAGCTGTCGCCGCCCGCCCCGGGCACCGCGAAGGCGATCTCGTCGCGCGACTCCTCCTCGATCGTGGCGAGCAGGAGCGGCTCCTCCGTCTCCATCGGCACCGGCGTCGCGGTGATGCGGTAGCCCATCCGTGCGCCCTCGGGCGCCGCCTCGTCGCGCACGGCGCTGGCGGTGACGCGCCGCCCCTCGCGCGCCGCCCGGCTGAGCGCCGCCCGCAACGTGACGCGCAGGGCCGGAAGCACCAGGCGGAAGACGTCGCGCGTGGGCTCGCCCGGCGGCACCTGGAGGCAGCGCGAGGCGCTGCCGGACACGAAGAGGATCTCGTTTCGCGAGTTGAGCAGCATCTGCGCCGGGGCGCTCGCCTCCATGAGGCGGCGGTACACGTGCTCCTGGCCTGCCAGAGCGCCGAGATCGGCCACGATCTCGCCGCCGCCCGCGGTCCGCCGGGCATTGCCCAAGCTGGAGACCGGCATCACCGGCGGCTGGCGCGGCAGGTCGCCGCCCGCGCGGCGGAAGATGCGCCAGGGCTTGGACACGGGCTCGAAGTGCTCCGTGCCCGGTCCGATGCTCTCTGAACTGCCCAGGAAGAGGGCGCCACCCGGCTTGAGCACGAAGCGGAAGAGACCCAGCAGCCGCTTCTGCGTCTCCACGTTGAGGTAGATGAGCACGTTGCGGCAGACCACGAGGTCCAGCCGCGAGAAGGGCGGGTCGCTGATGAGGTTGTGCGAGGCGAACACGATGCTCTCGCGCACCGACTTGGAGATCGCGAGGCCGCCGCCGCGCGGGTCGGAAAAGTACGGCATGAGTCGCGGGGGCAGGTCCGCCTCCAGCGTCTCGCGGGGGTAGCGCCCGCCGCGCGCCACCTCGAGGGCCGCCGTGTCGATGTCGGTGGCGAAGAGCTGCAGCATCGGGCGCCGGCCATGGGCCGTGAACCATTCGTGCACCAGCAGCGCCACCGAGTAGGCTTCCTCGCCGGTGGAGCAGCCCGCGATCCACACGCGCACCGGCTCGCCGTCGGCCTTCGCGGCGCAGATGGCGGGGATCACCTCGCGCTCGAGCACCTCGAAGGCCTCGGCGTCCCGGAAGAAGGCCGTGACGCCGATCAGCATGTCCTTGGCCAGGCGATCGAGTTCGCCCGGGGACTCGCGCACGAGCGCCAGGTACTCCGGCAGGCCCGAGACGCGGCTCAGGCCGGCGCGCCGCGCGATGCGGCGGGCCAGCGTGCGCGGCTTGTAGCCCGAGAGGTCGTTGCCCGCGTGCCGCCGCACCAGGTCGATGATGGCCTGGGTCGTCTGGTCGTCGCCGGCACCTTCGGCGCTCTCCTCGCCCGCACCCGGCGCGCCGATGCCGGACCACGCGGCCAGCGCGGCCGGCATCGCGGCGGGCGGCAGGACCGCGTGGGCGAGCCCGGCGCGCACCACGCTCGAAGGCATGCCTTCGTGGGCGCTGGTGGCCGGATCCTGCGCGACGACGCGACCGCCCGCGCCGCGGATGGCCGCCGCGCCCTCGGCGCCATCGTGCCCCGAGCCGGACAGGATGACGCAAGCGGCGCGCGGCCCGGCCCAGGCCGCCAGGGAGGCGAGGCTCTGGTCTATCGGGTGGAACCTCGCCACGGCCGGATCCCCCCGCCGGGGCTCGACGCCGCCCCCGTCGAAGGCGAGCCACGCGCCGGGCGGAGCCACGAAGATCCGCCCCGGCTCGAGCGCGGTACGCCGGTCCACGCGAAGGGCGGGAAGGCCCGACCAGTTGCCGAGGAGCGAATCGAGGACGGACTCGTGCTGCGGGCTGTGGTGGATGACGACGACGAACGCGAGGCGGGTGGCCCCGGTGCGGGCCTCGAACATCTGCCGAAGGGCATCCAGCGCGCCTGCGGACCCGCCAATTGCGACCACCCTGAGCGCGTCGGATTCGAGAGGCATCGCCGATCTGTTCTATGATTGACCTGCACCTTCATCCTACACCATGCTCCCGGGCACGGTCGCCTCGGGGCCGCGTGAACCTCGTGCTCCGGAGCCGGTCGAACCGGCGGGCCGCACGCGGCCTGTTCCCCGCACACGCCGCCACCCACGCCCACACACGGATCCTCGCCATGCGCTACGCCACGCTGGGCCGCACCGGCCTCTTCGTCTCCGAGCTGTGCTTCGGCGCCATGACCTTCGGCGGCCGCGGCGGCATCTGGGAGCACATCGGCGACACCGCCCAGGCCGATGCGGACCGCCTCGTGGGCATCGCCCTCGACGGCGGCATCAACTTCTTCGACACGGCCGACGTCTACTCGGACGGCGACTCCGAGCGCATCCTCGGCAAGGCGCTGGGCGCCCGGCGCAAGGACGTGGTGCTCGCGAGCAAGGTACGCGGCCGCATGGGCCCGGGGCCCAACGACGTGGGCCTCTCCCCGGCGCACATCCACGCCAGCCTCGACGCCTCGCTCGCGCGCCTCGGCACGGACTGGCTGGACCTCTACCAGATCCACGGCTTCGACCACGCCGCGCCGCTGGAGGCGACGATGCGGGCCCTGGAAGACGTGGTGCGCGCCGGCAAGGTGCGGCACCTGGGCTGCTCCAACCTTGCGGCCTGGCAGGTGATGAAGGCCAACGGCATCGCGGCAGTGCACGACTGGAGCCGCTTCGAATCCCTGCAGGCCTACTACACCATCGCCAGCCGGGACCTCGAGCGCGAGATCGTGCCCATGCTCGCCGACCAGGGCATGGCGCTCATGGTGTGGAGCCCGCTCGCGGGGGGCCTGCTCTCCGGGAAGTTCTCGCGCGACGGCAACGGGCCGGCGGGCACGCGCCGCGCCACCTTCGACTTCCCGCCCGTCGACAAGGAGCGGGCCTTCGCCTGCGTGGACGCGATGCGCCCCATCGCCGAGGCGCACGGCGCGAGCGTGGCGCGCGTGGCCCTGGCATGGCTGCTCGCGCAGAAGGTGGTGTCGACGGTGATCATCGGCGCGCGCCGCGAGGAACAGCTGCGCGACAACCTGGAGGCGACGAATCTCGTGCTCTCGCCGGAGGAACTCGCGGCGCTGGACCGCGTGAGCGCCCTTTCGCCGGAGTACCCGGGCTGGATGCTCTCGAGACAGGCCGCGGGGCGGGAGCCGGAGAGGCGCTGAGCGCGCCCCTCCGGACGGGGAACCGCTACGAGGCCAGCGGGGGCCGCTGGCGCAGCACGCCGAGGCCGACGACCAGCGTCAGGCCGGCGAGGAGGATGAGCCCCCACTCGGACAGCGTCGGGATCACCACGGCCGGCGCCGAGACCGCGTAGACGAGCGCCCCGCCGTTGATGTTGCCGATGATGACGGCGCCGCCCGAGGTCGCGAAGCTCGCGTAGGGCGCCAGGGCGTTGGCCAGCACCGACGAGGTGGGCGCCACGTTGCTCGCCAGGTTGTCGTTCACCTGGGTTCCGCCGCACAGCGCGTCGTAGCAGGCCTCGAGCAGCGTCTGGCCGAAGACGTCGATGTTGCCGACGGTGGAGATGCCGTGGACGTACGAGACGGGCGGGCCCTCGTTGAACACCACGTAGGCGCCCGGCGTGGTCATCGTGCAGCCGGCGGCGCAGGCGGTGCCCGCGATCGTGATGGTCCCCGAGGTGAGGACGTTGCTGTACGGGAAGGCGGCGTTCTGGACGGTGGCCAGGTTGCCGGTGACCGTGAACGTGAACGCCTGGCCCACGAAGGGGACGCCTGCGACGCTGCCGTCGATGGTCCCGGAGAACGTGTAGGTGACGGTCTGCCCGAAGGCGTTGCCGCAGGCGGCAAGTGCCAGCGCGGCCAGCCAGGCCCGCAGGATGCGCTTCATCTTTTCTCCCTCGGGTCCTCGCGGGGCCCTGGATGGTTTGTCGTTCGTTCGTCGTCACGGGTCAGCCCGGGACGAAGAGGATGATACGCTCGCGCTGCACCGCCTGTCGCGAGGCCCCCTCCCGCGAACCCGCGCCCGCGGGGCCTGTCGAACGGCCATTCCCGGGGAACCGCCAAGGACATGTTCAACCTGCCGCCCGTCACGCGCGGGATCATCATCGCCAACGTGCTCGTGTTCCTGCTGGTCGCCGGGGGCGGGCCGTACGTGGATTCGCTCGCGCTCTGGCCGCTGGGGCCGCAGTTCCAGCCGTGGCAGGTCATCACCTACGCCTTCGTGCACGCGGGCCTGCCGCACATCGCCTTCAACATGCTGGGCGTGGGGATGTTCGGCGCGGACGTGGAGCGCGTGTGGGGCTCGCCGCGCTTCCTCAACTACTACCTCGTGTGCGCCGTGTCGGCCGCCATCGCGCAGCTCGCGGTCACCTCGCTCACCGGGGCGTACTACCCCACCGTGGGCGCCTCGGGGGCGCTCTTCGGGCTGCTGCTCGCGTTCGCGCGGCTCTTCCCCAACCGCATCATCATCCCGCTCATCCCGCCCATCCCGATGCGCGCGCCCGTGTTCGTGGCGGTGTTCGGCGCGCTCGAGCTGCTACTGGGCGTGACGGGCACGCTGGCGGGCATCGCGCACTTCGCGCACCTGGGGGGCCTCGCGGGCGGGTGGCTCTACCTCCGGTTCGGGCCGCGGCGGCGCTAGGGCGCCTCCGGTACACTTCCGCGCGTGACCCGGACGGCGACGCTTCGATCGCCGCGACAACACCCGACCAGGGGGAGAAATGACATCCACGCTTCGCCGCGCCGCGGCTCTCGTCGCCTGCCTCGCGTTCCCGTTCGCCGCGCTCGCCGCGGACTTTCCCGCGCCGAAGGAAGGCGACTGGGTCGCGAAGGACTTCCGCTTCCACACCGGGGAGGTGTTCCCCGAGGTGAGGCTGCACTACCGCACGATCGGGGAGCCCACGGGCGAGCCGGTGCTGGTGCTGCACGGCACCGCCGGCTCGGGCGCGAGCATGCTCTCCAAGGATTTCGCGGGCGAGCTCTTCGGGCCCGGACAGCCGCTGGACGCGAGCCGCTACTACATCATCCTGCCGGACGCCCTGGGCACGGGCAAATCCACGCGCCCCTCCGACGGGCTGCGCGCGAAGTTCCCGCGCTACGACTACGACGACATGGTGAACGCGCAGCACCGCCTCGTGACCGAGGGCCTGGGCGTGAAGCACCTGCGCCTGGTGATCGGCAACTCCATGGGCGGCATGCAGGCCTGGCTGTGGGCCGTGCGCTTCCCGGACGCGATGGACGCCATCGTGCCCATGGCTTGCCTGCCGGTTGCGATGTCGGGCCGCAACTGGATCCTGCGGCGCATGCTCACGCAGTCCATCCGGCTCGACCCGGAGTGGGCCGGCGGCGACTACGCGAAGCAGCCCAGCCAGATGCAGCGCCACCTGCAGTACTTCGCGCTGGCGACCAACGGCGGCAACCAGTCGCTGTACCGCCAGGCGCCCACGGCGGCGAAGGCCGACGAACTCGTCGCCAGGCGTCTCGCCGCGCCCTTCAAGGGCGACGCCAACGACGTGCTCTACCAGTGGGAATCGAGCTTCGACTACGACCCCTCGCCGGACCTCGACAAGGTGAAGGCGGCGGTGCTCGCGATCAACGCGGCCGACGACGAGCGCAATCCGCCCGAGCTGGGCGTGATCGAGCGCGAGCTGAAGCGCATTCCCGGCGCGAAGTACTACCTCATCCCCGGCAGCCCGCAGACGCGCGGTCACGGGACGACGGGCCTGGCGAAGCTCTACAAGGATCCGCTGGCGGAGTTGCTGCGCACGGCGCCGCGTCGGTAGCGGGCGTCGTCCCCGAGCTGCCGAACCAAGGCATTGCCGGCGGCGGACGAGGGGGGTCCCCAGATCCCGGCGCGACGGCATGACGACACCCGGCGCCTAGCATTACGTGCCCGTCATCCAATGGGGCAGTTGAACGTACTCAGGAACTCGGGACACGTGGGGAACCCGGGCCGTCTCGATTTCCCGGCGGGAGAGCGCGGTCGCCACTTCGAGCGCGCTCATCGTTTGAAGTTCTTCGTGGCGACCATCGCGCGATACGAGATACTCGCCCTTGCCGTGCCACTGATCCACAGCAGGGATATCGAGGGTCGAGCAGAACGCCGGCGCCATCCTCGCCAGCCGAAGCGACTCCGGATCCAGTGCATCGAACCTGTCCCACTCGACCACGCGCATCCCCATGAACGATGCCACGTCGGTCGACCCACTGCGCCCACCGACTACCAGGCAGTCACTGCAATGCCTTCGCAGCGCGCTCCAGAAATACGTCGTCACCTGCATGTCGACATGTGGCGTTCCGTCGACATGGTTCGCAGACGGGTGGACGTCGTACGGATCGAACAGCCTGACGCGATGCCTGAGGGCTGCCCCTTGCGCCTCCGGGTTCGAGGCATCTGCAAACAGGACCGGTTCCCTGTCGGAATCAGCTGCGATTCGGACGAGCGCCTCAATCGTCGCAGGGCTTGCATTGAAGTGCCGGTGGTACTTGGCGTACCGGCCAATGATGAACAGCGCGCGCCGGGGAAGATTGCGGATCCCGGCATCGACACGGGCAGCGGCCTCCGGAAGACGCACCGGAAAGCTTCCGACGAACTCGCGGGCCAAACGGTCGAGCCCCGCACCGTGATCGTCGCAAGCGGCGGCTGCGACGAGCGCGGCGGTCGCCTGGTAGACGAACAGCGTCTCGGGGCAGACACCGATAGATCGAAGGCACTCGCTCGCCCGATCGACGTGTCGGTGGTTGTACACGACGCGATCGGTGCTGCGCGAGAGGCGAAGCCCAGAGGCGAGATCCTCGACGTCAAAAGACCGCACCCGGTCGGCGAGGCCGAGTCTCTCGTAAAAGGCCCGCGCCTGCCTCGGTCGCGAGGAGGACGGGCCCTCCTTGCCTACAGTCTGGACAACGCCGATCCGCGGGTCCAGCAGCATGGCTCCGGCGATGTGCCAACTGTCTCCAGAATAGTCTCCCGGTTGATTGAGCCAGATGGAGGGGGAGCCAGTCATGTCCGGAGCATTCCTGCCGATCGATTCAGGCAACGAGAGTAGTGCGTTCCCCAGGAACGCGAAGTACACGACTCAAACCAGACAACACCTGTCGCAACGACCACACCGCGTCAGGGGTCCTTGTCACCGCCGGGCCCCTCAGGCGAGGGAAATCCGGTAGCGCAGCTTCTGCACAGGCGTGCCGTACGCGGCGGGTTGCATGAAGTGCTCGTGCAGCACGCCGCCGTTGCGCTCGATCGTCCGTTGCGAGGCGAGGTTTTCCGGGTCCGTGGTCAGTTCCACGAACCGCAGGCCCTCGGCGCGCGCGAGCGGCAGCATGTCGCGAAGCGCCTGCGTGGCGTAGCCGCGCCCGCGCTTGTGCGGCACCACCGCGTAGCCGATGTGGCCCAGCACGTGGGGCGGCAGCGCCTCCGTGCCCGGCTGCCAGCGAAACCCGATCACGCCGCAGAACTCGCCGTCCCACATCCAGCGGCGAAAGCCCGGCAGGCGCTTCACCTGGGAGCCGTCCGGCAGCGTGATGGGCTTGCCGCGCGCCTCGCGGTCGACCATGCCGGCGAGGAAGGCGTGCGCGTCCTCGCGGATGTGCGCCAGTTCCTCCGCCGCCGCGGCCGCGCCACGCACGTTGTCCGGCGACCAGCCCGACTCGAGCGAGGCGACGTACGAGGGCAGGTGCTCGGCGGCGGGCCAGACGAGTTCCACGGGATCGGTCGGCGCGAAGGAAGCCGCCAGCATACGCGAGGGCGCCCGGTGGAACCGGGCTTCGGCGCAGCGCGGCGGCCGCGGCCGCTCAGGGCTTGACGACGGGCGTGACGAGGAAGGACCAGGTCCAGTCGCCCAGCTTCATCGACACGGGCGAGCCCTGCCGCACCTGCCGCAGCGTCGGCACGCCCGCGTGCAGCACCACCTCTTCCGTCCTGGCGGGCACCGTCGCCTTCTTCCAGGACCCCTGGCAGTAGCGGGTGACGCGCGTCTCCGGATAGCGCCGCACGCCCACGATGTCGAGGGTGGTGCCGCCGCGCGACTTCACGGCGGTGGCGTCGAAGTGCTCGTAGTCCCCGTTCGGGGCGGGCGGCGGGCACGAGGTCTCCACGTTGCGAAGCCCGGTCACCTTCGACTTCACGTTCTCCAGGCGCGGGGGCGTCACGAACCGGTGCTCGCGGTCGTGCCAGTCGAATTCCAGGATCACGCGGTCGGTCACGTCCGCCTGGCCGCTGTTGTCCTGGTAGGCGATCACCGTGCGTGCCTGGTAGGCGCCCTCCATGCGCACGTGGAAAGTGTCGGTCTTGGGCTGCGCGGCGCTCGCGGCCAGGGCGGCCAGGGCGAACGGGACGGCAAGGGTGGCGTGGCGAAGGCGCACGAGGCTTCCTCGGGGATCGTGGGTCTTACCCGGAGAACGGGATCCACCGGCAGAAGCGGCCAGTTCGCGCGGGCCGCTCAGGCCGCCGCGCACTTGCGGACCGTCTCCCACGTTCGCGTGGTGACGGCCGTGCCGAACGCCCGCTCGATGAGTTGCATGAAGACGGGGCCCTTGTCGCTCGCCACATAGGCGGTGAACGCTTCGCGCCCGCTCATGTGCAGCACGACCGCGCCATCGGCCGCCAGCGGCAGGGCCACGCGGGGCTTCGCGATCTCCGGCAGGAAGCTCACGACGCGCTTGGCCCCGGGCGGAATTGCGTGGCCGGCGTAGGGGTCCGTCTCCAGAAGCGCCGCGAGGAACCCGGCGGACCGCAGTATCACGGGAAAGCGGCGGCCGAGCGTTTCCTCCAGCGCGGCTTCCGCCTTCCGGACGAGTGCCGACTCCGAGGCGGCGCGTGCGTCGAACGCGACATTGCCGCTGGCGAGGATGGTCTTCACCTGCGTGAACCCCGCCGATTCGAAGGCCTGCCTGAGGCCCGCATTGCTGGCGTTGGCGGGGCTCACGCCGCGAAGGAAGGCAACATGTCGGGCCATCGCCGGTCGGGACTTCGCCGCCGTCAGCCGCCGGTGACTTCGGCGGCGAGGGCCTTCGCCACGCGGGCGATGAGGGCCTCGGGCAAGGGTTCGTCCAGGGCGAAGCGCAGGTTGCCCTTTTCGTTGCGGTAGGGCGCCAGCGCCTTCAGCAGCTTCGCATCGCGCCGCACCGGGGGATAGACGCTCACATGCCGCTTGAAGGCCGCGAAATAGAGGAAGACCTTGCCCAGGCGGTAGGCCGGGATGTTGTAGCTGATGCAGCGCTCGGCGCCGGGCACCTGCGCCTCGACGAGGGCCTGGAGGCGCGCGAGGACGGGGCGAGCGCCGGGAGGGACGGACCTGGCGTACTGCTCGTGGGTGGCGAACTTCTCGCGCGGTGTCGGCATGGCCTGGGCGCTCCGGCTTTCAGCCCGGCAGGGTGTAGTCGAACTCGTAGGAATGGGCGCCGTCGACGATGCTCAGCCGGAAGGTGCCGGCCAGGCCCGCGAGCGCCCCGGTGCCCGAACCCGGGACCACGGTGATGGAGAGCTGCTGGGCGCCTTCGCTCATCGTGCCGCTGTGCTGGAAGACGAAGCTGCCCGCGCGCCCGTGCAGCGTGCCGGTGACGCGCTCGATGGCCACGTAGCCGGCCGAGCCCTTCACGGCCGTGAGCGCGGTGAGCATCTGGCCCTCGCCGGTGGCCACGAGGTCGCCCGCGAACTGCTTGGCGAGCGACAGGCGGCCGAGCATGTTGCCCTCCGCGACGACCGGCTCGCCCTGCGGCTTGGTCTCGACGGTGAACGACCCCTTGGCGGTCCTTGTCACGAGCCCGGCTCCCCTGGCGAAAAAAAACGCATTGGACCATCGGGCCGGCGCCACGCCAATCGGCCCGGACCGCTGTGGAAAACTCCGGGGCGGTTTCAGCCCCCGCCGAGGACTCGCAGGAGGTGGCGGCCCAGCGCGCGCCAGAACTCGCCGTCGGGGTTCGCGGCCTGGATCGCGGCGATGTCCACCGAGCCCTTCTGGAGCAGCAGCACCAGGTACGCGACGAAGGCGACGATGGCCACGACCTGGCCGGCCGATTTCGCGCGCTCGCCGGCGGGCGGCGGCGTCGGGCGTTCGGCCGCGGGATCGCGCTCCTCAGCCATCGACGTGCAGGCTCGCGTCCGATTCGCCCGCGACGACCACGGCGCGAAGGAAGATCCGCATCTGCTCGATGGCGTTCGACGCGGTGGGCGGCTCGTGGGCCAGGTTGCCGAGGCCGAGCAGCGTGGTGAAGAGCTTCGCCTGCTTCGCGCCGATATCGCCGCCGAAGGCGAGCATGTGCAGGAGCTGGCTGGAGCTGATGCGCCTTGCCTGCCCGCCCTCGACCCAGGCGCGCGTGGCGGCCGTGCGCGATTCGAAGATCTGCGGCCGGGCGCGCAGCGCCTCCACCGGGGCGCCGTCGATCCCCAGGTCGGCGAGGAGCTTGAAGAGCAGGACGAGCCCCGGGTTCCTCCCGTCCTCGGGCAGGCGCGCGAGCAGCCATTGCTCCGCTTCAGCGGGTACGGGGTAGTTCACCTTGCCGATGCAGCCGAAGCTGCGGCCGGAGACCTCGCCCCGGCAGCCTCGGCAGTGGCCCTTCACGCCCTCCAACGGCTCGATGAGGTTCATGAGCTGGCCGATGGTGACGGGCGCCTGGCGCGCGATGCCGTCCGGCCCCGTGATCGCGATCTCCACGGTGCACTTGGCCGCGATCGTCTGCATGTCGTATTGCGGGTAGGCCGCGCGGAACTTCGCGACGGCGAACTGCGCGAGGCCGAGGTGGCGGACCATGGAACGGAGCTTGAGCTCCGGGATGGCCTGGCGCACCTGGCAGGGAAGCTGGAGGGAGAAATCGATGGCCATGGTGGCGTGAGGAGTGGGCTACTTCAGGCGTTCGAGCTGGCCCTTGCGGCGGACGAGGTTCTTGTAGTCCCACTGGACGTCGCGCGACTCGGCGAGCCATTTTCGCAGAACCTTCGCGTCCACGTCGTCCACCGAGGCATATCGCGCTTCGGCGGCCTTGAACTTGCCTTCCTTCGCGAGGCCCGCCGTCCCGAACGACTGCCCGCTCCAGAAGAGCAGGCGCACGCCGTCCTTGAGCTTGCTGTAGCCCACGACCGGGTTGCCGTCGAGGAACCAGACGGGGTGGGCGTGCCACACCTTGTTTTCCGCTTCCGGCAGGGCGCGCGCGATCTCGCGGGCGAGCCGCTCGCAGGTCTCGCGGTCGGCGGCGGCCAGCGACTCGTGGTAGCGAACGGTATCGGCGTGCATCGCCCTGTCAGCCTCCCGTCGTGATTTCGGATGCGCCGGCCTGATACACGTCCGGGCGGTGCCGCTCCATCAGGCGATCCGGCGCGGCCAAGGGCGTGAAGCCGTACCGCGCGTAGAGCCCGTGGGCGTCGCGCGTGGCGAGCAGCATGCGGCGAAGGCCCTGGAGATCCGGGTGGGCGATCACGGCATCCATGAGTCGCCTGGCGAGGCCCTTGCCGCGGTGCGCCTCGAGCACGTAGACGTCCGCGAGGTATGCGAACGTGGCGCGGTCGGTGACGACGCGGCCGAACCCCACCTGCTCGGCGCCGAGCAGCACGCCGAAGCAGAGGGAGTGGCGGACGGCGCGCTCCACGACGGCCCGCGGGATGCCGGGCGACCAGTAGGTGCCGGCGAGGAAGCGGTGGATGGCCTCGACGTCGAGGCGGCCGGGGTCGGTGGTGATCTCGTAGTCGGGCATGGCGTGGTGGTCCGTCCGGCTCATCGCTCCTCCGGCGGGATCGAGCGGATCAGGTCCGAGAACCGGGCGTGGGCCGCCAAGTCTACCGGGCGGTGCTTCACCCGGGTGCCGGCCGGGTCCTTGCCCAGGAAGTTGTCGCCCTTCCAGTTGCGGGCGGGCCGGATGGGCCGGGGCTGGAAGCCTCCGCCGCAGTTGGGGCAGACGTTGCGCAGCACCGCCTCGACGCAGCTCGCGCAGAAGGTGCACTCGTAGGAGCAGATGCGCGCCTCGGGCGAATCGGGCGGCAGGGGCGTGTTGCAGTGCTCGCAGGTGGGCCTGAGTTCCAGCATCGGTTGCCTCTCCTTGGGCGGCGGGCGGTCCGGGCGCCGGCCGGGAACACGAATGGTCGCATCCCTTGACGGAAGCGGCCCGGAGCGCGCCCGACGACACTTGACCAATTGGTCTAGACCATTTAGTCTACACGCCCTCCCTCCTGAAAGGAAGCGCCATGGACTGCCACCCTCGCCGGATCGGGTTCCTCCGCTCCGTCCTCGAACTCTTCGGCATCGTGCTCGTGCGATTCCGCCCCGTGCAGCGCCTCTGGGGCGCCTGGCTCGTGGCGGTGAACACGGCCGCGCTGCTCTTCATCGGCCACGCGGAAGCGCAGGTCGCCGTGGCCGCCGTGGGGGTGGCCGTGGTCGCCCAGGCGCTCATCTACCAGCGCCGGCGCTTCATCCGGCTGCTGGGCCTCACGCACTTCGTGTGGATCCCGATGCTGGCGTGGATGGCGGCGCGCCTGGGCGCGGTGCCGCAGGAGGAAGCGGCGTTCCGCGCCTGGCTCGTCGCGCTCATCGCCACCAACGCGCTGTGCCTCGCCATCGACGCCTGGGACGCCACTCGATTCGCCCTGGGCGAGCGGCGGCCCTACTACGCGTGGTGACGGGCGCGCGCCGGGCGAGGGTCTCGCGGCCCTTGCGCCCGGCCCTTTCCCCCGCGCCGATGGACACGCGCGAGAAGCTCGTGCGCACCGCCGAGCTGCTGATGCTGCGCGACGGCTACTCCGCGACGCGGGTGGACGACGTGCTGGCGAAGGCCGGGCTCAGCAAGGGCAGCTTCTACCACCTGTTCGAGAGCAAGGAGGCGCTGGGCCTCGCGGTGCTCGATCACTACTACGAGGATCGCGTGGGGCGCCTGGCTTCCGGCGCCTACGCGGCCGAGAGCGATCCCGTGCGCCGGGCGACCGGGTTCCTCGATCACGCCGCGAAGGTGGCCCCGGAGATCTGGAGCACGGGGTGCCTGCTCGCGAGCTTCGCCTCCGAGGCGGCGGGGTCGAGCCGGGTGATCTCGAACGCGCTGCGCAAGCGCACGGCCGAACTGCGGGCGATGGTCGCCGACGTGCTCGCGCCGTTCACGACGCCGGAAGTGCCCGCGACCGACCTCGCGGAGCAGTTCCTCGTCAGCGTCGAGGGATCGATCGTGATGGCGCGGATCCACGGCGACCCGGCCAGCCTCGCGCGCGGCATCGAGGCGTTCCGCCGCGGCCTGGGCCGTGCCGCCTCTCGCCGGCCCTAGCGCGCCGACGCGGTCGCGCGGCCGAAGGTGACGGCCGTCCCGGCTTCGCCAGGCCCGCGCGTGCCCTCAGGCGCCGCCGTGGAGCTTCACCACCACGCCGTGCCCGATGGCCCCGTGGTCCCAGAGCGTGAAGCTCTTGCCGACGGCGAGCAGATCGCGAACCGCGGCGAGGTCGGGAAACGTGCCGTCGAGCTCGGCGGTGGCCCCCAGCGCAATGGACTTGCCGGGCGTGAGCTCGAAGCGGACGTCGTAGAGGGAGCCGTCGATCACGACGGCACACGCGAGCGCGCGGCCGACGATCGGGCCTGATCGAACATTCCATCCGGAGGGGAGGAAGGTGATGCTGGCGGTGAAATCCGCGGTCGCCATGCCCACCATGTTGCACCTTGCGGGCGAATTTGGCGAACCCCTTCTTCGCCGGCCCGGGTGCCCGCGAGAGGCTATTCGCCGACCGCGGCCTCGCGGGAGGAGACGACGCCTTTCACGGGACGGTCCACCGAGCGCGGCTCACTCGACGATCTTCCAGTAGGAATCCTTGCGGATCACCAAGCCGTCCCGAAACTCGTAGTGGTCGCATCCGCGCACGGCGATCGCCTGGCCCGAGGAGAGCGTGCCGGTCAGGAGCCACTCCGAGACGCCCCGGTCGTCGGTGGCCCAGTGGCGGTCGTCGCCGTAGTGCACGTCCGGCAGCATCTCGAAGCGGCTGCGAAGGCCCTTGCGGACCTCCTCCTTGCCGACGAACCGGGAGCCCCACGGCGACGGGCCGCGCGGCATGTCCAGGGAGCAATCGTCGGCGAAGAAGCCCATCACCCGGTCCAGGTCGTGGGCGTTGAAGGCCTCCACGAGGGCCTCGAGCAATGCCAGGTTCGCGGCGGCGAGGGACATGGCCGAGCTTCGCTGGGGGAGTTTGCGGCTTCTAGCCGCGCACTGCCGCCTCGATCGCGGCGACGTCGATCTTCGTCATCGTCATCATCGCGTCGAACGCGCGCTTGGCGGCGGCGGGATCGGCGCTCGTGTACGCCTCCGTCAATGCGATCGGCGTGATCTGCCAGGAGATGCCCCACTTGTCCTTGCACCAGCCGCACGCGCTCTCCTGGCCGCCATTGCCCACGATCGCGTTCCAGTAGCGGTCGGTCTCTGCCTGGTCCACGGTGGCCACCTGGAACGAGAAGGACTCGTTGGGCTTGAACGCCGGGCCGCCGTTCAGCCCCAGGCAGGGGATGCCCATGACGGTGAACTCGACCGTCAGCACGTCCCCCTGCTTGCCGGAGGGAAAATCGCCGGGGGCGCGATGGACCGCCCCGACGGACGAATCCGGGAAGGTGCGGGCGTAGAAGCGCGCGGCCTCCTCCGCGTCGCGGTCGTACCACAGGCAAACCGTGTTCTTCGCGATCTTGTTCACGATGGTCGTCCCCAGGCAGTCGCCAAGGCTCGCATGGTGCCACCTTGCGGGCGGGCTGGGCAGTCCGGCGAGCCGGCGTGACGCGGCCCGTGCAGAATGCGAGCACCCGATCCCAGGCTCCCCGAGGTGCCCACGATGACGAAACCGAAATCGAAGCGCGCGGCGCGCGGCCGCACGCCGGCATCGAACGACCCCGAGCGCTACCGCGCGGATTGCCGGCGCTGGCTGGCCGGGCACGGGCCGCGCACGGCCGAGGAGCTTCTCGCCGCGATCCCGGCGGACACCGGCATCGACCGCTACGGCGAGGGCGGCGCGGTGGGCGCACTCGAGGCGCAAACCTGCAAGGTGCTGGGCAAGCCCGCCGCCGTGTTCATGCCCAGCGGCACCATGGCGCAGCAGATCGCGCTGCGCATCCACGCCGATCGCCGCGGGACGCGTGCCGTCGCCTTCCACCCGACCTGCCACCTGGAGATCCACGAGGACAAGGCCTACCAGCGGCTGCACGGCCTGGTAGGCGTGACCCTCGGCCATCCGCGCTCGCTCATCACGCTGGCGGATCTTCGCGCCGTGCGCGAGCCCCTGGCCGCCCTGCTCATCGAGCTGCCGCAACGCGAGATCGGCGGGCAGTTGCCGTCCTGGAACGACCTGCGCGAACAGGTGGCCTTCGCCCGGAAGCGCGGCGCGGCCGTCCACCTCGATGGCGCGCGCCTTTGGGAATCGACGCCGTTCTACGGGAAGACGCCCGCGAAGATCGCCGCGCTCTTCGACACGGTGTACGTCTCGTTCTACAAGGGCCTGGGCGGGCTGGCGGGCGCGTGCCTGGCGGGCGAGGAGGACGTGATCTCGGAGGCTCGCGCGTGGCGCAAGCGCCACGGCGGCACGCTGTTCGGGCTCTGGCCGAACGCGGCGGCGGCATTGGCGGGGCTGCAGCTTCGCCTGTCGCGGATGCCGCGGTACGTGGCCCACGCGCGGGCGATCGCGGAGCGGCTGCGCGAGGTTCCGAATGTCGAGGTCGTGCCCGACCCGCCGCAGACGCCGATGATGCACTTGCACCTTCGCGTCACGGACGACGCGTTTCGCGCGGCCGCATGCAGGATCGCGAAAGAGAGGTCCGTGTTCACGTGGCCGGGCAGCGCGCCGGGGCCTGCGCCTTCCGTGCGGGTGGTCGAGTTCACGGTGGGCGATGCGACGCTCGCGTTCGCGCCGGAGGAAGTCGCGGAGATCATCGGGGAACTGGTGGGCTGAGCGGAACATTCGAGCCCGCCCCCTTCGGCGCGGCGCTTGAACCCTTCCGCCGCCCGGGGCGACTCAGATTCGCCGGTCTGGCAGGGCCCTTTGCCCCGCCGCCGATATTCCGTGAGTGACAAGGAGCGCGGCGGTCATGTCCGCGCCGTCGCGCCGATGCACCACTTCCGGGAATCGCTCTTGAAAGGAGCCGCCATGATCTTGAAACGACATCTCGTGCCACTCTGCTCGACTCTCCTTGCCGCTTGCCTCGTCTGCGGCCCGGCCATGGCCGGCTCGGTGCGTCAATTCGGCGATGGGGGGGGAGCGGGCAAGGTGCTTTCCGGAGACGGGGGAGGGGCCGGCCGCAGCGCCCAATTGGGCATCCAGCTGTCCCCTGCCGCGGCCTCGAGACTCGGCGCCGCGAACGCCTCCGAAGAAGGCGTCGTGGTGGACGCCCGGAAGCTCGATGCCGCCGGCTTCACGGGAGCGAAGGCCGGCGACAAGGTCCGGATCACGACCATCGTGCCCGGGCAGCAATGGCGGGTCATGCACCTGGGAAGCCGCGCCGAACACACCTTCGAGGCCGCGGGCCAGATGCTCAACAAGTTGCGCTGACGGCCGACGGCGGCCGTGGTCGCGCAGATGCCTGCCCGGCCGCAAGCCCGCCAGCCGGCAAACGAACTCGATCCGACGCGGCTCGGGGCAGCGCGCAACGTCGCCTGCGCGCTGGTGGTCCTCGTCCACGCCAATCTCTTCGCACGCCCGGACCTGGATGTCTGGTGGCCGGGCGGCGTCTGGTTCGTCCCGGCCTTCTCGCTGGCGGTACCCCTGTTCTTCACTGTCAGCGGCTATTTCGCGTTGAGCCGGCCACCGGGCACGTCCAGGCTGGACCTGGGACGGCGCCTGAACCGGCTGCTGCCGCCCTTCCTGTTCTGGAACCTGGTGAACCTCGGCCTGCTCTTCCTGGAGGGAGACGCCCGGGGCTGGCGCGATCCGGTCAACCTGCTCACCGGTTCCTTCCAGCTCTATTTCGTCTTCGTGCTGATGCAGTTCGAGATCGTCGCGGCGGCCGTCCAGCGCTTCGTGCCGGTGCGCCACCTCGATCGCCTGCTCCTGGTGGCGGCGACGCTCACCGGCACCGGGTATGCCCTGGCAGGCCTGGCCCTTTACGTCGGCGAGAACTACGCCGCGGCGGACCCCTGGCTGCGCCGGCCCTTCGTCATCTGGTCGCTGTTCTTCGCGCTGGGCGTCTGGCTTCGCTGGCGCCCCGCGGCCTGGGAGCGAATGCGCGCGCCGCCGCTCGCGGTTGCCTTGGCGCTCGTGCCGGCCTGGGCCCTGTACTGCGCCGAACTCGGCCTGGAAGGGCGGTTGTTCGGCCAGCACCCCGACCAGCAGTTCCTGCCCGGCGGCCTGCCGCTGCAAGTGATCGGCGTGCTGGCGCTGATGGCATGGATGCGCCGCGGGCCGGCAAGCGACCACCGCATCCTCAGGATGCTCGCCTGCGGCTCGCGCCATACCTTCACCATCTATCTCGGCCATGTGGCGGCCCTGATCGTCCTGTACGACCTGTGGTGGCGACTGGAATTTCCGGTCGCGTCCTGGCCCATCGTTCCGGCTCTCGCGATCGGGGCGTGGGCCGTGCCGCGCCTCCTGGGCCAGGTCGGCCGGCACTTGCCCTCCGCGCTGTCGCGATGCGTCACCGGCGTCGCGTCACGCCGTCGCGGAAGGGGTCCACAAGGTCCGGCCCGCATGGCCGGGCACACCCTGTGATTCGGCAGTCGCTGTCGCCGCGCCGAATGCTGCGGCGGAATGTGCGCGACGCTACATCTGCTTGAACAGGTGCGAGTACGACCGGCTCACCTCCAGCTTCTCCTCCCTGCCCTTCACCTGGACCACCTGCCTTCCGCGCAGGTCGCGCGTCACCTGCCCGATCGCGTCGACGCGCACCAGTGTCGCCCGGTGGATCTGCCAGAATTCCGCCGGGTCCAGCTCGTCGAGCAGTTCCTTGACGGGCTTGCGGATGAGCGCCTCGAAGCCCTCCGTCTGCACCCGCGTGTACTTGTCCTCGGCGTGGAAGTAGAGGACGTCCGTGGTGGGGATCATCCGCAGCGACGAGCCCACGCTCGCCTGCACCCACCGCAGGTACTCGCGCGGCCGCACGCCGCCCCCGCCGGAGATCTGCCGGGAGAGCTGCGCGAGGAGCTCCTCCATCGGCGCGGGCTTCGTCTCCAGCCGCTCGCGCAGCCGCTTGCACGCCACGGCCACCCGCTCCGGGTCCGCGGGCTTGAGGAGGTAGTCCACCGCTCCCTGCTCGAAGGCGCGTACCGCGTACTCGTCGTAGGCCGTGACGAAAACCACGTGCGCCGCGCCCGCCAGCGCCTGTGCGGCCTGGATGCCGTCCATCTCCGGCATGCGGATGTCCAGGAACACGATGTCGGGATCGAGGGCGCGCACCTGCGCCACCGCCTCGCGGCCGTTGGCGGCCTGCGCCACCACCTCCAGCTCCGGCCACGCCTCCTTCAGGCGCGCCACGATCTGCTCGCGCATCAGCCGCTCGTCGTCCGCGACGACCGCGGTCGGCGTCCTCTCCCCTGCCATGCCCCGCCTCCGTTCAGGCCGCGGGCGCTGAGGCCGCGGCGATCTCGTAGGGTACCGTGATCGTCGCGCAGGTGCCGCCGCCCTCGGGCACGGTGATGACCAGCTCGGCCCTGCCGCGGTAGATGCCCTTCAGGCGCTCGCGGATGTTGGCGAGGCCCACGCCGCCGCTCGCCTTGGGCGAGAAGCCCAGGCCGTCGTCGCACACGCTCACCACGAGCTGGCCGTGCGCCACCTCGGCGGTGATGGACACGCGCCCGCCCTCGGCCTTGGGCTCCAGGCCGTGCTTGATGGCGTTCTCCACCAGGGTCTGCAGCATCATCGAGGGGAAGATGGCCGTGCGCAGGCCCTCGGGCACCGTGAAGGCCGCGCGCAGGCGATCCTCCATGCGGATCTGCATGATCTCCAGGTATGCGTGCGACAGCTCCACCTGCTGGCCCAGCGTGGGGCGCTCGCCGTCGCGCATGCGCGGCATCGCCGAGCGCAGGTACCGGATGAGGCTCTGCTGCATGCGCGAGGCGCGCGGCGCGTCGGTGAGGATGAGCTGGTCGATGCTCGCCAGCGTGTTGAAGAGGAAGTGCGGCTCGATCTGGGCCTGCAGCGCTTCCAGGTGCGCCTCCGCGGCGGCGCGCTCCAGCCGCTCCGACTCGGCGCGCTCCACGGCCTGCGTGGCGGTGAGGTCCGCGCGCCGCTTGCCGCCGGCCACCGCCTTGATGATGAGCGAGGCCAGCACGAACACGAGGAACGGGATGGCGGCCTGGAGCATGCCGCCGATCACGATCAGCGCGATGCTCACGAAGACGAGCGTCTTCCACGGCACGACGGCCAGCCAGTCGAAGAAGCGCCACCACAGCTCGATGGCGACCTTGCGCATCGTTTCCAGCGACTCGCGGGTGGATTCGGAAAGTGCCACGGTGCGGCTCGATTCCCCGGGGACGGGGCGTTGGTCGGGATGGCCGCAGATTAGGGGCTGGCGCCGGCGAGCGCCAGCCGCCCCGGATGGAACCGCCTCCGGGTGGGGCGGAATGCAGATTCCCGCGACAGGCCGGGCCCGGGGGACGGCCGGCCCCTCGGGAGCGGCGGGTCAGCCCAGGTCGCAGCCCCGGGCCCTGAGGGCCTCGTCCACCCAGCGGCGGTCCCAGGTGCCGGCCTCGATGGCCTTCAGCGAGGCCTGCTCCTTGCGGTGCTGCACCTCGGCCGCGGCGATGACCTGCTCGGCGTCCGCCTGCGGGATGGCCACCACCCCGTCGGGGTCGCCCGCGACGAGGTCGCCGGGGTGCACCACCATGCCGCCCACGCTCACCACCACGTTGATCTCGCCGGGGCCGTCCTTGTAGGGCCCGCGGTGGGTGACCCCGGCCGCGTACACCGGGAAGTCGCCCGCCGAAAGCGCCTCGGAATCGCGCACGGCCCCGTCGATCACCATGCCGGCGATGCCGCGCCTGGCCGCCCAGCCGGCCATGAGCTCGCCGATGATGGCCTGCTCCAGTGCGCCGCCCGCGTCGACCACGATCACGTCGCCGGGGGCGGCCATCTCGATGGCCTTGTGCACCACCAGGTTGTCGCCGGGCCGCGTGCGCACCGTGAACGCAGTGCCCACCATCCGGCCCGAGCGGTGCAGCGGCTCGAGGTCGGTGCCCTGTCCGCGCAGCATGTTGTCGCTCACGTTGGAGACGGGCAGCGCGCGCAGCCGCTCGAGCAGCTTCGCGTCCGCGCGCGGCGGGCTGGGCAGGATGCGGAAGCCGACGGGCATGGCGCGGGCCTCAGTTCACCTGGATGTGCGCTTCGCGGATGAGCTTGCCGTAGCGCTCGGATTCCGCGCGCACGAGGTCGGCGAGTTCCTTGGGCGAGGAGGGCGCGATCTCCGCGCCGAGGTTCGCCAGACGCTCCTTCACGCCCGGGTCCGCGAGGGCCTTGTGGATCTCGGCGTTGAGCTTGGCCACGATGGGCTGCGGCAGGCCCTTCGGCGCGATGAAGGCGTGCCACACGTTGGCCTCAAAGCCGGGATAGCCGGACTCGGCGATGGTCGGCACGTCGGGCATGGTCGAGACGCGCTGGGCGCTCAGGGCCGCCAGGACGCGCAGCTTTCCGTCCTTCTTGAGCGGCAGCACCTCGACGGCGTTCACGGCCACCAGCGGGATCTGCCCGCCCAGCACGTCGGCGATGGCGGGCTTGCCGCCCTTGTAGGGCACGTGCGTGAGCTGGATGCCGGCGCCGCGCGCGAAGAGCTCGGTGGCCAGGTGCGGCGTGGAGCCCTGCCCCGGCGAGCCGTAGTTGAGGCTGCCCGGCTTGGCCTTGGCGATCTCCACGAGCTTGGCGAGCGAGGTCACCTCGGACTTGGGGTTCGCCGCGATGACCACCGGAAGGCGCGCGACGAGCGTGATGGGCGTCACGTCCCTGGTGGGGTCGAAGGGCTGCTGCGTGTAGAGGTAGGGGTTGGCCGTGAGGCCGTTGGCCACCAGCATGATGGTGTAGCCGTCGGCCGGGGTGTCGATGAGCTGGCGGATGGCGATGTTGCTCGCCGCGCCGGGCTTGTTCTCGATCACGACGGGCTGGCCCAGGCCCTTGGAGAGCACCTGGCCCACGGTGCGCGCCACGATGTCCATGGCGCCGCCGGGGGCGAAGCCCACCAGGATCTTCACCGGCTTGTTGGGATAGTCCTGGGCCAGCGCGGCGGGCGCGGTGCCGAGGGCGAGGGCCGTCGCGGAAGCGGTCGCCACCGCGCGCAGGATCGATCGGATGCCGTTGTTCATTCGGGTGTCCTCCAGGTGGGTGGGATGGGGCTCAGGCGGGCAACTTCAGGCGCGGGTACACCCGGCGCGCGTTGCCTTCGAAGATCTGCTTGCGGTCGGCGTCCGTGAGCCCGGGCGCCGAGTCGATGTAGCGCTTCGTGTCGTCGTAGTGGTGGCCCGTGCGCGGGTCGATGCCGCGCACCGCGCCCACCATTTCCGAGGCGAAGAGGATGTTCTCCACCGGGATCACCTCCAGCAGCAGGTCGATGCCCGGCTGGTGGTACACGCAGGTGTCGAAGTACACGTTCTTCAGCAGCAGCTCCTCCAGCGGCGGGCGGCCCAGGTCCTGCGCGATGCCGCGGTAGCGCCCCCAGTGGTAGGGCACCGCGCCGCCGCCGTGCGGGATCACGAATCGCAGCGTCGGGAAGTCCCGGAAGAGGTCCGAGGTGAGGAACTGCATGAACGCCGTCGTGTCGCCGTTGAGGTAGTGCGCGCCCGTGGCGTGGAAGCACGGGTTGCAGCTCGCGCTCACGTGCACCATGGCCGGCACGTCCAGCTCCACCATCTTCTCGTAGAGGGGGTACCACCAGCGGTCGGTGAGCGGGGGGTCCTGCCAGTGGCCGCCCGAGGGGTCCGGGTTGAGGTTGCAGCCCACGAAGCCCAGCTCGCGCACGCAGCGCTCCAGCTCGGCCACGCAGCCCTGCGGCGCCACGCGCGGCGATTGCGGCAGCTGGCACACGGGCGCGAAGTTCTCCGGGTACAGGCCGCACACGCGGTGGATCACGTCGTTGCACAGGCGCGACCACTCCAGGCTCGTCTGCTGGTCGCCGATGTGGTGCGACATCGCCATCGCCCGCGGCGAGAAGAGCGTGAGGTCCGTGCCGCGCTCGCGCTGCAGGCGAAGCTGCGCCTTTTCCAGGCTCTCGCGCAGCTCGTCGTCGGTGATGGCGAGGTCGGCCCGGCGAGGGGGCGTGCCCCCTTGCAGCGCGTCGATCTGCCTGCGGCGCCAGCCTTCCAGGCCCTTGGGCGCCGTCGTGTAGTGGCCGTGGATGTCGATGATCATCGCGGCCGAGGATCGCACCCGGCCGGGGGCGCGTCCAATATATGTTTCGGGGCCTACTGATTTGCCGGGCGAATAAGCCGCGGGGGGCGAGCGGGGGCTATTCGCCGCCTGCCAGGCGCCGGCGGCGCGCGAAGGCGTCGGCCGCGGCGGTGTCGCCCGCGTCGCGGGCCCGCTTCTCCTGCACCGCCAGCCAGGCGAGGAGCGGGCGCCGCCAGCCCTGGGCCGAGGCGGTGTCGGCCGCGAGCGCGATGCCGGCCGGGTCGAGCTGCGCGCGCCGGAAGAGCACGCCCGCCGCCACCAGGCGCGAGAACGGATCGGCGATGCCGGCGAGGCCCGCGGAGGTGACGGCGCGTTGGTGCTCGGGCAGGAGCGCGGCATCCTCCGCCTTCGCCTCGCCCGCGAGGTATGCCGCGTAGGCGCGCTCGGCGGGCGCGGCGTCGGCGGCGAGCGCGCGGTAGCCGGGGCAGTCGTCGAAGTCCAGGCTCGCCACGCGCGCGGCGCAGCGCACCAGCTCGGCGCGCGCCACGAGGTCCGGGCGCCCCGTCGCGGCCAGCGCGGATCGTGCCCGGGTGAACTCCTGCTCCGCGGCGCGCGTGCGGCCCGCGAGCCACGCGGACTCGAAGGCCCGGAGCGAGGCGTGCGCGGTGGCCTGCCACTCGGGCGCGGGCGGCCCGCCGGCGCAGGCGGCCAGAAGCAGCAGGGCGACGGTCGCGAGCGCCCTCACGGCAGCTTCACCTCGTTGTCGCGCGCGAAGGGCCACTTGCGGTCGATCTCCTCGACGAGGCGGCCCACGCGGCGCAGGGTCGACTCCACCTCCGCGCGAAGGGCGGTGAGGTCCTCGGTGGCGGCGGCGGTGTGGGCGCCGATCTTCTGCGCCTCGGCGAGCACGGCATCGGCCTTGCGAAGGCTCTCGCGCGCCTGCGCCAGTGCCTGGGTCAATTCCTGGAGCGTGCGCCTGGCCTCGTCCGCGACGCCCCCCTCGCCCAGCAGCTTCTCGTCGGCGCGGGCGAGCGTGCCGTCCAGGCGCGCGGCCACCTGGTCGAGCCTCGCGAGCAGGGCGTTGGCGCGGTCCAGCGCCGTGATCACCTTGCGGGCGTTCTCCTCGCTGCCGAGGATGCCCGCGAGCGCGCCGTGCGGGCCCGTCATGCGATCGGCCACCGAGCGCACGCTGGCGAGGCTCGCGTTGAGGCTCGAGTCCTCGGCCGTCATGCGCTCCAGGTTCTCCAGCACGTGCTTCATGGAGGCCACGAGCGCGGGCAGCTCCTCGGTGGCGTCGCCGCGCAGCACGGGGCGCACGGCGCCGTCGGGCAGCGGCTTGTCCTCCAGGTTGCCGGTGAAGGCGCGAAGGCGCGCGCCGCCCACGAGGCTTCGCTCCAGCGTGAAGACGCTGGAGGCCCGCAGCCACTTCGCGTCCTTGTCGGGCACCTCCACCTCGATGCGCGCCTTGCCGTCGGCCGCGAGCTCGATGCGCTGCACGCGCCCCACGGGGAAGCCCGAGAAGGTGAGGTCCATGCCCACCGTGACGCCCGCGCCGTCGTCGGCCATGAGCACCAGCCGCTGCGTGGCCTCGAAGACGCCGCGCGCGTAGAGCACGTAGGCGAGGAAGCCCGCCACGATGGCCGCCGTGAGCGCGAGCACCATCGCCGCCTTCAGGCTGGCGTGGCGGATCTCCGGGGGCGGGGCGTCGTGGGGCATGGCCGGTCAGCCGTAGGTGAAGGCGAGCGCGACGACCTCCATGAGCGCGAGGCTCGCGAAGACGCGCACGAGGCCGCGCGGCGCCGCGGCGGCCACCAGGCGCTCGTCGCGCGGCGCGGCAAGGCTCGCGGCCACCGGGATCACGGCCACCGCCAGCGCGAAGAAGAGCACCTTGAGCGCGAGGCCGAAGGCCACCGCGGGCCCGAAGGCCTGGCCCACCGTGCGCGCGAACGCCGCGTGGCCCCAGGGCGAGAGGCCGTACAGCCCGAGGTAGGCGGTGACCAGCGCGGCGAGGCACCCCGCCGCCGTGAGCGCGAGCACCGCCGCCGCCACCCCCATGCCGCGCGGCAGCAGCGCCTGGCGAAGCGGGTCCGCGAGGCCGCGCTCGGGATCGAGCCGGCCCTCCAGCCGCAGCAGGGCCACCGTGGTGCCGATGGCGGCCCCGGAGCGCAGGGCCACGAAGAGCGCCACGAAGAGCGGCACCAGCTCCATCACCACCAGGCGCACGAAGAGCTCCAGCGCGTAGCCCGAGAGGCCGAAGCCGCGGGCCGTCGCGTCGACGATCCCGATCACCAGGTAGCCCAGCACGGCGCTCGCGGCCGCCACGCCCGGCAGCACCTCCCACGCGGATTCGCACACCTGCCGCGCGGCGATGGCGCGCACGGCGGGCGTGTACGTGGAGGGCGAGAGCGCGGCGACCACCGCGTCGGCGGCCAGGCGCACGGCGCGCCAGGCGCCGGCGGCGGCATCGAGCAGCGTGTCGCCGGAGGCCGACAGGGCGTGCCGGATCGCGGAGGCGGGCATGCGCCGATGAGAGCGCGGGCCCCTGAATGACGACGGGCGCCCGAAGGCGCCCGCGGGCGTGGAGCCGGGGGCCGCTCTCAGGCAGCCTTCTGCACGGGGATGGCCCCGCGCTTTTCCTTCACGACGTTGTTCGCGTCCACGTAGACCAGCTCGGGCTGGTGCGAGGCCAGCTCGGCCTCCGTGTACGTGGCGTAGGAGGCGATGATGAGCAGGTCGCCGCGGCGGGCCTTGTGGGCGGCCGCGCCGTTGACGGAGATGGTGCCGGAGCCGCGCTCGGCCGCGATGGCGTAGGTGCTGAAGCGCTCGCCGTTGTTCACGTTGTAGATGTCGATCTGCTGGTACTCGCGGATGTCGGCGGCGTCCAGCAGGTCCAGGTCGATCGCGCACGAGCCCTCGTAGTGCAGCTCGGAGGCGGTGCAGGTCACCCGGTGCAGCTTGGACTTGAGCATGGTGCGTTGCATGTTCTCTCGCTTCCCCGTCGGAGGATTCTTGTGGAGATTCTAGCGGCGCGCTTTAGAGCATTGCCTCCAAAGCTCGCCGGCGGGGATCAGGCGCGGATCTCGAGGTTGTCGATGAGCCGCGTGCGGCCCAGCCACGCCGCCCCGAGGACCACGAGATCGCGGTCGGCGGGGCCCGGAACGGCCAGCCCGGACTGATTCCGCAGTGCAACATAATCCACGCGCCAGCCGGCCGCCGTCAAGTTCGCCGTTGCGATTTCGCATAGCGCCTCGTGATCGCGCCGGCCGGACTCGATCGCCGCCTTGACGGCGCGCAATTCCCGGCCGAGCCGCACCGCTTTGGTGCGCTCCTCAGAGGAGAGATAGCCATTCCGGGAGCTCATGGCGAGGCCGTCGGGCTCGCGCACCGTGTCCACGCCGACGATGCGCACGGGGTAGTTCATCTGCCGCACCAGCGTGCGGATGACGAACAGCTGCTGGTAGTCCTTGCGCCCGAAAACGGCTGTGTGCGGCGCAACAATATTGAAGAGCTTGGCCACCACCGTGACCACGCCCTCGAAGTGGCCGGGGCGGAATTCGCCGCACAGCTGCTCGGCGGCCTTCGGCGGCGCGAGGCGGATCTCCTGCGGCTCCGGATAGAGCTCGCTCTCGCCCGGCGCGAACACCACGTGGCACCCGGCCGCGGCGAGCAGCTCGCAGTCGCGCTCCAGCGTGCGCGGGTAGCGGTCGAAATCCCCGCCCGGCTCGAACTGCAGGCGGTTCACGAAGATCGAGGCCACCACGCACGAGCCGTGCCTGCGCGCCTCCGCCACCAGCGCCAGGTGCCCCGCGTGCAGGTTGCCCATCGTCGGCACCAGCACCACCGACGCCTCGCCGCGCAGCCGCGCGCGCAGCGCCTCCACGGTGCTCACCACCTCCAGGCGGCTACCCGGCCCAGCCCCTTCGGCATTCATCCGCGTCCATCCGCGTTCATCCGTGTCCCCGCCCTGCCCGCGCGAAGCGCCTAGAAACAATGCTCCGGTGCCGGGAACTCCCCCGACTTCACCGCCTTCACGTAGGCCTCGATCGCCCCCTTCACCGAGCCCGTTCCCGCCATGAAATTGCGCACGAACCGCGCCTTGCGGCCCGGGAAGATGTCCAGCATGTCGTAGACCACCAGCACCTGCCCCGAGACGTCCGGCCCCGCGCCGATGCCGATGGTGGGCACCGACACCGCCTCGGTCACGCGCCGGGCCACCGGGGAGGGCATCGCCTCCATCAGCACGAAGCCGGCGCCCGCCTGCTCCAGGGCCTTGGCGTCCGCCACGAGCCGGTCGGCCGCGGGGTCGCCCTTGCCCTGCACGCGGTAGCCGCCGAGCGTGTGCACCGACTGGGGCGTGAGGCCGATGTGCGCGCACACGGGCACGCCGCGATCGACGAGGAATCGCGTGGTCTCCACCATCGTCGCGCCGCCCTCGAGCTTGACCATCTGCGCGCCCTCGGCCATGAGGCGCGCGGCGTTGCGGAAGGCCTGCCCGGGCGACTCCTGGAAGCTGCCGAAGGGCATGTCCGCCACGAGCATGGCGTTGGCGCTGCCGCGCGCCACCAGCCGCGTGTGGTAGGCCAGCTCCTCCAGCGAGACGGGCAGGGTGGAGTCGTGGCCCTGGATCACCATGCCGAGCGAGTCGCCCACGAGGAGGATGTCGACGCCCGCCGCGTCCGAGACCGCGGCGAAGCTCGCGTCGTAGCAGGTGAGCATGGCGAGCTTCTCGCCGCCCCGTGCGCGTTCCTGCAGTTTCGGGAGGGTCACTCTCATGGGAATGACTTTCGTCCGGTTGGGGACGTGCATTCTGCCACGGTTTCGCTGCATTGCAGCATCGGCCGTCAGGCCCGGTTGAAGAACTCCCGGCCGCCGCGGATCGCCTGCACGCGCTCGACCAGCAGGTCGAAGTGCTCGGGCACGTCCACGAAGTTCAGCCGCTCGCTGTTGACCACCAGCAGCGCGCTGTCGTCGTAGTTGTAGAAGTAGCGCGTGTAGGTGTCGGAGACGGCGCGCAGGTAGTCGTCGCCGATGCTCGCCTCCATCGGCTTGCCGCGGCGCCGCACGCGCTCGACCAGGGTCTCCACCTTGGCCTGCAGGTAGATCACGAGGTCCGGCACGGGCGCCTGGGGCCGCACGTGCTCGAAGATGCGCGAGTAGAGCGCGAACTCGTTGTCGTCCAGCGTGAGGCGGGCGAAGAGCGGGTCCTTCTGCAGCGCGAAGTCCGCCACCGTGGGGCGGCCGAAGAGGTCCGGCTGGCGCAGGCCCTCGAGCTGGTGCAGGCGCTGGAAGAGGAAGAAGAGCTGCGTGGACAGCGCGTGCCGGCGCATGTCGCGGTAGAAGAGCGGCAGGAAGGGGTTGGCCTCGGGCTCCTCCAGCACCGTGGCGGCGTTCAGGCGCCGCGCGAGGAGCCTCGCGAGGCTGGTCTTGCCGCAGCCGATGGGCCCCTCGACGACGATGAAGCGGTGCTTCACGCCGTGGCCTCCGCCAGGCGCTCGATGGCCTGGCCGCGCACGCCCGGGAGGAGGTCGGCGACCCGGCCGTGACCGGGGATCACCGCCTCGGGCCACACCTCGGCCAGGGGCGCCAGCACGAAGGCGCGCTCGTGCGCCCGCGGGTGGGGGATCGTGAGGCCGTGCTCGTGCATCGCGAG
>JAKOWJ010000029.1 GCA_029781595.1 Pseudomonadota bacterium | reverse complement strand
AAGACGCTGGAGGCGGGACGCGAGCCGGAAGCCTCGCGCGGGGGCGGGCCGGCGGCGGCCACCGCCGTCGCGATCGCGGCGGCGGCGGCCGTCTGGGCGCTGCTGCGCTGGGCCTGACTCAGCCGCGCGCTTCCTTCATGCGGAAGTCGTCGTGGCAGCCCTTGCACGACTTGCCGAGCTTGCCGAAGGCGGCCTTGAACTTCGCCTCTTCGCCGCCCGTGGCGGCCAGCTCCGCGGCCGCCTTCTGCGCCTGGTCGGCGGACTCGTTGAACTTGGCCATCTCCTTCCAGATCTTCGGGTCCGCCTTCGTCGGCCGGCCCTTGTCGGTGCCCGGGCCGAAGGAATGGAACGGCAGCCCGAGCAGGGTGTCGATGAGGGCGGAGTTCTTCTTCACGACGGCGGCGTCGTAGGGCGCCTTGCCCTGCGCCATGGCGCCCATGGGGCCCATCGCCCGGCCGATCACCGTCATCACGGCCTGGCGGTACTCGATCTCCTGCTCGGGCTTGGGGCCGGCGGCGAGCGCGAGGCCGGCGGAGGTGGCGGCGAGCAGGACGGCGGCGGAGGCGAGGCGTTTCATGCGTTTCCTTTCTGGGTCACAGGGGGAGGGAGTCGGCGCCGGCAGCCGGCGACGAAGGGGTGAACAGCGGCGCGCGCGCGTTATTCCCGCGCGCTCACTTCGGGGGCTTCGGCAGGCCGCTCACGCGGTCGCCCTCGCGGACGCCGTGGCGCGCGAACCAGCCCAGGTTGGTCTCGATGGCGTAGCGGGCCGGCCCGGCCGCGGCGTGCGAATCGAGCGTCTGGGGCTGCATGTCGGCGATGTTGAGGATGCGGCCGGCGTGGTCGACGAACGCCACCGACAGCGGGATGAGCGTGTTCTTCATCCACATGGCGTGGTAGGCGGGCTCGTCGAAGACGAAGAGCATGCCGTCGTCCTTGCCGAGCTGCCTGCGGTTCATGAGGCCCGTGGCGCGCTGCTCGTCGGTGGCGGCCACCTCCACGCGCAGCGCGTGGCCGGCGACCTTGACGTGCGTGACCGGCAGCGCGCCCTCGGCGCGGGCGGCGGGGGCGAGGGCGGCCGCCGCGAGGCAGGCGGCGACGGCGAGGCGGGCGCGGCCCGCGGTTAGAATGCCCGGCGACAAGTGCAACCTCCCATGAAGACGACGAACGGCGAACGCACGATACCCGGATTGGCAGGCCGGCGCCTCGCCTGGCGGCTGCTGCTGCCGCTGGCCCTGGCCGCGTGCGCGGCCATCCCGCCCTCGCCGCCGCCGCCCGAGACGCCGGCGCAGGCGCGCGAGCGCCGCGCGAAGGCCCCCCGGCCGCAGTACAACCTGGCCGGCTACCCCCCCGCCGCGCGCGACGGCTACATCGACGGCTGCGAGACGGCGCGCGACAGCGAGTGGGGCCGCAAGGACGCCCGGCGCTTCAAGGACGACCCCGTCTACCGGATGGGTTGGAACGACGGCTACTCGATTTGTTCCCGCCGCGCGCGGCCCTAGTCCACGTCGGCGAGGATCCACGCGGCCATCGCGTCCAGCAGCTCGGGCACCTCGCCGATGGGGCGCTGCACGGCGATGGGCACCTCGGGGTGCGCCTGGCGCATCTGCTCCACGATGCGCGGCAGGTCGTTGCGGATGTGTCCGCCCGGCGCCATGAAGAGCGGGAAGATGGTGATGGCCGCCACGCCCTTGCCGCGCAGCGTGGCGACGGCTTCCTCGAGCGAGGGCGACATGAGCTCGAGGAAGGCGAGCTCGACCGGGAACTCCGGCCGGCGCGCGCGCAGCCGGTCGCGGATGGCCTCGAAGGGGCGCGCCCACTGCGGGTCGCGGGCGCCGTGCGCGAAGAGCAGGATGCCGTGCATGGCCGCCTCAGTGCCGGCCCGTGGAGCCGAAGCCGCCGGCGCCGCGCGCGCTGTCGGCGAAGTCTTCCACGACGTTGAGCGCCACCTGCACCACGGGCACCACGACGAGCTGCGCGATGCGCTCCATCGGGTTCACCACGAAGGCCTCGCGCCCGCGGTTCCAGCACGAGACGAAGAGCTGGCCCTGGTAGTCGGAGTCGATGAGCCCGACGAGGTTGCCGAGCACGATGCCGTGCTTGTGGCCCAGCCCCGAGCGGGGAATGATCACCGCCGCGTAGCCGGGGTCGGCCACGTGGATGGCGAGGCCCGTGGGCACGAGCGCACTGTCGCCGGGCCGCAGCGCCAGCGGCTCGTCCAGGCACGCGCGCAGGTCCAGCCCCGCGGAACCCGCGGTGGCGTACGCCGGCAGCCGGGAGCGCATGCGCTCGTCGAGGATCTTCACGTCCAGCGTTCTCATGGAGCGATTTGCGCGTTCATCCGTGTCCATCCGCGTTGATCCGTGTTCCAAGGGTCTACCGCGCCGCGAGGCGCAAGGTCCGGGGGAATCCTTCAGGAAGCCTGCTTGACGGTCGCGAGGCGCGGGGCGCCGCCGCGGGCCTCGAAGAGGGCGACGGCGTGCTCGACGATGGCGCGCGCGATGCGCGACTTGGGCGCGCGGGCCAGCGCGTGGGCGCCGGCCTCGTCGTAGATCGTGACCTCGTTCTCCTCGCGGCCGACGGTGTGCTGCACGAGGTTCGCGACGATCATCGGGATGGCCTTCTTGCGCCGCTTGGCCTGCGCGTACTCGGCGAGGTTCTCGCTCTCCGCGGCGAAGCCCACGCAGAACGGCCCGCCCGGCATCCGCGCCACCTGCGCCAGGATGTCCACCGTGGGCCGCAGCTTGATCTCCAGGGGCTCGCCCGACTTCTTGATCTTGCGGGCGGCCGGCGCCTCGGGCGTGTAGTCCGCCACCGCCGCCACGCTGAAGAAGAGATCGGCCGCGCCCGCGTGCGCGTTCACCGCGTTGAGCATCTCGGCCGCGCTCGTCACGTACACGAAGTGCGCGCTGGCCGGCGGCGGCAGCGAGGTGGGGCCGGAGACGAGCGTCACGTCGGCGCCCATGGCCGCCGCGGCCGCGGCGATGGCGTAGCCCATGCGGCCCGAGCTCTGGTTGGTGATGCCGCGCACCGTGTCGATGGCCTCGAAGGTGGGGCCGGCGGTGACGAGCACCTTGCGGCCCGCCAGGCGCTTGGGCGAGAGGAAGTCCAGGATGGCCTGCAGCAGCTCCTCGGGCTCCAGCAGACGGCCCATGCCCACCTCGCCGCAGGCCTGGTCGCCGGCGGCCGGGCCCAGGATCGCGACGCCGTCGCCGCGCAGGAGCGCGAGGTTGCGCTGCGTGGCGGGGTTGTCCCACATCTCGCGGTTCATCGCGGGCGCGACCAGCAGCGGGCAGGCGCGCGCGAGGCACGTGGTCGAGAGCAGGTCGTCGGCGAGGCCGTGGGCGAGCTTCGCGAGGAAATTCGCGCTCGCCGGCGCGACGACGATCGCGTCCACGCCGCGCGAGAGCTCGATGTGCGCCATCCCGCTCGTGAAGCCCGCGTCCCACAGGTCCGTCGCCACGGGCCGGCCGGTGAGCGCCTGGAAGGTGGCGGGCGTGACGAACCGCGTGCCCGCATCGGTCATCGCCACGCGCACCTCGACGTTATTTCGGAGGAGCGCCCGCGCGAGCTCGGCCGCCTTGTAGGCGGCGACGCCCCCCGTCACTCCCAGCAGAACGCGGCGTGTGGTCCGGTCATCCATCGGCCCATTCTACACAGGGAGGAAACCCCGCCATGCCCCACGCCGAGTGGCCGGCCGCCGGCCGGCCGCGGGAAAGGCTCGCCGCCCGCGGCGCCGAGTCGCTGTCCGATGCCGAGCTGGTGGCGCTCCTGCTGCGCACCGGCGCCCCCGGCCGCAGCGCCGCGCAGCTCGCGCAGGAACTGCTCGGCCGCTTCGGGCGCGTCTCGCACCTGCTCGTGGCCGCGCCGACCGAGATCGCCACCGTCCCCGGGGTGGGCGCGGCGCGCGCCGCGCAGGTCGCCGCGGTGCGCGAGCTCGCCACCCGCGCGCTGGCCGAGCAGATGCAGGGCCGCGACAGCCTCGCCTCCCCGGCGGCCGTTCGCGCATTCCTTCGGCTTCGCCTCCAGCACCTGGGCCACGAGGTGTTCTGGGCGGTGTTCCTCGACGCGCAGAACCGCGTCCTCGCCGCCGAGGAGCTCTTCCGCGGCACCCTCACCCAGACCAGCGTCTACCCGCGGGAGGTCGTAAAGCGAGCGCTGGCTCACAACGCGGCCGGGGTCATCCTCGCCCACAACCACCCCTCGGGGGTGGCGGAGCCTTCCTTTCAGGATCAAGCACTTACGAGGAGCCTCGCGGAGTCCCTCGCCCTCGTGGACGTGAAGGTACTCGACCACTTCATCGTCGCCCCGGGGGCCAGCCTGTCCTTCGCCGAGCGCGGCCTGCTGTAGGAAAAAAGGCAATGGAATCAGGTTGAAGGGGAAAGCGCGCCTGGGCTATAATCACCGGCTTTCCGTCCCGGCTTTTCGGGGCGATGGAACCGGAGAAATCCCATGTCTCGCGTCTGCCAGGTCACCGGCAAGGGTCCCACCGTGGGCAACCACGTGTCCCACGCCAACAACAAGACGAAGCGCCGCTACCTCCCGAACCTGCAGTACCGCAAGCTCTGGGTGGAGAGCGAGAACCGCTACGTGAAGCTTCGCCTCACGAGCGCCGGCCTTCGCACGATCAACAAGAAGGGCATCGACGTCGTGCTCGCGGAAATGCGCGCGCGCGGCGAGGCCGTCTGAGGAGAGCGCCATGCGCGACAAGATCAAGCTCGAGTCCACCGCCGGCACCGGCCACTTCTACACGACGACCAAGAACAAGAAGACCACGCCGGACAAGATCGAGATCAAGAAATACGACCCGAAGGCCCGCAAGCACGTCACCTACAAGGAGACGAAGCTCAAGTAGCCGCGGCCCCTTCCGCCCGCATCACCCCGGACCCCGCCCCTGGCGGGGTTCTTCGTTTCGGGGGCCCGCGTCGAGCGCGAGCGCGCGCCGGGCGATCTCGCGCACCATCGCGCGGAAGAGCACGAGGTGCGCCGGGAACATCGCGTGCCAGTAGGCGAGCCCGAGGAAGCCCGCCGGGTGCCAGTAGGCCGTCACCGCCAGGCGCCGGCGATCGCCGAGGTCCTCCACTTCCAGCTCCAGCACGCCCGCGCCGGGCGCCTTCATGCCGAAGCCCAGCGTGAGGCGCCGCCCCGGCTCGACGCCCGTCACGCGCCACGAGTCGACGACGTCGCCCACGCGCAGCTCGTCCGGGTCGCGACGGCCGCGCCGGAGTCCCACGCCGCCCACCAGCCGGTCGGCCGCCTCGCGCAGCGTCCACAGCAGGTCGTACGCGTAGTAGCGGTTCTCGCCGCCGATGGCCGACACCACGCGCCAGAGCGAGCCGGCGCTCGCGCCCGTGGTGGCCTCCGCGCCCGCGCGCTTGGCGTAGTACGCGTAGTCCGGCCGGTAGTCGCGGAACATGAACGCGCCCTCGGTCCAGCGCGCGGCGACGGCGTGGCGCGCCTCCGCGGCCAGGGCCTCGGCCACGGCCTCGTCGAAATCCAGCAGGCGCTGCGGCACGAGCGCGCGCAACGCCGCGTCGTCGGCGTGGAAGTCGTGGCGAAGGCCCCCGATGAGGGCGCGCGCGACGTTGGCCGGCACGGCCGTCACGAGCTTGAGCCAGTACGCGGAGAGCTCCGGCGTGAGCACGGGCACGGGCACGATCCACGGCTCGCGCCGCCCGAGCCGGCGGCAGATGGCGCGCATCATCGCCTCGTAGGTGAGCGACTGCGGCCCGGCCGCGTCGTAGGTGCCGCCGGCCATCGCCGGGTGGCGCGCCGCTTCGAGCAGGTAGTGCAGGAGGTTGGGCAGCGCGAGCGGCGGCGAGCTCGCGCGCACCCAGCGCGGGGTCACCATCACGGGCAGGTGCAGCACGAGGTCGCGCATCACCTCGAAGGCGGCCGAGCCGGGGCCGACGACGATGCCGGCGCGGATCTCGGTGACGGGCACCGGCCCCTCGCGCAGCCGCTCGCCGGTCTCGCGCCGGGAGAGCAGGTGCTCGGAATCGGCGCCCTCGGGCACCAGGCCGCCGAGGTAGACGATGCGCTCGACGCCCGCCTCGGCGCACGCCCGCGCGAAGTGCCCCGCCGCCTCGCGGTCCAGCCGGCCGAACTCGGCGCCGGCCGCCATGGAGTGCACGAGGTAGTAGGCCACCTCGACGCCCGCGAGCGCGGGGCCCAGCGTCTCCGGGCGCAGGGCGTCGGCCTCGGCGATCTCCACGCCCGCCCATTCGCGGGCCTCGAGCACGCGGCGGTTGCGCGCCGCGGCGCGCACGCGCCATCCCCGCGCGGCGAGCGCGGGGACGAGGTGGGTTCCGATGTAGCCGCTCGCCCCCAGGACGAGGGCGGTGCCCGGGGGCCGGGCCGGCGGCGCGGCGGCGATGGGTCGCTAGGCCGCGGCGTAGCGCCGCAGGCGCTGCGAGAACTCCGCGAGGGCCTCGATGCCGCTCGCCTCGGCGCGGTCGCACCAGTCCTTGAGCTGCTGCACGAGCTGCTCGGTGGAGAGCGAGGAGCGCTCCCAGGTGCGCGCGAGCTCCTCGCGCATGCGGTACCAGGTGGCCAGGCGCGGGCTGGTGGCCAGGGCGCGGGCGACGGCCTCGCGCTCGGCCTCGGACTGGGCGTTGCCGCGCGTGACCCACTGGCGCAGCTTGCGGGCGGCGGCGCTGTCGGCCAGCACGTGGCTGTCGCGCAGCTTCGCCACCTCCTCGTTCCAGGCGGCCTTCATGGACTTGGCGTACTTCGCCAGCACCTCGTAGCGGTTGGTGGCGATGGCCTGCAGGGTGTGGATGTCCACCTCGAGCTTGGACGGATCCAGCCGCACCTTGGGCGGCAGCTTCTTGGCGCGGGCGAGGCCCAGCGCGGAGAGCACCTGGATGTAGCCCCAGCCGAGGTCGAACTCGTACCAGCGCACGCTGAACTTGGCCGAGGTCGGGAAGGCGTGGTGGTTGTTGTGCAGCTCCTCGCCGCCGATCCACGCCGCCACGGGCACGATGTTGGTGCTGGCGTCCTCAGTCTGGAAGTTGCGGTAGCCCCAGAAGTGGCCGACGCCGTTGATGACGCCGGCCGCCCAGAAGGGGATCCAGGCCATCTGCACGCCGAACATCAGCATGCCCGGCACCACGCCGAAGAGCGCGACGTTGGCGAGGGCCATGAGGATGATGCCCTTCTTGTGGTGCGGGGTGTAGATCGTGCGCTCGAGCCAGTCGTCGGGCGTGCCGTGGCCGTAGCGCTGCATCGTCTCGGGGACGTGCGACTCCTTCACGTACAGCATCACGCCGCCGAAGAGGATGCGGTTGATGCCGTAGACCTGCGGGCTGTGGGGATCCTCCGCCGTCTCGCACTTGGCGTGGTGCTTGCGGTGGATCGCCGCCCACTCCTTGGTGATCATCCCGGTGGTGAGCCACAGCCAGAAGCGGAAGAAGTGGCTGACGATGGGGTGCAGTTCCAGGGCGCGGTGCGCCTGGCAGCGGTGCAGGTAGAGGGTGACCCCGGCGATCGTCACCTGGACGAGGGCGAGCAGCACCAGCAGCTTGCCCCACCAGGGAAGGGCCAGGATTCCGTCGAAAATCATGAGCTTGCGCCTTTCATGCAGCCCCGCTCATCGGCGGGACGGGTAGGGATTCGGCCCGCGATTGTAGCCTGCCTGGGGGGGCGGCCGGGCGTGAATATCGCGATACCCCGCAAGCCCATGATTTCAAGGCGAATTTTGTGACGGAGCCGGGCTGCCCACGAGGCGGACGTCCCGCTGCGGGAAGGGTATCTCGATCCCCTCGGCCTGGAAGGCGGCCAGGATGTCCCGGAGCACGGCGCCGCGAAGCGAGGCCTGGCCCTGGTCCGGATCGGCGATCCAGAGGCCCAGTTCGACCTCGATGCCGTTGTCGCCCAGGTTGGCGATCCAGGCACCGGGCTCGGGCTCGGGCAGCACGCGCGGCTGGCGGCGGGCGGCCTCGAGCATGAGCGCGAAGACCCGCTCCACGTCCGCGCCGTAGCCCACGGTCACGGGCACGCGCAGCAGCACCTTGCGGTCGGTGAACGAGTGGTTCACCACCGTCTGGGTGATGAGCGTCTCGTTGGGGATGATGGACTCCGTGCCGTCCAGGCTGCGGATCACCGTGTAGCGCGAGGCGATGGCCTTCACCACGCCCTGGCGGCCGTCCACCGCCACCAGGTCGCCGATGCGGATGGAGCGGTCGAGCAGGATGATGAAGCCGCTCACGTAGTTGCTGGCGATCTTCTGCAGGCCGAAGCCCAGGCCCACGCCCAGCGCGCCGCCGAAGACGGAGAGCGCGGTGATGTCGATGCCGACGACCGGCAGGGCGATGAGCACCGCCAGGAAGAAGGCCGCCGCGCGGACGAGCTTGGCCACCACGACGCGCGTGGAAAGCTCCACCCGCTCGGCCGCGAGCACCCGCGCCTCCACCAAGGTCGCGGCCCACATCGTGATGGCGAGGGTGACCGCGAGCGACACGGCGCCCTGCAGCACCAGCAGGAGCGAGATGCGCTCCTTGCCCACGGTGAAGGCCACGCCGTCGAGGGCGTCCCACACGTCCGGGAGGATCCCCGTCACGTGCAGGGCCACGCCCACCCACATGAGCCAGGCCACGCCGCGCTCGGAGCCGCGCAGGATGGTGCCCTCCGGGAGGATGTGGCGCAGGACGTAGACGGCGACGCGGATGACGGCGAAGGCGACCAGCAGCGAGATCGCCACGTCCACGAAGGGCGTGGGGAAGTGCCGGCGCAGCGCGAGGCGCGCGCCCCAGATGAGCGCCAGCGCCGCGAGCGGGAAGGCCACGCGCCCGAAGCCGCGCTCGCCGAATTCCCACCGGCCCTGCGCGCTCACGCGCCGGCGAAGGGCCCCGCCGATGGCCGCGCCCAGTGCGAGGCCCACGGCGATGACGGCGAGCTGCGCGAGGCCCACGCCCGTCGTGGCCTGGGTGGTGAAGGCCTCGAGGGCGCGCTCCAGGGGCGTCATGGCGGCGCTCACTGCAGCCTCGCGGCGCCGGCGCGGTGGCGCTCGAAGTCGGCGGCGAAGCGCGCGGCGAGCGCGGGGCTGCCGGCCAGGGCCACCAGGTTCTCGGCGTTTCGCGACTGCGCCGAGGGCGTGAAGTTGAAGCTGCCCGTGAGCACGACGGGCGTGTCCGTGCCCGCGTCGATCACGATGACCTTGTCGTGGAACGCGGCGTACTCGCCCTGCAGCCACACGCGAACGCCGGCGCGCGCGAGGCGCCCGGCCACCGGGAAGCCGCCCGTCTCGAACTGCCTCGCGTCGGCCACCACGTCCACCGCGACGCCGCGGCGCGCGGCGCGCGCGAGCGCGGCGGCGATGCGCCGGTCGGTGAAGAGGTAGGCCGCGAGACGCACGGAATCGCGCGCCGCGTCCAGCCTCGCGACGATGGCGCCCGTGGCGTCGTCGCCGGGCGTGAACCACGCCTGGACGCGCGCGGTGCCGGCCGCCGCCGGCGCGGCCACGGCCAGGAGCAGGGCGGCCAGGGGCGCGGCGGGCTTCACGGCCGTCGCTGCAGGACGGCCGCGAAGAAGCCGTCGGTGTCGTGCACGTGCGGCAGCAGCCGCAGGTAGCGCTCGCAGCCCGGCACGGCAATGCCCTGGCGCGCGAGCACGGCCGAGCAGTCCAGGGGCTCGAACTCCGGGTGCGCGGCGAGGAAGCGCTCGACGAGGGCCTCGTTTTCCTCCTCGAGCAGGCTGCAGGTGCCGTACACGAGGCGCCCGCCGGGCTTCACGAGGGCCGCGGCCGCCTCGAGGATGGCCCACTGCTTGGCGCCCAGCTCCGCGAGGCCCGCCTCCGTCTGGCGCGTCTTGAGGTCCGGGTTGCGGCGCAGCGTGCCCAGGCCCGTGCACGGCGCGTCCACCAGCACGCGGTCGACCTTGCCGCGCAGGCGCTTCACCTTGGTGTCGTTCTCGCCGGCGATGCGCTGCGGGTGCACGTTGGACAGGCCCGAGCGGCGCAGCCGCGGCGTGAGGTTCGCCAGGCGCTTGTCGGAGACGTCCCACGCGTACAGGCGCCCGTGCGACCCCATGGCGGCGCCGAGCTGCAGTGTCTTGCCGCCGGCGCCCGCGCAGAAGTCCACGACGAGGTCGGTGCGGCGCGGCTCGACCAGCAGGCCCAGGAGCTGGCTGCCTTCGTCCTGCACCTCCACCGCGCCGTCCAGGAACATCGGGTGCTGGTTGAGCGCCACCTTCTCGCGCAGGCGCACGCCCAGCGGCGAGAAGCGCGTGGGCACTCCGGGGGTGCCGTCGCGCTCGAGCCGCTCCAGCACGGCCTCGCGCGGGGCCTTGAGCGTGTTCACGCGAAGGTCCAGCGGCGCGGGGTGCTGCAGCGCGCGGGCGAGCGCGAGGATCTCCTCGTCGCCATGGCGGCGGCGCAGGCGGGCGATGACCCAGTCGGGCAGGTCCGCGCGCAGCTCGAAGGGCAGCGCGTCGAGGTCGCGCGCCTTGAGCGCGGCGAGCCAGTCGTGCTCGGCCCCGCGCACCAGCGAATCGAGCTGGCCCAGTCCCACGCCCTGCAGCCGGACCAGCGAGGCGAGCGCGAGCTCGCGCGGGGTGGCCGAGGGCGTCAGCGCCTCCAGCAGGCGCCGCCGGCGCAGCACGGAGTAGACCGTGTCCGCGAGCAAGGCGCGGTCGCGGCTGCCCAGCGCGCGGTGGTCGCGGAAGAAGTGCTTGAGCGCCACGTCCGCGGGGCTGCGCCCCGGCATCACGACCGCCAGCGCGTGCACGATGGCCTCGAAGACGGGCCGGGAGAGGGCGCCGGCCATCAGCGTGCCTCCACGGAAGTGGCCGTCTGCTCGACCATCAGGCGGTTGCGCGCGACGGGATAGCGCAGCTTCACGGGCAGGTTGTACTGGTCCAGGCCCAGCCAGACGTCCACGGCCTCGTCGGGGCTGTCGCCGTCGTGGTGCAGGTGCAGCGTGCGGGCGCGGCCGAAGGGCAGGTCCAGCTCCTCCACGCCCAGCACCTGCAGGTGGAACTCGTACATCTTGCGCTGCGTGAAGACGCGAAGCGTCATGGGGCCGGTGGTCGGGGGGACGGTGGCGAGCTGGAAGATCATCGAGAGCCAGTCGACGGTGGCGTCCGCCAGGGGCCCCGTGCGGCGGTTGTCTCCGCGGTAGAACTCGACCTTGCGCGCGCTCCAGTCGAAGGTGAGCCCTTCCTCGGGCGTGTCGCCGCGCTTCTCGGTGAAGCGGTCGGGCTTCAGGCCACGCTTCGTGACCACGCCCGTGGAGGCCTGGTCGATGCTGCCCTGCAGGAACAGGGTGAAGAAGCCCACCGCCTCGGCGGTGCCGCTGATCTCGTAGCGGTCGCCCTCGCGGTGCCAGGTGTAGCTCGCCTGCCCGTCGGCGAAGACGGAGGTGAGCGCGTAGCGGATGGTGAGGGTGTCGGGCAGCGCCTCGGGGCGGAAGCTGGGGAGCTCCGGCAGCTCCAGCGGCACGGCCTGCTCGGCGTAGGCGAGCATCTCGGGCACGGTGACGTCGTTCTCCAGCGGGGGCGCGAGGTCCTCGGCGGCCACGGGCTCGGGCATGGAAGCCACCACCTCGCCGGGCAGCGAGACCGCCGGGCGCGGGCGGGCGCGGTGGCGAACGCGCGGTGCCGGCGCGGGCGGCGCCACGGCGGCGGGCGCGGGGGGGGCCTCTTCCAGCGTCGCCGTGTACTCGGGCAGGTCCAGCTTCGGCTCGTCGTCGCGCGGGCCGCCGTAGCCGCCGATGAACGCGGCGTGCACCGCCACGGACAGCGCGGCGGCGAGGGCGACGGTGCGCCAGCGGGAGGGGAAGGAGCGCCCGGCGGACATGGCTAGCGCGTGGAAAGGCTCACGAGCGACTGCTCGAGGCGAAGGCCCTTGGCGTCCTCGAACACGACGCGCACGGGCAGGTGGAAGCGCTCGGCCGCGAGCCAGAGCTGGGCGCGGTTTTCCTTCTCGTCCTGCGTGAGCCGCTCGTAGTGGGCGGTGCGGAACTCGCCCGCCGGCGTGGAGACCGAGGGCGAATCCACGAGGCGGTAGGAATAGCGGTCCACCTTGCGGCCGTTGGACATGTACACCTCCACGCGCGGGCGGCCCAGCGGCTCGAACATGAACTGGTACATGACCGAGAGGCGGTCCTGCGTGCCCGCGGGCAGGTCGACCGTCTTCGTCTCGCCGCCGTGCTCGGAGCGCAGCACCTTGCCGGCCCAGTCGAAGGTGGCCACCGTGTCGTGGCCCTTGCTGCCGGCCTGCCGCTGCTCGAAGCGCAGCGGCACCAGGCCCGCCGGGCCGATGCGGCCCTCGCTGCGCAGCACGATGGTGTCGTCGCGGAAGAGCTTGAACACGCCCTCGGTGCGCGTGGTGCTCTCGAGGCGGTAGGCGTCGCCCTCGCGCGTGAAGGTCTCGCGCACGCGGCCGATGACCAGGCCGGCGGCGGCGATCTGGTATTCGGCCTCCACGCGCGCGGGCACGGCCGGCGCCGGCGCGGCCGCTGCCGAGCCGGCGAGGGTGAAGGCGAGGACGAAGGCGGCGGCTTTCACGACGGGTCCCGCGGGGAAATGGCCCAGTCCGTGGAAACGCCCGAGCCGCTCACCCGGACGACACCGGCGGGCGTGACCGTCACGCGCCCTTGCGCGAGCCAGCGGGCGGCCTGCGGGTAGATGCGGTGCTCCTGCGCCAGGACGCGGGCGGCCAGCGTGTCGGGCGTGTCCGCGTCGAGCACCGGCACGGCCGCCTGCACGACGATGGGCCCGTGGTCCAGGGCGGGCGTCACGAAGTGCACCGTGGCCCCGTGCAGGCGCACGCCCGCCTCGAGCGCGCGCTCGTGCGTGTGCAGCCCGGGAAAGGACGGCAGCAGGGAAGGGTGGATGTTGAGGATGGCGTTCGGGAAGCGGTCGATGAAGCCCGGCGTGAGGATGCGCATGAAGCCGGCGAGGAAGACGTAGTCGGGCGAGAAGGCGTCGATGGCGGCGGCCAGCGCCGCGTCGAAGGCCTCGCGCGAGGCGTGCGCCTTGTGGTCCACCACGCGCGTGGCGAGCCCGCGGCCGGCGGCCCAGGCGAGGCCGGCGGCCTCGGGGCGGTTGGAGAGCACGGCGCGGAAGTCCAGTCCCGGCGCGGATTCCACCAGGGCCTGCATGTTGCTGCCCCGCCCGGAGATGAGGACGACCGCGCTCTTCATGGCCCGGGCGCGGCGCGCGCCGTCAGACGACGACGGCCTGCGGCTCGTCGGGGCCGCGCGCCACGATGGCGCCCACCTCCCAGGCGGGCAGGCCGTGGATGCCCAGCGTGGCAAGCGCCGTGGCCACGTGCTCGCGCGCGACCACGAGCACCATGCCGAGGCCGCAATTGAACGTGCGCAGCATCTCCGCCTCGGCCACGCTGCCCTGCTCCTTCAGCCAGTCGAACACGGCCGGGCGAGGCCAGGCGCCACGGGCCAGGCGCGCGGCGGTGGCTGCCGGCAGCACGCGCGGCACGTTCTCGACGATGCCGCCGCCGGTGATGTGCGCGACGCCCTTCACGGGCACCTGCGCCAGCACCCCGAGCACGGGCTTCACGTAGATGCGCGTGGGCTCCAGCAGCGCCGCCCCCAGCGTGCGGCCGTCGAAGGGCTCGTGCAGCTCCGCGCCCGTCACCGCGAGGATCTTGCGCACCAGCGAGTAGCCGTTGGAGTGCACGCCCGTGGAGGCGAGGCCGATCACCGCGTCGCCCGGCACGATGGTCGAGCCGTCGATGATGCGCGACTTCTCCACCAGGCCGACGGCGAAGCCCGCCAGGTCGTACTCGTTGGCGTCGTAGATGCCCGGCATCTCGGCGGTCTCGCCGCCGATGAGCGCGCAGCCCGCCTGCTCGCAGCCCGCGGCCACGCCCTTGATCACGTCGGCGGCCACGTCCACGGAGAGCTTGCCGCACGCGAAGTAGTCCAGGAAGAAGACGGGCTCGGCGCCGGTGACGAGGATGTCGTTCACGCTCATCGCCACGAGGTCGATGCCGATGGTGTCGTGCTTCTTCATCCGGAAGGCGAGCTTGAGCTTGGTGCCCACGCCGTCCGTGCCGGAGACCATCACCGGGTTCTCGTACTTCTTCGAGACCTCGACCAGCGCGCCGAAGCCGCCGAGGCCGCCGATCACCTCCGGGCGCATCGTGCGCCGGGCGAAGGGCTTGATGCGCTCGACGAGCTCGTCGCCCGCGTCGATGTCGACGCCGGCGTCGCGGTAGGTGAGGGGGGTGGGGGCTGCCGTCACGGCGCGGTTCCGGGGGGGAAGGAAGACCGAAATTCTACCCCATCGACCCCCCCGGCGCCGGGGCGGGGCCTATTCCAGCGTCATGTTGAACTGGATCTCGCCGCACCAGCGCGACGGCTGCGGCGCGAACTTCCACTGGCGGATGGCGGCGGCCAGCAGCGGCTCGAAATCGCGGTAGTAGAGCGCCGGCGCGAGGGTGATGCCCGTCACGCTGCCGTCGTCCGACACGGCCACGTAGGCCACCTGCAGGCTCGACCGGGGCGCGCGGGGGTTGCGCGCGAGGCTGGCGGGGTAGAGCGGGTTCACCATCTGCACGGGCTGGCGGTCGGCGTGGATGACGGAGGGCGTGCTCCCGGGCGGCACGTGCGCGCCGTAGCTCACGTGGGGCTTGCCTTCCTTGTCGATGTCGAACCAGATCGTCACGTGTCCGGCCGTCTCGTAGGCCTGGCAGCGCCGGTCGTCGATGCGCGGCTGCAGGCGCCACAGGGGCGCGACCGCCATCACCGCGGACTCGAACGGCTCCAGCGGGGGCGTGGCCTCGATGCGGATGCCCTCCAGGCTGCCGTCGGTGTGCACGGTGGCGTAGACGTCCACGCGCCCCTTGAGCCCGGCCTGCAGCGCGGCCGGCGGGAACTTCGGGGCGACGAGCACCACCACGCGGCCCTCGGCGTACAGGGGCTTGGCGGCCGGGGGCGTGGCCGGCGGGGCCTGCGCCTCGCTGGCCGCGAGGGCGGGGGCGGCGGCGAGGCCCAGGAGGGCGAGAACCCGGCGAGCGCGCCTCATGCGTCACCTCCGCCGCGCAGGGCGGGCAGGTGCAGGCGCGCGAAGTCGAGCATGCGCTGGATCGAGACCCGGGCGCGCTGTCCGATGGCCGGGTCCACGTGGATCTCGTTGCGGCCCGTCTCCAGCACGTCCAGCAGGTTGTGCAGTCCGTTCATGGCCATCCAGGGGCAGTGGGCGCAGCTCTGGCAGGTGGCGCCCTTGCCGGCCGTGGGCGCCTCGATGAAGGTGACGCCCGGCAGGCGCCGGCGCATCTGGTGCAGGATGCCGCCGTCGGTGGCCACGATGTACTCCTTCGCGCCCAGCCGCTCGGCGGCCTGGATGATGCCGGTGGTCGAGCCCACGGCGTCGGCCATCTCGATCACGCTCGCCGGCGACTCCGGGTGCACCAGCACCTTCGCGCCCGGGTGCCTGGCCTTCAGCTCCTCGAGCTGCTGCGCCTTGAACTCGTCGTGCACCACGCACGAGGCGTTCCACAGCAGCATGTCGGCCCCCGTCACCTTGCGGATGTAGGCGCCCAGGTGCTTGTCGGGGGCGAAGAGGATCTTCTTCCCCCCGGCGTGCAGGTGCGCGACGATCTTCTCGGCGATGGAGGAGGTGACCATCCAGTCGGCGCGCGCCTTCACCGCGGCGCTGGTGTTGGCGTAGACGACCACCTCGCGGTCCGGGTGCTCGTCGCAGAACTTCGCGAAGGCCTCGGCGGGGCAGGCGAGGTCCAGCGAGCACTCGGCGCCCAGGTCCGGCATCAGCACGCGCTTCTCGGGGTTGAGGATCTTGGCCGTCTCGCCCATGAAGCGCACGCCCGCCACGACGATGGTGCGGCCGGGGTGGTCGTGGCCGAAGCGCGCCATCTCGAGCGAATCCGAGACCGTGCCGCCCGTCTCCAGGGCGAGGTCCTGCAGGTCCGGGTGCACGTAGTAGTGCGCGAGGAACACGGCGTCCAGGGCCTTCAGCCGCTCCTTGATGCGCGCGACGAGCGCGGGCTTGTCCGCGGGCGCGATGACGCGCGGCGGGGTGGCGGGGGCGATGCCCAGGGCGCCGTCGAAGCGCTCGAAGCGGATCTGCAGGGGGGTGGCGACGGCCATGCGGTGCTCTCCTCGGTGCCGTTCGATTCTGCCACAGCGATTGCGTTCGCGGCCCGGGCCCCCGCGATGGTAGAATCGCCGCGCAATCCACGCGTTCCGCGGGGCCTTCCCCGGGGAGCGCGCCCGGGCCAAGCCGGGCGGCGCGAGGTCGCGTCGCGGCGCCGGTCCAGGGAGTCCCCATGAGGCAGCTCCTCCTCGACTTCACCCAGGCCCCCGAGCCCACCTTCGAGAACTTCGTTCCCGGCCGCAGCGCCGAGGCGCTGGCCGCCGCGCGCGCCGCCGCCGCCGCGGGCACGCACGAGCGCGTGCTGTACCTGTGGGGCGGGCCCGGCGCCGGCAAGACGCACCTGCTGCGCGCGCTGGCCGCCCGCCGCGAGGGCGCGCGCTTCGTGCGCGGCGAGGACTACCGCGGCGACGAGGCCGGCGCCGCGCTGGTGCTCGACGACGTGGAGCGCCTGGACGACGCGCGCCAGGTCGCGCTCTTCAACGCCTTCAACGAGCGCGCCTTCGCGCTCATCGTGGTCTCGGCGGGCGCCGCCCCCAGGGACGTGAGCCTGCGCCGCGACCTGGCCACGCGCCTGGCCACGGGCCTCGCCTACCGACTGCAGCCGCTCACGGACGGCGAGAAGCGCGAGGCCCTCGCGGCCCACGCGCGCTCGCGCGGCTTCGCCCTCTCCGAGGAGGTGGCCGCCTACCTCCTCACGCACGCCCGCCGCGACATGCCCTCGCTCATGCGCGCCCTGGACGTGCTGGACCGCCACTCGCTCGAGACGGGCCGGCCCATCACCGTGCCGCTCCTGAAGGCGGCGCTGCAGCCGGAGCTCTCGTGAAGCTCGCCCTCTTCGACCTCGACAACACCCTCCTCGACGGCGACAGCGACTACTGCTGGGCGCAGTTCCTCATCGAGCAGGGCGTGCTGGACCGCGAGCACTACGAGCGCCGCAACGACTGGTACTACCAGCACTACAAGCAGGGCACGCTGGACATCCGCGAGTACCTGGAGTTCCAGCTCGCGCCCGTGGCCGGCCGCCCGCGCGAGGTGATCGACGCCTGGCACCGCGAGTTCATGGCCACGAAGATCCGCCCCATCGTGCACGCGAAGACGCCGGCGCTGCTGGGCGCGCACCGCGACGCGCTGCGCGCCATCGTCACGGCGACCAACCGCTTCATCACCGGGCCCATCGCCCGCGAGCTGGGCGTGGAGCACCTCATCGCCTGCGAGGTGGAGGAGACGGCGGACGGCCGCCTGACGGGCCGGCCCACGGGCACGCCCTCGTTCCGCGAGGGCAAGATCGAGCGCGTGCGCGAGTGGCTCGCCTCGCTCGGCCACCGCCTGGAGGACTTCCAGGAATCCTGGTTCTACAGCGACTCCCACAACGACCTGCCCCTGCTCGAGCTCGTCTCGCGGCCGGTGGCGGTCGATCCCGACGCCACGCTCGAGGCCATCGCCCGCGACCGCGGCTGGCCCATCCTGAGGCTGCGCGCATGATCAAGTCTTTCATCTCGAAGGTGTTCGGGCGCGGCGCGAAGCAGGCCGCGCACCCGTCCAAGCCCGTCGTCTACGGCCCGGACAAGCACCACATCCGCAAGGAGCACATCTCGCGCGGCGCGCGCAAGACGTGCGAGGAGCTGCAGCGCGCGGGCCACACCGCCTTCGTGGTCGGCGGGGCGGTGCGCGACCTGCTGCTGGGCATGCGGCCCAAGGACTTCGACGTGGCCACGAGCGCCCACCCCGACGAGGTGCGCTCGCTCTTCCGCCGCTCGCGCATCATCGGCCGGCGCTTCCAGATCGTGCACGTGATGTGGGGCGCGGAGACCGTGGAGGTCTCCACCTACCGCGCGCACTTCACCAAGGAGGCCGAGGAGGAGCGCCAGGACGAGCACGGGCGCGTGCTCTCCGACAACGTCTTCGGCACCCAGGCCGAGGACGCGGTGCGCCGCGACTTCACCGTCAACGCGCTCTTCTACGACCCGGTGAAGGAGGAGGTCTGGGACTTCCAGCACGGCGTGAAGGACCTGGTGGCGAGGAAGCTCGTGATGATCGGCGACCCGGCCACGCGCTACCGCGAGGACCCGGTGCGCATGCTGCGGGCCGCGCGCCTGTCGGCCAAGCTGGGCCTCGCCATCGAGCCGCGCACCGCCGCGCCCATCCGCGAGCTGCGCCACCTGCTGGAGAACGTGCCGCAGGCGCGCCTGTTCGAGGAGATCCTGAAGATGCTGCTCTCCGGCAACGCGGTGGCCTGCGTGCAGCGCCTGCGCGAGCTGGAGCTGCACCACGGCCTGCTGCCGCTGCTGGACGACTCGCTCGAGGACCCGGCCACCGGCCCCTTCGCCATGGCGGCGCTGCAGGCCACGGACGAGCGCCTGCGCGCCGACAAGCCCGTCTCGCCCGCGTTCCTCCTCGCCGCCCTGCTGTGGGGCCGCGTCGAGCGTCGCTGGCACGAGCTGGAGGAGAAGGGCCAGCCCTCCACGCCGTCGCTGCACTCGGCCATGCACGACGCGCTGGACGCGCAGCGCGAGTCGCTCGCCATCCCGCGCCGCTTCGACGCCACGATGAAGGAGCTCTGGCTCCTCCAGCCGCGCTTCCTGCAGCGCGGCGGCACGCGCCCGTTCCGCCTGCTGGAGCACCCGCGTTTTCGCGCCGCCTACGACTTCTTCGAGCTGCGCGCGCAGGCGGGCAACGCGCCGCTGGAGGCCGCGCAGTGGTGGGCGCAGTTCCAGGACGCCTCGGGCGAGGCGCGCGAGCGCATGCTGCACCCCGACGACGGCACGAAGAAGAAGCGCCGCCGGCGCCGCGGGGCCAGGCGCCGCGAAGAGGGCGGCTCCCCCGAGGAAGTCGCGCCCGGGGCCGACGAGTGAGCGCCACGCGCGCCGTGGTCGCGCTCGGCGCCAACCTCGACGGGCCGCAGGCCCGCGTGCGCGAGGCGTTCGGCGAGCTCGGCACGCTGCCGGGCACGCGGGTGCTCGCGCGCTCCTCGCTGTGGCGCACCGCGCCCGTGGGCTACGCGGACCAGCCGGCCTTCATCAACGCCTGCGCGCTCGTGGAGACGACGCTCGCCCCGCGCGAGCTGCTCGAGGGTCTGCTCGCGATCGAGCGCCGCCACGGCCGCGTGCGCGACGTGCCCAACGGCCCGCGCACGCTCGACCTGGACGTGGTGCTCTACGGGGACCTGGCGATGCACGAGCACGGCCTCACGATCCCCCACCCGCGGGCGCACGAGCGGGCCTTCGTGCTGGCGCCGCTGGCCGAGGTGTGGCCCGAGGCCGTGATCCCGGGCCGCGGCCGGGTGGCCGACCTCCTCCCGGGCGTGCGCGGCCCGGCCATCGGGCGCCTGGCGCAGGCCACGGCGTGACGCCCCGCTTCATCGTCGTCGAGGGGCCCATCGGCTGCGGCAAGACCAGCCTCGCGAGGCTCCTCGCGCGGCGCCTGAACGCCGC
>JAKOWJ010000023.1 GCA_029781595.1 Pseudomonadota bacterium | reverse complement strand
GCCAGCGACAGGCGCGGCGCGTTGGCCACCTCCTCGCGCGAGAGCTTGCCGTCGCCGTTGGCGTCCAGCCGCATGGCGCCCATCCCGCCGCGGCCGTGCCGGCCCGCGAAGGCGCGGTGCGCCGCCTGCAGCTCCTCGGCGGTGAGGAAGCCGTCCTTGTTCGCGTCGATGGCGTCGAAGTCCTGCGCCAGGCGCGGCGCGCTGGTCACCTCCTCGCGCGAGAGCTTGCCGTCGCCGTTGGCATCCCACTTCTTCCAGCCCTCGCCCCGCGGCGTGCTGGCGCGCGCGGCCTGCATCTCGGCGAGCGTGATGTATCCGTCGTGGTTGGCGTCGATGGCGTCGAAGCGAGCGGCCAGGCCCGGCAGCGCGGCGGCCTCCTCGCGGCTGATCATGCCGTCGGCGTTGGTGTCGGCGGCCTTCAGGCGCTCGGCGAAGCGGGCGCCGGGGCCGTAGCCGGCGGCGGGACCGGGGCAGCCGGCGGAGCCGGGCGCGGCGCCGGCGGGGCAGCCGGGTCCGAAGGGCGCGGCCTGCGCGCTGACGGCGAAGGCGGCGAAGGTGGCGGCGACGAGGATCTTGAGGGCTTTCATGGCGTTCTCCTGTTGGGGGTCGGTCGGTTCGTTTTCCACGCGACCCCAGCGTAGCCACCCTCGCCCGCCAAGGCGTTTCCGGGAAAGCCCGCGGAAGTAACGGGTTGTGAACGCCCGGCCCGCGCGGGCGGCGCTGTTAACATCTCCTTACAAAGCCCCCGGCGCGCCGACCCCGCCCGCGCCGGTACGATTCCCCCCATGACCGCGCAGACCCGCCATCGCATCCTGGTCGTCGACGACGACCTGCGCCTTCGCGACCTGCTCAAGCGCTACCTCACCGAGCAGGGCTTCGGCGTCGAGACCGTCCCCGACGCGGGCGCCATGGACCACAACCTGCGGCGCACGCGCTACGACCTCATCGTGCTGGACCTCATGCTGCCCGGCGAGGACGGCCTGGCGATCTGCCGGCGCCTTCGCGCGGCGGGCAGCGCCGTGCCCATCGTGATGCTCACGGCCAAGGGCGACGACGTGGACCGCATCGTGGGCCTGGAGATGGGCGCCGACGACTACCTGCCCACGCCCTTCAACCCGCGCGAGCTGGTGGCGAGGATCAACGCCGTCCTGCGCCGCCAGGCCCCGCCCCCGGCGCCCGGCGCGCCCGCGCGCGACGATGCGGTGGTGACCTTCGGCCCGTTCGCGCTCAACCTGGGCACGCGCGCCCTCTCCCGCGACGGCGCCCCGGTGCCGCTCACCACGGGCGAATTCGGCGTGCTCAAGGTCTTCGCCGAGCACCCGCGCGAGCCGCTCTCCCGCGACAAGCTCATGGACCTGGCGCGCGGCCGCGAGCACGAGAGCTACGACCGCTCCATCGACGTGCAGGTCTCGCGCCTTCGCCGCCTGCTGGGCGAGGACCCGCAGAGCCCGCGCTACATCCAGACGGTCTGGGGCTTCGGCTACGTCTTCATCCCCGACGGGACGCCGCACCGATGAAGTGGTGGGGCGGCTCGTTCTTCTGGCGCACGCTCGCCGTGCTGGTGATCGCGCTGGTGGCCTCGCAGGCCGCCTCGTTCTGGATCTTCCGCCACCTGGTGCAGCAGCCGCGCATGGCGATGGGCATCGGCCAGTTCGTGAGCCACCTGAAGACCATCCACGCGGCGCTCAACACCCTGCCCCCCGGCGCCGAGCGGGAGTTCCTGGGCCAGCTCGCCGAGAAGGAAGGCATCCGCGTCTTCCCCGCCATGGGGCACGAACCCGGGCGCCCGGCCGCCGACATGCCCGGCATGCGCATGTTCCGCGCCCGCATCAAGGCGCTCTTCGGCGAGGAGACGGAGGTGTTCGTCCGGCCCGGCGCGCCGGGAATCCTCTGGGTGCGCATGGTGGCGGGGCCGCGCGCCTTCTGGGTCGCCTTCCCGCGCAACCGCGTGGACCGCGACAACACCGACGCGCTCGTCTACTGGATGATCGCCGGCGTGGCCATCGCCATCGCCGCCACCGGGCTCATCGCCTGGCGCCTGAACCGGCCCCTCGCGCGCCTGGCGCGCGCCGCCGAGGCGCTGGGGCGCGGCGGCGACCCCGAGCCGGTGCCGGAGTCGGGGCCCTCGGAGGTGCGCGCGGTGGCCCGCGCCTTCAACCGCATGAAGGAGAGCCTGAAGGACGAGGAACGCGAGCGCACCACGTTCCTCGCGGGCATCTCGCACGACCTGCGCACGCCCCTCGCGCGCCTGCGCCTGGACGTGGAGATGCTCGAGGGACGCGTCGCGGCCGAGACCCAGAAGGGCATGGTCGACGACATCGAGGACATGAACGCGATCATCGACCAGTTCATCGACTACGCGCGCAGCGAGGCCACGGAGGCCTTCGAGCCGGTGAACCTCTCGTGGCTGGCCCGCGAGTGCGCCGAGCGCGCCGCCCGCGCCGGGGCCCGCGCCACGTGCGAGCTGGCCGAGACGCCGCTGCTCATGCTGCGGCCCCTGGCCGCGCGCCGGCTCGTCGACAACCTCATCCAGAACGCCGCCAAGCACGCCGGCGGCGACATCGTCGTGCGCACCACGGCCGGCGAGCGCGAGGTGAGCGTCGCCGTGCTGGACCGCGGCCCGGGCATCGCGCCCGCGGACATCGAGCGCCTCAAGGAGCCCTTCACCCGCCGCGACGACGCGAGGAGCGGGCGCTCCGGCGCGGGACTGGGCCTGGCGATCGTGGCGCGCATCGCCAAGGCGCACGGCGCGCGGTTCGACCTCGCGCCGCGCGAAGGCGGCGGGCTCGCGGCGAGCGTGGCCTTTCCGGTGTCCGCCTGAAGGCCCTGCGCGGTGCTACAGTGGCCGGTCGATTCCCCCGGGAGGCCCCATGACCGTCTGTCCCATCGCGATCGTCGCCGGGTGCCGCAAGTGCCCGGCCTTCGGCGTGTGCCCCCTGAAGTCCGTGCTGGGCGACCAGCCGCCCCCGGGCGCCCCGGCTCCCGACGCGAAGGCCTCCACGAAGGCTTCCACCGAGCGGGCCGGCAGCGGCAAGGGCAAGCGCCGGCGCGGCTGAGCGCTCCCCGCTAGGGCAGCGTCGAGAGGTACTCGGCCAGCGCGCGCGCTTCCAGCGGCGTGAGCCGCTCGGCCACCGCGTGCATCAGCTCGTTGTCGTTCGTGCGCTTGCGCTGGTGGAATTCCCGCAGCTGGCGCTCCAGGTAGTCCGCGTTCTGGCCCGCCAGGCGCGGCAGGGCCGCCGTGCCGTGCGCGGCCTCCCCGTGGCAGGTCTTGCAGGCCGGCACGCCGGACCACTTGTTGCCGTGCAGGAAGAGGTAGCGGCCGACGGGCGACATCTCCGTGGCCGGCGCGCCGGGCCCGGCGGGCTGCGCGGCGAAGTACTTCGCGATGGCCACGACGTCATCCTCGGGGATGCCCTTGGCCATGCGCGTCATGAGGCCCTCGCGCCGCCCGGCCTGGAAGTCGCGCAGCTGCTTGGCGAGGTACTCGGCGTGCTGGGCCGCCAGGCGCGGGAAGTCGTCGCCGGCGCTCTCGCCCTTCTCGCCGTGGCACAGGGCGCACTTGCGCCCCACCACGGCCGGCGCCTCCGGGGCCTGGGCCCCCGCCACCGCCGCGGCCAGGCTGGCGGCTGCCGCCATTTTCGACATCCCCCGCATGGATTCCTCCACAGGATCGCGCAGGGCGTGACGCTACCATGACGGGCAGGTCAACGCCGGCCCCGCCGGCGCGTTGAATGGGAAGAAGGCCCCGATTCGCCTCCAGGAGATCACCATGAAACCTCAGCGAATCCTGTCCGCCGCCACGGTGGCGGCGCTTGCGCTCGTCCTCGCCTGGCCCGCAGGGGCCGCGCCCGGCCGCTTCGGCGGCGGCGCCATCCCGGTGGCGAAGCACGGCGGCCACTGGAGCGGCCACTCGGGCGGCTCCTGGGGCGGCTCCCGCCACGGGGGCTACCACCATGGCGGATCGCACTGGGGCTGGGGCCTGGGCCTCGCCATCGGCCTGCCCTGGGCCCTGGGCTACTACGATCCCTACTGGGGCGGCCCGTACTGGGGCCCGGCCTACTACCCGCCGCGCGCCTATGTGCCGGTGCCCGTCGACCCCTGCGCGCAGGACGAGGACTGCCTTCGCGAGCGGCTCTCCCGCAGCGAGGCGCCTCTGCCCACCACGCAGGTGCCGGCGCCCGCGCCGGGGACAGCCGAAGGCATGCCCACGCAGCGCCCGCTGCACCTCAACTACTGCGAGTCGGCCAAGGCGTGGTTCCCGCAGGTGAGCGCCTGCCCGGAGGGCTGGCGCTTCGTGCCGCCTCGCTACGACACCGGCGGCTGATCCGGGGCAGCGGCGAAGAAGGCCACGGCCTCCTCGCGGCTGCGCGTGCGGCGAAAGGGCGGCAGCGCCCGCCAGATGCGCTTGCCGTAGGGCTTTTCCACCAGCCTCGGGTCGCAGATCATCAGCACGCCGCGGTCCGTCTCGTCGCGGATGAGGCGGCCGGCGCCCTGCTTGAGGGAGATGACGGCCCGCGGCACCTGGTACTCCATGAAGGCGTTGCCGCCCGCGCGGTCGATCTGCTCGATGCGCGCGGCCAGCACCGGGTCGTCCGGCGGGTTGAAGGGCAGCTTGTCGATGACCACGAGCGAGAGCGCCTCGCCCTTCACGTCCACGCCCTCCCAGAACGACTGGCTGCCCACCAGGATGGCGTGGTCCGTCTCGCGAAAGCGCTCCAGGAGCTCGTTCTTGCCCGCGGTGCCCTGCAGCAGCACGGGCCAATCGAGGCCGGCGGCGGCGAGCTTCTCCTTCAGGCGCGCGTGGCCGGCCTCCATCGCCTTCAGGCTCGTGAAGAGCAGGAACGCGCGGCCCCCCGCGGCCTCCAGCACCGGGAAGGCCGCGTCGATCACGGCCTCGGTGTGCGCCACGCTGTTGGGCGGCGGCAGGTCCTCCGGCACGAAGAGCAGCGCCTGGCGCCCGAAGTCGTAGGGGCTCTCCCAGTGGCGCGTGGTCGCCTGCGCAAGGCCCAGCTCGGACTGGTAATGGCGGAAATCCCCGCCCACGGAGAGCGTGGCCGAGGTGAAGATCCACGCGCGCCGGTCGGCGGCGAGCTGCTCGGCGAAGATGGGCGCGACGTCCAGCGGCGTGCGGTTGAGCACGGCGGACTGGGCGTAGGCCTCTATCCAGCGCACGGCGCCCTCGTCACCGCCCGCGCGCCAGCCCGCGAAGGCTTCGCGCAGCTGCTGCGCCCGGCCGTGGGCGTTGCGCAGCTCCTCCGCCCGCTCCGACTGGGACAGGAGCAGCGCGGCCAGCGCGGCGAGCTTTTCGTCCAGGGCGTCCAGCGCCTTGCCCACGGCGGCGTTGGCGTCCACCTGCGCCGAGGCGAAGCGCCCCTGCCCCGTGCCCAGCGCGATGCGCACGTCGCGGGCGGCGCGGTCCGCGGCGAGCGCGGCCTCGCCGATGGCGGGCGAATCCTTGGCGTGCAGGATCTGCGCCGCGCGGGCGTCCCGCGCGAGCTCGATCACCTGCGCCGTGGACACCGCCTGGCCGAAGAAGAGGCGCGCGAGGTCCGGCAGGTGGTGCGCCTCGTCGAAGACCACGGTGTTGGCGCTGGGCAGGAGGTCCGTCACCCCCTCGTCGCGCAGCACCACGTCGGCGAAGAAGAGGTGGTGGTTCACCACCACGAGATCGGCGTCGTTGGCGGCCTTGCGCGCCTTGAGGACGAAGCAGTCCTCGTGGTGGCGGCAGCGGGCGCCCAGGCAGTTCTCGCGCGTGGAGGTGGCGCGCGCCCAGGCGCCGGAGAGCTCGGGCACCTCCAGGCACTCGGCCTTGTCGCCCGTCTGCGTGCGACCGGCGAAGCGCGAGATGGCGTGGATGTGCTTCGCCTCGTCGCGCGAGCCGAAGGTGCCGCCCTCCAGCGACTCCTCCAGGTGGTGCAGGCACACGTAGTTGGCGCGGCCCTTGAGCAGCGCCACGCGCGCCGGCACGCCCAGCGTGTCGCGAACCCGCGGCAGGTCGCGGTGGAAGAGCTGGTCCTGGAGCGTCTTGGTGCCCGTGGAGACGATCACGCGCCCGCCGGCGATGAGCGCCGGGGCGAGGTAGGCGAAGGTCTTGCCGGTGCCCGTGCCAGCCTCGGCGATGAGCACGCCCGCGGTCTCGATGGCCTGGAGCACGGCCTGCGCGAACTCGAGCTGCTGCGGCCGCACGCGCCAGCCCTCGAGCGCCTTCTCGAAGCTGCCGCCGGCGGCGAAGTGGGGCGCGAGGTCGACGCTCACGACCGGCCGAAGACGATGCGCTCGTCGCGCAGCAGCCGCGCCACCGCCGCCACGGACGCGGCCGCGATGGCCAGGGCCACCGCCGCGGGCACGGCGTAATCCATCACCGCCAGGGCATCGCCGCGCAGCACGCGCTGCATGGCCATGAGCTGGCCCAGGGCCGGCACCGCGGCCTGCCAGGCGGCATCCCGCGCGCCCGTGAACATCACCGCGAGCGGGATGAAGGACACCGCCGTGGCGAGGTAGCTCACGTAGGTCTGCGCCTCGCGGTAGGAGCGCCCGTAGGTGGCGATGAGCATCTGCACGCCGGCCGTGGCCGCCGCGAGCGGCACGGCCAGGAGGAGGAACCGCCCGTACTCCGGCGCGCCGAACTGCAGCGCGGGCACCTTGCGCTCCGCGTAGGTGACCGCGGCCACGAGGAAGCCGGCGAGCGTGACGGCCGCGACCGCCGCCGCGCTCGTCCACGCCGCCAGCCACTTGCCCAGCGCGAAGGCCGCCGTGGGCACGGGGTTGGCGAGCAGCGGCTCGAGCGAGCCCCGCTCGCGCTCGCCCGCGGTGGCGTCGATGGCGATGGTCATGCCGCCCAGGAGCGGGGCGAGCAGCGCGAACATCGGGATGAGGAAGAGCAGCACGGCCCCTTTCTGTCGCGGCGTGGCCGCGTTGACGCGGTCCACCTTGACCGTCTCCGAAACCGACGGGCTCACGCCGCGCGCCATGAGGCGCAGCCAGGCGGTCTCGCGGTTGAAGGCCTCCAGCAGGCGCTCGGCCTGGCGGATGGCGGGCCCCGACTCCGTGCGCGAGTCGTCGTAGACCAGGCGCACGCGGGCGTCGTCCTGCGCGAGCCAGCGCTCGTGGAAGTCCTCCGGCACGACGATCACCGCGTCCAGCGTGCCCTGCCTCACGCGCGCCTCGTAGTCGGCCGGCGCCTTCTCGATCTCAACGTCCGCGCGCTGCAGGAAGTTGACGAGTGCCGGCGCGTGGGACGCGCCCGCGATGCGCACCTTGAGCGTGGTGGCGCGGCTCTCCAGCCCCGAGACGAAGTGCGCCACCAGCACCAGCGTGAGCGGCCCCGTGATCACCGAGGCCACCAGGATCATGAGGGCCGTGCGCCGGTCGCGCAGGGCGTCGCGCACCTCCTTGAGGTAGACGGCCAGCACGCGGGCGATCACGGCAGCGCCTCCCGCTCGATGCCCGCCAGGCGCACGAACGCTTCCTCGAGGTCCTCGCAGCCCGCGGCCTCGCGCACGGCCGCCGGCGTGCCGCGCGCGGCCACCGCGCCGTGCGAGACGATGACGATCTCGTCGCAAAGCGCGGCCACCTCCTGCATCACGTGGCTGGAGAAGAGCACGCACTTGCCGGCCTCGCGCAGGCGCCGCACCGCCTCGCGCAGGCTGCGCGTGGTCATCACGTCCAGGCCATTGGTGGGCTCGTCCAGCACGACGTTGGCCGGGTCGTGCACCAGCGCGCGGGCAATGGCCACCTTCATGCGCTCGCCCTGCGAGAAGCCGCCCGTGGGCCGGTCCAGCAGCGGGCCCAGCTCGAGCAGGGCCGCCAGGCGCGCCGTGGCGGCGTCGATGGCCTCGCGCGCGAGGCCGCGAAGCTCACCGTAGTAGGCGATGTTCTCGCGCGCGGTGAGGCGGGCGTAGAGGCCCCTCGCATCCGAGAGCGTGCCCAGGCGCGCGCGCACCGCGAGCGGATCGGCGGCCGCGTCCAGGCCATCCACGCGCACCGAGCCCGCCGAGGGCGCGAGCAGCGTCGAGACCATGCGCAGGGTGGTCGTCTTGCCCGCGCCGTTGGGGCCCAGGAGGCCCGTCACCCGGCCGTCCTCGGCCGCGAAGGTGACGCCGCGCACGGCCTCGACCGCGCCGAAGCGCTTGGCCAGGCCCTCGACGGCGATCACGGCGCGGCCCCCACCGGCAGCACGAAGAGCGGGCGCGGGATGCGCCGGAGGCAGGAGACGTCCAGCGACTTCGCGTCGGCGGTGCGGATGAACTTCTCGATGAGGCGCGGCGCGCAGCCGTGCCCGCTCACGCCGTGCGAGAGGTGCGGGGCCACGGCGTGGCGCGAGTTGGGCAGCGTGGCCGCCACCGCCGCGCCGTAGTGCGGGGGCGTGGCCGGGTCGATCCCGCCCGAGAGGATCAGCACCGGCTTGTCCGAGCGCACCGGCTCGTAGTAGCCCGCCGGCAGCTTCGCCCTCGGCCAGATCTCGCAGGCGCGCAGGAAGTCGTCCACCAGCGCCCGGCCGAAGAACGCGCGCGAGGCGCCCGCGAGCTCGGCCGGCGTGATGCGCGGCACGTCCTCGGAGCAGATGACCGCCAGGTGCAGGCCGATCGAGAGGTTCTCGCCGACGTCGTCGCTGATCTCCAGGTTCTGCGCGAGCAGCGGGTTGAAGTCGCCCTCGCCCGCGGCGCGCGCGATCGCGTACGGCAGCAGGCTCGCGAGCTCCGGCACGTACAGCGGCCGGAAGAGCCCCGAGAGCAGCACGTTCTCGGTCACCTCGATGGCCTGGGCCTCGCCCGTCACGGGGTCGACGATGGCGGCGCGCGCCGGGTGGCGCGCGAGCTGGGCCCGGAGGCCGCTCACCTCGCGCCGCAGGCCCGGGTAGTTGCGCTGGCACGCGGGCTCCGACTCGCAATCCGTGAGCAGGGAATCGAACGCGGCCTCGCCGTCGGCCACGAAGGAGAGCGGCAGCTTCATGTCCATGGGCGCCACGCCGTCGAGCGTGGCGGTGCGCACGCGGTCCGGGTGGCGGCGCAGGAACACCAGGCCCATGCGCGTGCCGTAGGAGCCGCCCCACAGGTTCACGCGCGCGTAGCCCAGCGCCCCCAGCGTCTCGTCGATGTCGTCCACGGCGTTGGGCGTGGCGTAGAGCGCCGGGTCCGCGTCCAGGCCCGCCAGGCAGTCCTTCACCAGCTTGAGCGGCATCGAGTCCTCGAAGACGCCGCGGTAGGAGGTCTTCTCGTCCGTCTCGCAGTCCAGCGCGTTGGAGCCGCCCGTGCCGCGCTGGTCGATGAGCACGATATCGCGCGTGTCGTTCACCTTGGAGAAGAGCGTGAGCACCTGCGGCGCGAGGGCGATGGCGCCCTGCCCCGGACCGCCCGCCAGGACCACCACGGGGTCCGGCTCGGTGCCGCGCCGGCGCGCCGGGAGGATGGCGATCTTGATGCCGATTCGCCGGCCGCGCCTGGCCTCGCGGTCCTCCCACACCTCTTGGGTGCCGCACAGGGCCGCGCGCTCCACGCCGGGCAGGCGGCACTCGGCGAGCTTCACGGTGCCGTGCGAGCCGGGCGACGGCGGGGCGCAGGCGGCCAGGACGGCCAGGGCCGCGGCAAGGAGGAGTCGGCGGGACAAGTCGGGCTGTGCGGGATGCGGCGCGGAAGGGCGAAGTATAGCGGCTGGGCGGTACCATCCCGCGCATGGCCACCCCCGAGTTCACCCGCACCGACCCGGCCCTGCCCGAGTTCTGGGAGATGCGCTACCGCGCCGGCTTCGCGCCCTGGGAGGCGGGGGCCGTGCCCGCGCGCCTGCGCGAGCATGTGGCCGGGTGGCGCCCGCAGGGCCCCGTGCTCGTGCCGGGCTGCGGCTCGGGGCACGACGTGCGCTTCCTCGCGGACGCGGGCCTGGACGTGCTGGGCATCGACTTCAGCGCCGCGGCCCTGGCGCTGGCGGCCTCGGTCGCGGGGCCGCACGCCGGACGGCTTCGCCGCGCGGACTTCTTCGATCCGGCGCTGGGCGGGCCCTTCGACCTGGTGTACGAGCGCGCCTTCCTGTGCGCCCTGCCCCGGCGCCTGTGGCCCGCGTGGGGCGAGCGCGTGGCCGGGCTCGTCGCGCCCGGGGGCTTCCTCGCGGGGTTCTTCTACTTCGACGAGGGCGAGCGCGGCCCGCCCTTCCCGCTGCACGGCCCGGGCGAGCTCGGCCCGCTCCTGCAAGCGCACTTCGTGCTGGAGGCGGACCTGGACGTGCCGGACTCCATCCCGGTCTTCGCGGGCCGCGAACGCTGGATGCGCTGGCGGCGCAAGCCCGCGATCTGAGCGTGACCTGTCAGGCGAGCGAGGCGGCCGGCCGGCCGATGAGCCAGCCCTGGCCGAAGGCGATGCCCAGGCGCCGCGCGGCGCGAAGGTCCTCCGCCACCTCGATGCCCTCGGCGATCACCTTCGTGCCGCAGCGCTTGGCGATCTGCTGGATGGAGCGCAGGAACTGGCGCTTCACGCCGTCGCGCGCGATGCCGCTCACGAAGTGCTTGTCGGCCTTCACGAACTCGGGCCGCAGCTCCGACCACAGGCGAAGGGTCGAGAAGCCCTCGCCCAGGTCGTCCAGCGCCACGCGAAAGCCCATCGCCCGGTAGAGCAGGAGCGAATCGCGCAGCATCGCGAGGTCCAGCGCCGGGAAGTCCTCGGTGAGCTCGATCACGACGCCCGCCGGGTCCAGCGCGAGCTCTCCCAGGAAGCGCCGCGCGCGTTCGGGATCGAAGCCCGGCTGCTGCACCAGGCGCGGCGACATGTTGAGGAAGAGCAGGCCCCGCGGGCCGTGCGCCGCGAACGCGCGCAGCGTCTCCTGGATGCAGACGATGGCCAGGGCCTCGTAGCGCCCCGCCGCGTGCGCCGCGGCGAAGAGCGCCATCGGCGGCTCCAGGCCCGTGCCGGCCGGGCCGCGCACCAGCGCTTCGTGGCCCAGCACGCGCCCGTCGGCCAGCGAGACGATGGGCTGGAAGACGACCCGCACGCGGCGCGCCTCCACCACCGCCGCCACGTGGGCGGGATCGGCGTCGGCGCGCGCCGCGTTCATCGCATCGGGCGCCCGCGCGGCCCCGCCGTCAGGCCACGCCGTGGCTGCGGAACCAGGCGAGCAGGCGCTTCCAGCCGTCCTCGGCCGCTTCCTTGCGGTAGCTGGGCCGGTAGTCGGCGTGGAAGCCGTGGGGCGCGCCTTCGTAGACGTGGATCTCCGACTTCTTGTGCGCGGCCTTGAGCGCCGTGCGCATGCGCTCGACGGTGTCCAGCGGAATGCCGGCGTCCGCGCCGCCGTACAGGCCCAGCACCGCGCCGTCCAGCTGGTCCACGAGGTCGATGGGGTTCTTCGGCGTGAGCTCGCTGGGCGTGCCCACCAGGCGCCCGTACCAGGCCACGCCCGCCTTCACCTTGTGGTTGTGCGCGGTGTAGAGCCAGGTGATGCGCCCGCCCCAGCAGAAGCCCGTCACCGCGAGCCTGGCCGGGTCGCCCCCGTGCGCGGCGGCCCAGGCGGCGGCCGCGTCGAGATCGCCCATCACCTGCGCGTCGGGCACCTTGGCGACGATGGGGCGGATCTGGTCGATGTCCGTGAGCTTCGAGACGTCGCCCTGTCGCGCGTACAGCTCGGGCGCGATGGCGAGGTAGCCCTGCTTGGCCAGGCGTCGGCACACGTCCTTGATGTGCTCGTGCACGCCGAAGATCTCCTGCACCACGAGCACCGTGGGCAGGTGCTTGCCGCCCGCGGGCATGGCGCGGTAGGCGGGGACCGTGCCGTCCTTCACCGGGATCTTCACCTCGCCGGCCTCCAGGCCCTTCGCGTCGGTGGTGATCTGCGTGGAGGCCGCGACCGGCTGGACGGCGGCGGCGAAGCCCGTGGCAAGCGTCGTCATGACGAATTCCCTTCGCGTGAAGCTCGTTTTCGGCTCGAAATTGATGAAGTCGGGGTTGCGCATGGGCTCCTCTCGTTGTGTTCCGGCGTGGCCGCCGCGCCCGGGGCCGGGTGCGAGCGAGGGGCCATTATAGGGGCGGCCCACCCAATGAAAAGGGCGCCCGCGGGCGCCCTTTCATTGCATTTCTCGCTTGCTATTCGCCGTAGAGCTTCTGCTTCATCTCGCGCCGCTCCTGGGCCTCGATGGACAGCGTGGCGGTGGGGCGGGCGATGAGGCGCTGCAGGCCGATGGGCTCGCCGGTCTCCTCGCAGAAGCCGTAGGAGCCGTCCTCGATGCGGGCGAGCGCGCCGTCGATCTTCTTGAGGAGCTTCCTCTCCCGGTCGCGCGTGCGCAGTTCCAGGGCGTGCTCTTCCTCCAGCGTGGCGCGGTCGGCCGGGTCCGGCGCGAACGAGAGCTCGCGAAGGTGCTCCGTGGTGGCATCGGCGTTCTCGCGAAGCTGGCGCTGGAGCTCCATCAGGCGCTCCTTGAAGAATCGCAGCTGGGCCGCGTTCATGTACTCCGACTTCGGCATCTTCAGCACTTCCGCCTCGGTCAGGGGTTTCGTCTTGCTGGCCATTTCTCCTCGCTCTTGAATCGCGTGGGCTGCCGGCTTGCGCTAGGGCCCGTTGGAAAAGCGCGCTAGTTTAGCGGACTAAGCGGTGCCGGGGCAAATGATTTCGGGCGATGGACGGGCCCGTGGACGGGCCGCGAGGCCCGTCGCAGGTGTCTGATTCTCAGGGGAATTTTCGAGCGTTTCGCGCCCTGCCGCGACCCCGGATGGCCCCCGGGGAAACCCTTCCCGGACCGGGCCGGAAAGCGGCTACTTGTACGGGTCGCGCCCGGTGCCCGGGGCCTTGTCCTGCTGGCGTTCCAGCTCCTCGCGGCTGAGCGTCTCCACGCCCCGGTTGTCGCCCGGACGCACCTTCTGCTTGATGTGGCTGCCGGTGACGAGCGGCCGCGACTGGCGCTCGGCCATCTCGGCGGGGTCGGCGGGGGTGGCGCAGCCGGCGGCGACGAGCAGCGCGGCGGCGAGGATCGCGAGGCGGGACATTCGATGTGCTCCGTGGGGGAAAGGCGGCATCCTAGCCTGCCGGCCGGGCCGTGGCGAGTGCGCCCTCCCCTCAGGCGTACTTGCGCGCGTCCTCGATCACCTTGCCGTCGTTGGGCAGCGAGCCCTCGGCCACCAGCCGCACCTCGCCGCGCAGCTTGGTCACCTCGCGCAGCGTCGCGCCCACGGCCTGGGCGAGCGCGTCGTCCGCGCCCCCGTGCTCGACCATCAGCAGGAGCGTGTCGGTGCCGTCCTCGTTGCCGACGACGAGCCGGGCGCGGGAGAGGCCGTGCCGCGAGGCGACCTGCGCCACCTGCTCGGGGTGCACGAAGAGGCCCTTCGCCTTGGTCGTCTGGTCCGCGCGGCCCATCCAGCCCTTGATGCGCAGGTTGGTGCGGCCGCAGGGGCTCGCGCCCGGCAGCACCGCGGAGAGGTCGCCGGTGGCGAAGCGCACCAGCGGGTAGTCCTCGTTGAAGGGCGTGACGACGACCTCGCCCACCTCGCCCTCGGCGACCGGGTCGCCCGTGCCGGGGCGCACGATCTCCAGGATCACCTCCTCGTCCACCACCAGGCCCTCGCGGGCCGGCGTCTCGTAGGCGATGACGCCGAGGTCGGCGGTGCCGTAGGCCTGGTAGGCGTCGATGCCCCGGCCGCGCAGGAACTCGCGCACCGGCGGCAGGAAGGCCTCGCCCGAGAGCTGCGCGCGCTTCAGGCTCGACGAATCGGTGCCCAGCTCGTCGCACTTCTCGAGGATGAGCTTGAGGAACGAGGGCGTGCCGACGAAGCCGGCGGGCCGCAGGTCCGCGATCGCCCTCGCCTGCATCTCCGTCTG
>JAKOWJ010000010.1 GCA_029781595.1 Pseudomonadota bacterium | reverse complement strand
CGAGGTCGAACTCCGCGGCGATGTCGGCCCGGTCCGCCCCGGCGCGGATGACGCCCGGGTCGGCCCGCGCGCCGAGCACGAGCCCCAGCGCGTCGACGAGGATGGACTTGCCGGCGCCGGTCTCCCCGGTGAGCGCCGTGAAACCCGTGGCGAGCTCGATGTCGAGGGACTCGACGATCACGAAGTCGCGGAGCGAGAGGGCGCGGAGCACGGTGCGCGCGCGCCCTACGAGTTGCGCTCGTTCCAGCGCAGCTTGTCGCGCAGCATCGAGAAGTAGCGGTACCCGCGCGGGTGCAGCAGGATCGCGGGCTTGGCGGCGGCCGCGACGCCCACCACGTCGCCCGGCACCAGGTCGACGTGCGACTGGACGTCGAAGTTGGCGCGCGCGCCGGCGCCGCGCACGAGCACGATGTCGATGCGCGAGTCGCTGCGGATCGCCACGGGCCGGTTCGAGAGCGTGTGCGGCGAGATCGGCACCAGGGTGATCGCCATGAGGCCCGGGTGCAGGATGGGGCCCCCCGTCGAGAGCGCGTAGGCGGTGGAGCCCGTCGGCGTGGCCGCGATTATGCCGTCGGCGCGCAGGCTGTAGATGAACTCGCCGTCCACGTGCACCGCGAACTCGATCATGCTGCCGGTGCCGGCGCGGCTCACCACCACGTCGTTGATGGCGTGCGTGGCGAAGATCTCGCGGCCCTCGCGCAGCACGCGCGCCGCCAGCATCAGCCGCTCCTCGGCGACGTACTGCCCGTCGAGCACCGCGCCCAGCGTCTCGGCCACGCGGTCGGCCGGGATGTCGGTAAGGAAGCCCAGGCGCCCGAGGTTCACGCCGATGAGGGGCACGCCGTGCGCGGCCATGAGCCGCGCGCACGACAGCAGCGTGCCGTCGCCGCCCACCACCACCGCCAGGTCGGCGCGCTCGGGGAGCGTGTCGAGGGCCACCGCCTCGTCGGGCGGCGTGCGCGCGGCCTCGGCCGTGCGCGTGTCCATCAGCACCGACGCGCCCCGGGAGCGCAGCACCGCGACCACCTGGTCGAGCTTCTCGGGAAGGACCGGCGCGTCGGTCTTTCCGACGACGGCGACGGTCTTGAAGGGCGCGGGCATGGGCGCCATTAGATCACAGCGCCCGGGGCAAACAAAGGCGATACCCGGGACCGTCCCGCCGCGATTTTCCGTACAATGAGCCGCATGCTGAACGACCGCGCCCAGGCCCTGCTCAAGATCCTCGTCGAGCGCTACATCGCGGACGGCCAGCCCGTCGGATCGCGAGCCCTGGCGCGCGCCTCCAGCCTGGAGCTCTCGCCGGCGACCATCCGCAACGTGATGGCCGACCTGGAGGAGATGGGCTTCGTCGCGAGCCCGCACACCTCGGCCGGGCGCGTGCCCACGCCCAAGGGCTACCGTTTCTTCGTCGACACGCTCCTCACCGTCCGCCCGCTGGAGGAGGAGGAGCGCGCCCAGATCGAGGGCAGCCTCCTGCCGGACGACCCGCACCGCGTGGTCGCGGCGGCCTCGCAGCTGCTGTCGGACCTCACGCACTTCGCCGGCGTCGTCGTCTCGCCCCGCCGGCGCGCGGCGCTGCGCCACGTGGAGTTCTTCCACCTCTCCGAGAAGCGCGTGCTCCTCATCATCGTCGCCACGGACGGCGAGGTGCAGAACCGCGTGCTCGTCACCGACCGCGCCTACAGCGCCTCGCAGCTCACGGAGGCCGCCAACGCCATCAACCAGCATTACGCGGGGATGGACTTCGCGGCCATCGCGAGCCGCCTGCGGGGCGAGCTCCTCGACCTGCACCGCGACATCTCCGCGCTCATGCGCGCGGCCATCGAGACCGGCGGCGAGGCGATGCGCCAGCCCGCCGACGGCGTGGTGATCTCCGGCGAGCGCAACCTCCTCGACGTCGAGGACCTCTCCTCCGACCGCGCGCGGCTTCGCCGGCTCTTCGACCTCTTCGAGCGCAAGGCCCAGCTCCTGGGCCTGCTCGACGAGAGCGAGCGCGCCGAGGGCGTGAAGATCTTCATCGGCGGCGAGTCGCAGCTCGTGCCCATGGACGAGTGCTCCATCGTCACGGCGCCCTACGAGGTGGACGGCCGCGTGGTGGGCACCGTGGGGGTGATCGGTCCGACCCGCATGGCCTACGAGCGCGTCATTCCCATCGTCGACGTCACGGCCCGGCTGATCTCGTCGGCGCTCTCGCAGCACTGAATGGCCTACCTCCCCGAGCCGCCGCGCGCGCACGGCACGATCCCGCGCACCGGCGTGCTGCTGGTGAACCTGGGCACCCCCGACGCGCCGACCGCGCCGGCGGTGCGCCGCTACCTCGCCGAGTTCCTCTGGGATCCGCGCGTGGTGGAGATCCCGCGCGCCGCCTGGTGGCTCATCCTGCGGGTGATCCTCCTCACCCGGCCGGCGAAGAGCGCGGCCAAGTACGCCGCCATCTGGACGAAGGAGGGCTCGCCGCTGCGCGTGCACCTCGAGCGCCAGGTGCAGCTGCTGCGCGGCTACCTCGGCGAGCGCGTGAAGTCGCCCCTCGCGGTGGCCGGCGCCTGCCGCTACGGCAACCCGTCCCTCGCGGCCGGCCTCGCCGAGCTGCGGGCGAAGGGGTGCGACCGCGTGCTCGTGCTGCCGCTCTACCCGCAGTACGCGGCCAGCACCACGGGCTCGGCCATGGACGCGCTGGGGGCCGTGCTCGCCCGCACGCGCAACGTGCCGGCCATCCGCTTCGTCCGCGGCTTCCACGACCACCCGGCCTACGTGAAGGCGATCGCGCGCGCCGTGAACGACTACTGGATGAAGCACGGGCGGCCCGACCGCCTGGTGATGAGCTTCCATGGCCTGCCGCGCTTCAGCCTGGACCGCGGCGACCCCTACCACTGCGAGTGCCACAAGAGCGCGCGGCTCATCGCCACCGAGCTCGGGTGGCACGACGAGCGGACGGTGGTCACCTTCCAGTCGCGCTTCGGGCGCGCCGAGTGGCTCCAGCCCTACACCGCGGACACGCTCGCCGCGCTCGGGGCCAAGGGCACCGGGCGGGTGGACGTGATCTGCCCCGGCTTCGCGGCCGACTGCCTGGAGACGCTGGAGGAGATCGCGATGGAAGGCCGCCAGGCCTTCCTCGGCGCCGGCGGCAAGGCGTTCCACTACATCCCGACGACCAACGACTCGCCCGCCTTCATGGCGGCGCTCACGCGCATCGCGCTGGACAACCTCCAGGGCTGGGCGGGCGCCGAGTGGGACGCGGCCGCGGCCCAGGCGGCCGCGAAGGAGAGCGCCGCGCGCGCCCGCGCGCTGGGCGCGAAGGACTGACAAGGGAACGGCCGTGCGCTACCTGCTGCTTCGCTGGGTCCTCAACGCCGTCGCGCTGCTCGCCGTGGCCTACCTGTATCCCGGCGTGCGGGTGGAGAGCTTTCTCGCCGCCGCGGTCGCCGCCCTGGCGCTGGGCCTCGCCAACGCGCTCATCCGGCCGATCCTGGTGGTGCTCACCCTGCCCGTGACCATCCTCACGCTCGGGCTCTTCCTCTTTGTGATCAACGCCGCGCTCTTCTGGTTCGTGGCCCAGGTGGTCAAGGGCTTCGCGGTGCAGGGCTTCCTGGCCGCGCTCGTGGGCTCGATCCTCTACAGCCTGGTCTCGCTGGTGGTGAGCTGGCTCGTGGCCGGCGTGCGCCAGAAGTGAAACGCCCGCCGGGGGCTGGGCCCCCGGCGGGCGCTGCAGGCTGCTGCGGGCGCGGCGGCTAGAAGCGCCAGCCGATGCCCACCCCGAAGAGGACCGGGTCCACGCTCACGTCGCTCACCTTCGTCCCGCCGAGCTTGACGTCCGTGCCGATGTAGACCTTCTTCACGTCCACGTTCAGGAACAGGTTCTTGTCGATCCGGTAGTCGA
>JAKOWJ010000300.1 GCA_029781595.1 Pseudomonadota bacterium | reverse complement strand
CCGTCGCGGGAATGGGCACGCGCTTCCTGCCCGCGACGAAGGCCTCCCCCAAGGAGATGCTCCCCATCGTCGACAAGCCCCTCATCCAGTACGCGGTGGAGGAGGCGGTGGCCGCCGGGGTGACCGACCTCATCTTCGTCACCGGCCGCGGCAAGCGCGCGATCGAGGACCACTTCGACAAGGCCTACGAGCTCGAGGCCGAGCTGCAGGCCGCCGGCAAGGTGAAGCTCCTGAAGGAAGTGCGCGGCCTGCTGCCCGCGGGCGTGAACTGCGTCTACGTCCGCCAGGGCGAGGCGCTGGGGCTGGGGCACGCGGTCCTTTGCGCGCGCCACCTCGTGGGCGACGAGCCTTTCGCGGTGATCCTGGCCGACGACCTCATCGACGCCCCCGTGCCGGCGCTCAAGCAGATGGCCGACCAGCACGCGAGGAACGGCGCGAGCGTGGTCGCCGTCCAGGACGTGGACCGCTCGGAGACGGGCTCCTACGGCATCGCCGCGGTGAAGGCCGCCAAGGGGCGACTCGCGCGCATGACCGGCATCGTCGAGAAGCCGAAGCCGCAGGAGGCGCCCTCGACGCTGGGCGTGGTCGGCCGCTACGTGCTCAGCCCGCGCATCTTCCACCACCTCGAGAACACGCCGCGCGGCGCCGGCCGCGAGATCCAGCTCACGGACGCCATCGCGCGCCTGCTCGAGGAGGAGCCGGTGTTCGCGTACCAGTTCGAGGGCCGCCGCGACGACTGCGGCTCGAAGCTCGGCTACCTCGAGGCGACCGTCGACTACGCGCTGCGCCACGACGAGGTCGCCGAGGGCTTCCGCGACTACCTCGGCCGCCGCCTGCGGGCCGGCGAAGGCGCGCGATGAACGCCGACGAGGCCCGGCAGGTCCTCGCGCGCGCCGAGCCGGTCGTCTCGGCCGCGCAGGCCGAGGCGGCGGTGGAGCGGCTCGCCGGGGAGATCAACGCCCGCCTCGCCGGCGACTTCCCGCTCGTGCTCGCCATCATGGGGGGCGCGGTGGTGTTCGCGGGGCAGCTCCTGCCGCGGCTCGCCTTCCCGCTCGAGTTCGGCGCCATCGCGGCCACCCGCTACGGCAACACGACCAGCGGGGCGCAGATCGACTGGCGCCTCGCGCCCGGCGAGAGCGTGCGCGGGCGCACGGTGCGGGTGCTCGACGACATCCTCGACGAGGGCATCACGCTCGCCGCGGTCCGCGACCGGCTGCTCGAGCTCGGGGCGGCGCGGGTGCTCACGGCGGTGTTCGCGGACAAGGCGCTCGGCCGCGCCTAGCCGC
>JAKOWJ010000340.1 GCA_029781595.1 Pseudomonadota bacterium | reverse complement strand
CCTTCGAGAAGGAGGCCCGCGGCTGGATCGCGAAGCTGGATGCCGACGTGGGCACCCTGCGGGAGGCGCTGGCCGGCGCCCACGCCGAACGCGACGCGCTCGCGAAGGAGGCCGACCTGCTGCGACTGAACCGGGAGGCGCTCGAGCGCCTGCCCTCGCCGCTGCGCCGCCTGCTGCTCAAGCTCGCCTTCGATGCCCGCCGTTGACGTCAGCCTCGTCACCTACCGGCCCGAGCCCGAGCTCCTCGCCCGCCTGATCGAGAGCCTCGCCGAATCCGCCGGGCGGCTCGCGCTGCACCTGCTGGTGCAGGACAACAGTCCGCAGGCGCAGGAGGTGCAGGCCATCCGCGCCATGCCCGAGGTGGCGGCCGGCGGCTTCGCGCGCGTGGACGTGGGCGGCAGCGGCGCCAATCTCGGCTTCGGCCGCGGGCACAACGCCAACGCGCGGCGCGGCGGCTCGCCCTGGCTGCTCGTCGTGAACCAGGACTGCATCCTCGAGCCCGGCGCGCTGGACCGCCTCGTGGCCACGGCGCAGGCCGACGACGCGGGCGTGGCCGCCTGGGAGATGCGCCAGATCCCCTACGAGCACCCCAAGGCCTACGACCCCGCGACGCTCGACGTGCCCTGGGTGAGCGGCGCGGCCACGCTCTTCCGGCGCGAGGCCTTCGAGGCCGTGGGCGGCTTCGACGAGGCCATCTTCATGTACGGCGAGGACGTGGACCTGTCGTGGCGCCTGCGCGCCCGCGGCTGGCGCCTCACCTACCAGCCGCGCTGCGCCGTCGTGCACCGCACCTACCGCGAGGCGGGCGAGGTGAAGCCCCTTCAGGTGTTCGGCGGCGTGCAGACGAACCTGGGCCTCAGGATGCGCTACGGCGGGCCCGCGCGCATCGTGCAGGGCTTCACGATGCTCGCCGGCGAGCTGCTCGCGCCGCGCTCGTTCCCGGGCCGCCGGCGCGGCCTCGCGATGGCGGGCGTCCGGGCGCTCGCGCACGCGCCGCACTTCCTCTTCTCGCGCGTGCGCGCGCGCGCCGGCTTCCGGCCGCAGTTCGTCGGCTGGGGCTACGAGGCGCGCCGCGACGGCGCCTTCCACGCCTTCCGCTCCGCGCGCGAGCAGCCGGACGCACCGCGCCCGCTGGTCTCCATCCTCATCCGCACCGTGAACCGCGCGGCGTGGCTGCGCGAGGCGCTCGCCTCCTGCGCCAACCAGACCTGGCCGGCCCTCGAGGTCGTGGTGGTCGAGGACGGGCCGCCCGCCTCGAAGGCCGTCGTCGACGAATTCCGCGACCGCCTCGACATCCGCTACGAGGCCACCGGACGCAACGTCGGGCGCTCGCGCGCCGGCAACCGCGCGCTCGCGCTCGCCACCGGCGAGTGGCTGAACTTCCTCGACGACGACGACGTGCTCTTCGCCGACCACGTGGAGGTGCTCGTGGAGGCGGCGCTCGCCGCCGGCGCCCGCGGCGCCTACGGCCTGGCCTGGGAGACGCGCACGCAGGTGCTCGACCGCGACCGCGCCGAGTACGAGGAGACGATGCACGCCACCGTGCACCGCCAGCCCTTCGACCGCGTGACGCTCTGGCACCACAACTTCCTGCCCATCCAGGCCGTGCTCTTCCACCGCGCGCTCTACGAGCGCCACGGCGGCTTCGCCGAGGACATGGACCAGCTCGAGGACTGGAACCTCTGGACGCGCTACACGCTGGAGGACGCGTTCGTGCTGGTGGAGAAGACCACTTCCAAGTACCGCGTGCCGGCCGAGACGCGCGGCGCGGCCGAGCGCCAGGCGCTTCTGGACCGCGCCTACGCCGATGCGCTCGAGCGGCAGCGCAAGCTCGTGATCACCGCCTCGGTGCGCGCCATCGCGGAGATGGCCGAGGCCCACGCGCGCCACCAGGCCATCATCGGCGTCACGCGCCAGGACGTGCGCCGCTTCGTGCTCGGCAACCGGCTGCTCGCGCGCCTGGCGGCCTGGCGGCGCCCGCTCTTCGACCGCCTGCGCCGCCGCGGGCTGCCGCGCTGAGCCGGCGCCTATAATCGCGCCATGGCGACGCTCCCTTCCCGCGACGACCTGCCGTTCACCGGCGAGCGCTTCGTGCCGGGCGTGCGCGGCGAGATCTGGATCGAGCACTGGCACCGCTACCACTTCGCGGCGCGCTTCGCCGCGGGCCTGCGCGTGGTGGACGTGGCCTGCGGCGAAGGCTACGGCTCGGCGCTGCTCGCCGGCGCGGCCGCGAGCGTGACCGGCGTGGACGTCTCGCCCGCGGCCGTGGCGCACGCGCGCGCCACCTACGGCGCGCGGCCCAACCTCGAATTCGTCGAGGCCTCGTGCACGAAGCTGCCCCTGGCCGACGCCAGCGCGGACCTCGTCGTCTCCTTCGAGACGGTGGAGCACATCGACGCGCAGGAGGCCTTCGTCGACGAGGTCGCGCGCGTGCTCGCGCCGGACGGGCTGCTGCTCCTGTCCTGCCCCAACAAGCGCGAGTACAGCGACCGCCGCGGGTTCGTGAACGAGTTCCACGTGAAGGAGCTCTACCGCGAGGAGCTCGAGGCCCTGGTGGCGAGGCGCTTCCGGCACGCGCGCTGGTACGGCCAGCGTCCCAGCTTCTTCTCCGTCATCGCGCCGGAGCCGAAGAGCGAAACGGGCCACCTCGCGGAAGTGACCGAGGCGCACCCCGCGCAGGCCGTGCCGGCCCTCGCGGACCCGCTCTACTTCCTGGTGGCGGCGAGCCGCTCGCTCTCCACGCTGGGCATGCTGCCGGCCACGCTCTCGGTGCTCGCGGACCGCGACGACTGGGTGCACCGCGACTACGAGAAGGTGATGCGCCACCTGGAGGAGACGGCCGCGCGCGCTCAGGCGCTCGACGGGCAGGTGGCCGCGCTGGAAGCGGCCCGGGTGGAGGCGGTTCGCGCCCGCGACGAGGCGCTCGCCTGGGCCGGCGACCTCGAGAGCCGGCACGCGGACCTCGAGCGGCGAGCCTCGGAGCAGTCGCGCCGCCTGGCCGAGGCCGAGGCCGAGGTGGTGCGCCGGGCGGGCCTTCGCTGGTGGCTCTCGCTGCCGCTGCGGCGCCTCACGGGACGCGGCCCGCGCGACTAGCGGCGGCGGGCGCTTGGGCGGCGCGGGGCCTTCCGGGCGATAATCCCGGCCCATGAACCCCCGCCTCGGCCTGCTCAAGCCCTACCCCTTCGAGCGCCTGCGCGAGCTGCTGGCCGGCGTGACGCCGCCCGCGCACCTCGCCCCCGTCAACCTCTCGATCGGCGAGCCCCAGCACCCGACGCCCGCCTTCCTCAAGGAAGCGGTGACGGCCAGCCTCGGGGGCCTCGCCCGCTACCCGCTCACGCGCGGGTTGCCGGAGCTGCGCGAGGCCGTGGCCGCCTGGCTCGCGCGCCGCCACGGGATTCCGGCCCCGGACGCGCAGGCACAGGTGCTGCCCACGCTCGGCAGCCGCGAGGCGCTCTTCGCCGTGGCGCAGGCGCTGCTGGACCCGGCCGAGCACGACGCGCTGGTGATCTGCCCCAATCCCTTCTACCAGATCTACGAGGGCGCGGCCCTGCTCGCGGGCGCCCGGCCCTACTTCGTGAACGCCACCGCCGAGCACGGCTTCGCCATCGACTGGGACGGCGTGCCCGATCACGTCTGGAAGCGCACACGCCTGGTGTTCACGTGCTCGCCCAACAATCCCAACGGGCGCGTGATGCCCCTGGCCGAGTGGGAGCGGCTCTTCGCGCTCTCCGACCGCCACGGCTTCGCCATCGTCGCCGACGAGTGCTACGGCGAGATCTACTTCGACGAGTCGGCCCCGCCCCTGGGCGCCCTGGCCGCCGCGCACCGCCTGGGGCGCGCGGGCTGGCCGCGCCTGCTGGTGATGGGCTCGCTCTCGAAGCGCTCCAACGCGCCGGGGCTGCGCTCCGGGTTCGTGGCGGGCGACGCGGCGCTGCTGGAGGCGTTCCTGCTCTACCGCACCTACCACGGCTCGGCCATGTCCAACACCGTGCAGCTCGCCTCGGTCGCGGCCTGGAACGACGAGGCCCACGTGGCCGAGAACCGGCGCCTGTACCGCGAGAAGTTCGCGGCCTTCTTCGACCTGGTGAACCCCGTGCTGCCCCTGTCGCGCCCGGAGGCCGCCTTCTACTACTGGGCGGCCGTGCCCGGCGACGACGAGGCCTTCGCGCGCGAGCTCCACGCCCAGGCGCACGTCACGGTCCTGCCCGGCAGCTACCTCTCGCGCGAGGCCCACGGCCGCAATCCCGGCCGCGGTCACGTGCGCATCGCCCTCGTCTCCACCGTGGCGGAGGCCGCCGAGGCCGGCCGCCGCATCCGCGAGTTCGCCGGCGCGCGCGCCGGCGCCCCCCTGGCCGCCCGCTGACCTCCCCTCGCCGGCCCCGGCGCGGCCGCCGCCGCGCCGCGCATTTCATTTGTCATTTCGCATTTGAAATACCATTAACAAATGGTAACTTGCGGCGTGGCCCGGCGCACGGGCCCTGCCGACCGCCCCGACAAGCCGTCAAGATGAGTCCCGAACCCACGCAGGGCCCGCCCCCGGCGGGCCCCGGAGCCGACCCGGCGCCGGCCCTGTCAGAGGCCGCGCTCGCGGCCGTGGCGGACCTCGTCCCGCACGTGGTCTTCGCCAAGGACGCGGCGGGCCGCTACCTCCTGTCGAGCCGCGCGCACGCGGCCTTCCTCGGCCGCGAGTCGGTGGACGAGGTGATCGGGCGCACCGCCGACGAGCTGGGACGCGGCGACGACGAGCGCCTGGGCCTCATCGAGGGCGCGGGCCTGCCCGCCGCCGCCCCGGCCGGGCTCGTCGAGGAGCGCACCGTGCCCGACGCCGCGGGCGCGCCGCGCACCTGGCGCATCCGCCGGCGGGGCATTCGCCGCGGCGCGGGCGGGCCGGAGGGCGTGGTGGGCATCGCCATCGACGTGACCGATCTGGGCAGCGTGCGGGTGGAGGCCGAGGAGAAGGTGAGCCGGCGCATGCAGGAGCTGGCCGACGCCGTGCGCGAGTCGGAGGCCTTCGGCTACTCCCTGTCCCACGACCTGCGCGCGCCCGTGCGCGCCGTCTCGGGCTTCGCCGCCATCCTGCTGGAGGACCACGGCGCGGCCCTGCCCGAGGACGCGCGGCGCATCGTCGAGCGCATCGCCGCCGCCGGCGCCACGATGAGCGCCATGGTCGACGGCATGCTCAGCCTGTCCCAGATCAGCCGTGTCGAGCCGCGCCGCGCCGCCGTGGACCTCGCCACGCTGGCCCGCGAGGTCTGGGCGGACGTCGTGCTGGCCGAGCCGGGCCGCGCGGCCGAGTTCCTGGCCGAGGACTGCGGCGAGGTCTGGGCCGACCCGGCCCTGGTGCGCAGCGTGGTGCAGAACCTGCTCGCCAACGCGTTCAAGTACACGCGCGGCCGGCACCCCGCGCGCGTGCGCCTGGGCGTCGGGGGCGAGGGCCCGGCACGCCACTTCTACGTGAGCGACAACGGCACCGGCTTCGACATGGCCCACGCGGGCAAGCTCTTCGGCATCTTCCAGCGCCTGCACCTCGCGAGCGAGTTCGAGGGCACCGGAATCGGCCTCGCCACCGCCCACCGCATCGTGCTGCAGCACGGCGGGCGCATCTGGGCCGAGGCGGCCCCGGGCGAGGGCGCGACCTTCCGCTTCACCTTCGGCACGCAGCGCCCCTAGGCCGCGGGCGCCCCGCGACCGCCGCAGTCGACCGGCGGCGCGCGATGCGGCATCCTTACGGGTCTTCCCCACGACCCGAACCCCGATCCATGGAAAAGCTCCAGCCCGTCATCGAGCAGGCCTTCGAGAACCGCGCGTCGCTCACCCCGCAGTCCGCCCCGCCGGAGGTCCGCGACGCGGTGGCCGCCGTGCTGGCCGAGCTCGACGCGGGGCGTCTTCGCGTGGCCGAGAAGCGCGGCGGCGAGTGGGTGACGCACCAGTGGCTCAAGAAGGCGGTGCTGCTGTCGTTCCGCCTGCGCGACAACGAGATCATGCAGGGCGGCTTCACGCACTACTTCGACAAGGTGGACTCCAAGTTCGCGCGCTTCTCGCAGGCCGACTTCGCCGCGGGCGGCTACCGCGTGGTGCCCCCGGCCGCGGTGCGCCACGGCGCGCACGTCGCGAGGAACGTCGTGCTGATGCCCTCCTACGTGAACATCGGCGCCTACGTGGACGAGGGCACGATGGTCGACACCTGGGCCACGGTGGGCTCCTGCGCGCAGATCGGCCGCAACGTGCACCTGTCGGGCGGCGTGGGCATCGGAGGCGTGCTCGAGCCCCTGCAGGCCAACCCCACCATCATCGAGGACGACTGCTTCATCGGCGCGAGGAGCGAGATCGTCGAGGGCGTCATCGTCGGCGAGGGCTCCGTGATCTCGATGGGCGTGTACATCGGCCAGTCCACCAAGATCTACGACCGCGCCACGGGCGAGGTCTCCTACGGGCGCGTGCCGCCGGGCTCGGTGGTCGTCTCCGGCAACTTGCCCGGCCATGACGGCCGGTATAGTCTCTACTGCGCCGTCATCATCAAGAAGGTCGACGCCAGGACGCGCTCGAAGACGGGCATCAACGAGCTGCTGCGCGGCGACTGAGCCGGGGGAAAAGCGCCATGTTCATCGAGAAGCTCCTGCAGCTCATGGCCGAGAAGAAGGCCTCGGACATCTTCCTGTCCACCGGCTCGCCGATCATGATCAAGATCCAGGGCACGATGGTGCCGGTGAACCCGCAGGTAATGGACGCCGAGCAGACGAAGAAGATCGTCTACGAGATGCTCACGCCCACGCAGATCGCCACCTTCGAGAAGGACCTGGAGCTCAACCTCTCGAAGCCCATGCCCGGCATCGGCAACTTCCGCGTCAACGTCTTCTGGCAGAAGGGCTCGATCGCCTGCGTGATCCGCTTCATCACCGCGGAGATCCCGAAGCTCGAGGACCTGAACCTGCCCCCCGTCCTGCTGCAGCTGGTGATGGAGAAGCGCGGCCTGGTGCTGGTGGTGGGCGCCACCGGCTCGGGCAAGTCGACCACGCTCGCCTCGATGCTCGACTTCCGCAACCAGATGCTCGCCAACCACATCCTCACCATCGAGGATCCGATCGAGTACGTGTTCACGCCCAAGAAGAGCGTGTTCAACCAGCGCGAGGTGGGCAACGACACGCACGCCTTCCACGACGCGCTGCGAAACGCCATGCGCCAGGCGCCCGACTGCATCCTCATCGGCGAGATCCGCGACCAGGAGACGATGCGCATGGCGCTCACCTACGCGCTCTCCGGGCACCTGTGCCTCGCCACGCTGCACGCCAACAACTCCTACCAGGCGATGAACCGGGTGATCAGCTTCTTCCCCCTCGAGGTGCGGCCCATGCTGCTGCAGGACCTCTCGGTCTCCCTCAAGGCCATCATCTCGCAGCGCCTGGTGAAGACGGTCGAAGGCAAGCGCCTGCCCGCGGTGGAGGTGCTCCTGAACACCCGCAACGTGCAGGAGGCCATCGAGAAGGGCGAGGTGGGCGAGGTGAAGGAGATGATGGAGAAGAGCATGTCGCCGGGCT
>JAKOWJ010000335.1 GCA_029781595.1 Pseudomonadota bacterium | reverse complement strand
GCGGGCGAGACGGTCACCTGCGCGGTCTCCGGCACTCCCACGATCGCGGGCCCCGTCACCGCCCAGGTCTCCACGGGGGCGAGCAACGACGGCAACGCCGCCAACGACCTCGCCACGCAACCCATCGCCGTCGCCGCGCCGGTCGTGGTGACGCCCTCGGCGGACTCGGGCAGCGTCACCACCGCCGGCGGCACGGCCGTCGCGAGCGTCATCACCAACGACACCGTGAACGGCGCCCCGGCCTCCCTGGGCCCAGCGGGCAATGCGACCGTGGCCACCTCCGGCGCCTGGCCGGCCGGCATCACGCTCGATCCCCTGACCGGCGCCGTGTCGGTCGCGCCGGGCCTGGCCGTCGGCTCGTATCCCGTCACCTACACGCTGTGCGACCGCTCCATCGTGCCGGTGTGCGCCACCGCGGTCGTCACGGTCACGGTGAGCGCGCTGCCCACCGCGCTGGACGACCCGCTGCCGCACGGCACGCGCTTCCCGGCCACCTTCCACCCGGTGGCCAACGACGATCCGACGCTGGATGCGACCACGCTGGACCTCGACCCGGTGGCCCCCGGCATCCAGCGCACGCTCGCCACCCCGCAGGGCACCTGGCAGGTGGTCGACGTGGCCACGGGCACCGTCTCCTTCACGCCCGCCTCGGGGTTCGTCGGCACGGCGACGCTCGTCTACGCCGTGAGCACCGGCGGCACGACCGTCACCGCGATGATGTCGGTGCCCATCGACCCGAGCGGCGTGGTCTACGACAGCGTGGCGCGCGTGCCCATCGCCGGCGCCACGGTGACGCTGCTCTACAACAGCGTGCCCATCAACCCGGCGTGGGTCGTCGCGGGCAGCGCCACCGTCACCACCAACGCACTGGGCCAGTACGCGTTCTTCCTCAACGGCGCGGCGCTGCCGGGCACCTACGGCCTCACCGCCAGCGCACCCGGCTTCGTGGGCGCCCCCAGCGCGCTCATCGCGCCCTCGGACGGCAGCGCCTTCGCGGGTGGCCCCGTGACGGCCATCGCCGGCGCGCCGGCCGGCGGCCAGGACACCACCTACTACCTGCGCTTCCCGCTGCCGGTGGTGGACATCACCAACGACAACATCCCGCTCGACCCGCTGGGTGCGGTGGTCACCACCGTGCCGACGCTGGGCGAGTGGGGGCTCATCCTCCTCGCGCTGGCCGTCGGGGGGATGGGGCTCCTGGGCCTTCGCGGCCGGGGGTTCCCCGCGCACTGAGCCGGCCCGCCGGGGCGCGGTCGGAGGGTTGACACCGGTCAATCCTCCGGCACGCTCCGGGCGTAGCTTGAAGTGGTCAGGAGGGCTTCCGCCATGACCGCCAAGCAGATCGTTTTCGGGGATGAGGCCCGGGAGAAGATCGTCGCGGGCGTCACCCGCCTCGCGCGCGCCGTGCGCTGTACGCTGGGCCCCAAGGCCCGCACCGTCGTCCTGCAGCGCGCCTTCGGCCCGCCCACCGTCATCAACTCCGGGGTCGTCGTGGCCCGCGAGATCGAGTTCGCCGATCCCCTCGAGAACATGGGCGCGCAGATGGTGCGCGAGGTCGCCAGCAAGACGAGCGACGTGGCCGGCGACGGCACCACCACCGCCACGCTCCTCGCCCAGGGCATCGTGGTCGAGGGCATGAAGTACGTGGCCGCCGGCATGAACCCCATGGACTTGAAGCGCGGCATCGACCTCGCCGTCGGCCGCCTCGTCGAGGAGCTCAAGGCCCTGGCCCGGCCCTGCGGCACGCCCACCGAGATCGCCCAGGTGGCCACCATCTCCGCCAACAACGACCCCGTGATCGGCCGCATCGTCGCCGACGCGATGGCCAGGGTGGGCAAGGAGGGCGTCATCACCGTCGAGGACGGCTCGGGCCTGGAGAGCGAGCTGGAGGTCGTCGAGGGCATGCAGTTCGACCGCGGCTACCTCTCGCCCTACTTCATCAACAGCGCCGAGAAGATGCGCGTGGTGCTCGAGGACGCCTACGTGCTCGCCTGCGACCGCAAGGTCTCGGGCCTCGCGGAGCTGCTGCCCGTGCTCGAGGCCGTGGCCAAGACCGGCAAGCCGCTGCTCATCCTCGCCGAGGAGGTCGAGGGCGAGGCCCTCGCCACGCTCGTGGTCAACACGCTGCGCGGCATCCTCAAGACCTGCGCGGTGAAGGCGCCGGGATTCGGCGACCGCCGCAAGGCCATGCTGGAGGACATCGCCATCCTCACCGGCGGCACGGTCATCTCCGAGGAGGCCGGGCGCAAGCTGGAGAAGGCGTCGCTGGAGGACCTGGGCCACGCCCGCCGCGTCGAGATCGACAAGGACGACACCACGATCATCGGCGGCGGGGGCGACCCGGAGCGCGTGAAGGCCCGCGTGGCCGACATCCGCCGCCAGGAAGAGGAGGCGACCAGCGACTACGACAAGGAGAAGCTGCGCGAGCGCGCGGCCAAGCTCGCCGGCGGCGTGGCGGTGGTGAAGGTGGGCGCCGCCACCGAGACGGAGATGAAGGAGCGCAAGGCCCGCGTGGAGGACGCGCTGCACGCCACGCGCGCTGCCGTGGAGGAGGGTATCCTTCCCGGAGGCGGGGTCGCGTTGCTGCGGGCCCGCGCGAGGCTGGGGGCGCTCAAGGGCGCCAACGCGGACCAGGACCACGGCATCGCCATCGTCCTGCGCGCCCTCGAGGAGCCGCTTCGCCAGATCGTGGACAATGCCGGGGAAGAGCCCAGCGTGGTCCTGGACAAGGTGCTGGCCGGCGGCCCCAGCTTCGGCTTCAACGCCCTTACGGGCGAGTACGGCGACATGGTCGGGATGGGCATCCTCGACCCCTGCAAGGTCACCCGCACGGCCCTGCAGAACGCAGCCTCCATCGCGGGTCTGATCCTCACGACGGACACGATGGTCGCCGAGATGCCGAAGCAGGAACCCAGCGGCCCCGCCATGGAGGGCATGTGAAGCGCACCGCCACCCGACAATCCACCCGTCCCCCCGAGGCCCCGCCGGGCACGGCCGCGGAATTCGAGGATTTCAGAGTGCTGGAGCTGCCCACCGGCTTCTGGGTGCAGGCCCTCACCGGCGGCGAGAAATCCGGCCCCTACCGCAGCCTCGTGGAGGCCATCGAGGCGCAGCGCGACGGCGAGCCGGAGGACGCCGGCGGTGACGACGCGCTGGCCGAGGTGGAAGCCGAGCTGGGCCTTTCCGACTGGATCGATCCCGACACCTCGGCGCCCGCCGAGGACGGCGTGCCGCACATCGAGGATCACTAGGAGGCGCGATGCCCGACGACGGCAAGCCCGCCAGCGCGGCCGCCCTCGTCGAAAGGCTCCGCCAGCCTGCCTGCTATCCGCACGCGCCCGGGGAAGTCGCCTTCCTCGAGACGCACATCTCCTGGGTCTTCCTCGCCGGGCCATTCGCCTACAAGGTGAAGAAGCCCGTTCAGCTCGATTTCCTCGACTTCCGCGCGCTCGAGTCGCGCAAGCGCTTCTGCGAGGAGGAGCTGCGCCTGAATCGCCGCACGGCGCCCTCGCTGTACCTCGGCGTGGTGCCCATCACCGGCACGCCCGACGCGCCCAAGGTGGAGGGCGAGGGCGATGCGATCGAGTACGCGGTCAAGATGCGCCGCTTCCCGCAGGACGCGCTGCTGGACCGCGTGGCCCGCGCCGGCAAGCTCACCGCGGCCCACGTCGAGGAGCTCGCGCGCTCCGTGGCCGCCTTCCACGCTGCCGCCGCCCGCTGCGAGGGGCCGTGCGCGTACGGCACGCCGCCGGAGATCCTGGCCGAGGCCGTGGACAACTTCGCGGCCATCGAGCGCGAGGACGACGGCATCGGCGCGCGCCCGGTGCGCCAGTGGCTGTGCTCGTGGACGCTGCGCGAGTTCAACCGGCTGGAGCCCGCCTTCGCCGCGCGCCGGCGCCTGGGGTACGTGCGCGAGTGCCACGGCGACCTGCACCTGGGCAACGTGGCGCTCCTCGACGGCCACCCCGTGCCCTTCGACGCCATCGAGTTCAACGAGGCCTTCCGCCACATCGACGTGATGAGCGAGGTGGCCTTCCCGGTGATGGACCTGCACCACCACGGCCTCGCTGCCCACGCGCACCGCTTCGTCGACGCCTGGCTCGACAGCACGGGCGACTACGCCGGCCTCGCGCTGCTGCGCTTCTACCTCGTGTACCGCGCCATGGTGCGCGCCAAGATCGCCTGCATCCGCGCCGCGCAGAACGGCATCTCCCCGCAGGAACACGAGCGCGCCCGCCAGGCCCATCGCGGCCACCTCGCGCTGGCCGAGCGCCTGTCGCGCCTGCCGCGCACCGCGCTCGTGGTGATGCACGGGCTCTCCGGCTCGGGCAAGAGCACGGTCTCGCAGGGGCTGGTGGATGCGCTGGGCGCCATCCGGCTGCGCAGCGACGTCGAGCGAAAGCGCCTCTTCGGCCTGCCCGTGAGCATGCGCAGCGGCTCGCTCCCGGGCGGAGGCCTCTACACGCGCGAAGCGGACCACGCCACGTACTCGCGCCTGGCGACGCTGGCGGACCTGGTGCTGGCCGCCGGCGACCCGGTGGTGGTGGACGCGACCTTCCTGCACCGGCACTGGCGCGAGGCCTTCCGCGAGCTCGCGCGCGAGCGGCACGTGCCCTTCGTGCTCGTGGGCTGCGCGGCGCCCGAGGAGACGCTACGCGAGCGAATCGTGCAGCGAGGGGACGCCGACGCCTCCGAGGCGAACCTCGCGGTGCTGCAGCGCCAGAAGCGCACCCTGGAGCCGCTGGCCGATGCCGAGCTGGACCGCGCGCTCATCGTGGAGACCGCGGGCGCGACGCCAGTGGCGGAGGCGGTGGAGACCGTGCGCCGGCGCATCAACGGCCCGTAGGAGGCGCGCGATGCGCCGTTTCGACGTGTTCAACGGGGATGCGGACGGCATCTGCGCGCTGCGGCAGGTCCGGCTCGCGCAGCCCGCCGAGGCCACGCCCATCACCGGGCTCAAGCGCGACATCGCGCTGCTCTCGCGCGTGCAGGCAGGTGAGGGCGACGAGGTGACGGTGCTGGACATCTCGCTGGAGCGCAACCGCGAGGCGCTGGAGCGTCTCCTCGCCGCCGGTGCACGCGTGCGCTGGTTCGACCACCACCGCGCCGGCGCGATCCCGCCGCACGCGGCGCTGGAGGCGGTGATCGACGAGTCCGCGGACGTGTGCACGTCCATCCTCGTGGACAGGCACCTCGGCGGGCGATTCCGCGCCTGGGCCGTGGCCGGGGCCTTCGGCGATGCGCTCGACGAGGCGGCCGCGTCGCTTGCGCGGGCCGCGGGCCTCGCGCCGGAGGCGACGCAGGCGCTGTGCGAGCTGGGCCGCAACCTCAACTACGGCGCCTGCGGCGAGACGCAGGCCGACGTGCTGCTGCCGGCCGAGGAGACCTGGCGGCGCGCGGCGGCGCACTTCGACCCGCTCGCGCTCGCCGCCGAGCCCTTCAACGATCAGCTCGGGCGTGCGCGGCGGGCGGACCTGGCGCTCGCACGCGAGTTCGCGCCGCGCCTGGACGCGACCGGCGCGTGGGCCGTCGCCCTGCCCGATGCCGCGTGGAGCCGGCGGGTGCTCAGCGCCTTCGCCAACGAGCGGGCCGGCGCGGACCCGCGCCGCGCGCAGGCCGTGCTGGTGCCCGATGCGCTGGGCGGCTTCGCGGTGAGCGTGCGAGTGCCCCGCGAGGCCTCGCCGGACGCGGGGCGGTTCTGCTCTCGATACGCAACTGGCGGCGGACGCGCGCGCGCCGCCGGCATCGGCCACCTCCCCGCGGGAGAAGTCGCGCGTTTCCTGGAGGAACTGGCCGCCGCCTGGCCCGCGCCCGCGGCGCCGGCCTGAAGGCCGGTGCAGGCCGCGGGCAGGCGACGGGTACTACGCAGCGGCCGGGCGACTGGCGGCGCCGGGGCGACGCGCGGCGGTGTGGCGCGCGTTCTCCTGCGTGAAGCCGGCCGAGGGCGCCTCGAGCTGGTGGCGCACCGCGTCGAAGGCGTCGCGCAGGGCCACGTACGGGTCCTTGCCGGGGTGGCGGTTGGCGACGATCTCGCGGCCGGGCAGGCGCACCGCCACGCTCGCGAGGTAGTCGCGCCCGCGCTGCTGGTGGCCCTCGGCCTCCACGGCCACGCGGCAGTTGGTGATGCGGGGGTACTGCGTCTCGAGCTTCTCGGAGACCTCGCGGATGTGGTCCGTGAGCGTGGGCGAGCGGCGCATGTTGCGGATGGTGATCTGCGTGAATCTCATCGCGGCCTCCTTGCTTGCCTGCGTGCACTGGCGCTGCGCGTGCACGATTTCATCGTCGCGCGCCGGGGGCCGGCCGCGTTGACGGCGATCAAGCGGCGACGGTCGCCTCGTCCACCTCGTCGGCGAGGCGGCGAAGCGAGCGCGAGACCTCCACGAAGGGCGGCGGCGCGGGCTCCAGCGAGCGAAGCGGCGCGGAGAGCTGCGTGAGGGCGTGGCGCGCGAGCAGGCGCGACTGGGTGAGCGAGGGCGGGGGGGCGACGCGTCGCCCGCCGCGCATCGCCGGCACCAGCAGGCCCCGCGCGGGCTCGGGCCGGTCAGCGAGGGTGAGCAGGTCGCGCGAGAGCTCGCCCGCGGCGTCGAAATAGCGGTACACCTGCTTGCGGCCGGGCCAGGTGGCCTTGCCCTCGCTGCGCTTGCGGCACGGGCGGCCCTCGTACTCCTGCAGCTTGTAGGCGCAGTCGAGGTAGGGCGCGTCCGCCGAGGTGTTCATGCGCGTGCCCACGCCGTAGCCGTCGATGGGCGCGCCCGCCGCGCGAAGCGCCGCGATGCGGTACTCGTCCAGGTTGCCGCTCGCGAAGAGGGTGGTGCCCGGAAGGCCCCCGGCGTCGAGGATGGCGCGCACCCGCCGCGCGTGCGCCGCCAGGTCGCCGCTGTCCAGGCGCACGCCCTGGATGGTGATGCCGCGCGCGGCCAGGCGCGGGGCCAGCTCCACCACCAGGCGCGCGCCGCGCTCCGTGTCGTAGGTGTCGATGAGCAGCACCACGTTGCCCGGCTGCGAGAGGGCGAAGCGCTCGAAGGCCTCGGCCTCGCTCGCGTGGGCCTGCACGAAGGAGTGCGCCATGGTGCCGTACATCGGGATGCCGAAGCGCCGGGCGGCCTCCACCGTCGCGGTGCCCGTGAAGCCGCCGAGGTACGCGGCGCGCGCCGAGAGCAGCCCCGCCTCGGCGCCGTGCGCGCGGCGCAGGCCGAAATCCACCAGCAGCGCATCCGGCGCGGCCAGGGCCACGCGCGCGGCCTTGGAGGCGACCATCGTCTGGTAGTGCAGCAGGTTCATCACGCGGCTCTCGACGAACTGCGCCTCGCGAAGGGGCGCCACGATGCGAAGGATCGGCTCGTCCGCGAAGAACACCGTGCCCTCGGGCATCGCGTCCACCTCGCCCGTGAAGCGCAGGTCCGCGAGCGAATCGACGAACTCGCGCGTGAAGCGCCCGCTCGCGGCCAGCCAGTCGAGCTCGGCCGGCGCGAGGCGAAGGCCCTCCAGGTAGGCGAGCACCTGCTCGAGCCCCGCGGCCAGCAGGAAGTTGCGCTCCGCCGGGAGCTTGCGCACGAAGAACTCGAACGCGGACGTGCCGTTCATGCCCCGGGCGAAGTACGCCTGGAGCATGGTGAGCTCGTAGAGGTCCGTCAGCAGGGCCCCGGTGCAGTCCGCAGGCCGCTCCTGCGGGAGCGCGGGAAGGAGGGCAGGTGACTCGGGCATGAGGCTGTGACAACGCTGGCGGACGTTGGTGCCACGCGTCCAGCATGCACCGCCCGCGCCGCGCGGTTCTGAGGCAGGGCAAGAAACCTTCCGGAACCCTACAGCTCCTGCGTCGTCACGAAGACGGCGCCGTCCTCCCGCATGCGCGCCTCGGCGCGCGTGTCGTCGCCGGGCTTCGCGTTCACGGCGCGGATGGCATCCCCCAGCACGATGACCTCGTAGCCCAGGTCCAGCGCGTCCTCCACGGTGGCGAGCACGCAGTAGTCCGTGGCGAGGCCTCCCACGAAGAGCCGGCGCACGTCGTGGTCGCGAAGCCGCCGCGGCAGGTCCGTGCCCTGGAAGGCCGAGTACGCATCGCCGTGCGATTCGGTCGCCTTCGAGACGATCCAGGCGTTGGGCGGCACGGCGATCCCCGCCGCGAAGGCCGCGCCCGGCGTGCCCGCCACGCAGTGCGCCGGCCACGGGCCGCCCTGCGCGCGGAAGCTCGAGTGCTCCGGCGGGTGCCAGTCGCGCGTGGCCACCACCGGCAGGCCCTGGCCCGCGAACCGCGCGATGGCGTGGTTGAGCGGCGCGATCACCTCCGCCCCGCGGGGCACCGCGAGGCTGCCCGTCACGAAATCCGCCTGCACGTCCACCAGCACCAGCGCGTCGCCGCGCCCGAGGCGCACCTGGCTCATCCCTTGCCTCCCTCCTCGCGGAAGAATGCCGGCAGCGGCGCGATCGCGCGCTCCTCCGGCGCCCGGCCCGGCACCCACGCGTAGGCGTGGCCGTTGGGGTGGATGGAGGGCGGCAGCACGATGCAGCCGCCGTCGCCGCGCAGGTCGATGCCCGGCCGCAGGCCCACGCGGTTGCCCACGTGCCCGCCGGGGTGCGCGAAGTAGAGGTGGCGCCCGCCGCTGCCGGTCTTCGATTCGACCGTGACGGGCATGGGCGCCGTCTCGCGCTCGATGGCCTCGAGGCTGGCGTCGCCCCCGTGCGCGGGATCGACGTCCACCACCACCAGGCCCGAGACCGCGCCCGTCACCACCGCCAGGTTGGCGCGCGGCAGGTGGTGCAGCCAGACCTCCATCTCGGCGGGGCGCGCGCGGCGCTGCTGGAACTCGCGCCAGGCGATGGCCGGGCGCTTGGCCCGCTCCAGCACGGGGATGACGGACCAGCCGCGGGCGAGCGCGGCCAGGGCCGCCTCGCGCACGCCGGTGGTCACGGACGGGCCGGGGCCCTCGTGAGGTGGCGGGTGAACCAGGCGGCGGCCTGTTCCGCCACGACGTCGAGGGTTCCCGGTTCCTCGAAGAGGTGGGTGGCGCCCGGCACCACCACGAAGAGCTTGCAGCACGCGAGCCGCGCGTACGCCTCCTCGTTGAGGGCGAGCACCTCGGTGTCGGCGCCGCCCACCAGGAGCAGCGTCGGGGACCTTACCTGCGAAAGCGTCTCGTCGCCCGCGAGGTCGGGCCGGCCGCCGCGCGAGACCACGGCCCGCACGCGCGCGGGCATCGCCGCCGCGAGCGAAAGCGCGGCCGCGGCGCCGGAGCTGGAGCCGAAGAGGCCCACGGGCAGCGCCTCGACCTGCGGCTGGTGCGAGAGCCAGCGCATCGCGTCGTGCAGGCGCTCGACCTGCGCCGGCAGCCCGTAGCGGTTGTGCTCCTCCTGCTCCCGGCACGGCGGGAAGAGATCCACGAGCAGGGTGGCCAGGCCCTTGGCCTGCAGGCGGCGCGCGACGTGCGCGTTGCGCGGGCTCAGGTGGCTGGAGCCGCGCCCGTGCGCGAAGACCACCACGCCCGCGGCGTTCTCCGGCACGCCCAGCACGCCGTCGATGCCGACGAGGCCGGTGTCGATGCGCACGAGTGAATCCATGATCGCCTCAGGCCGCCTTGCGCGCGAGGGCCGCCACCACCTCGCGGTCCTCCACCTGGCCGAACTGCTGGTAGAACTGGCCCACGGCGTGGAAGGCGGCGGGCACCTCCAGGCACACCACCTCGTCGGCCTGCGCGCGCACCTTGGCGAGGCTCTCGGACGCGGCCACGGGCACGGCGCACACCAGGCGCGCGGGGTGGCGGGCGCGCACCGAGTGCAGCGCGGCGATCATGGTGGCGCCCGTGGCGAGGCCGTCGTCCACGACGATCACCTGCCGGCCCGCCGGGTCGATGGGGCAGCGCGCGGGCGTGTACAGGGCGCGGCGCGTGCGCATGGTAGCGAGCTGCGCGGCGGTCTCCTCCGCGAGGTAGCCGTGCGAGGCGCCCGTCTCCTCGGCCCAGTCCGCGACGTAGGTCCAGCCCGACTCGTCCACGGCGCCCACCGCGAACTCGGGGTTGCCGGGGGCGCCGAGCTTTCGCACCAGCACCACGTCCAGCTCGCCGCCCAGCCGGTCGGCGATGAGCCGGCCCATGGGCACCGCGCCGCGCGGGATCGCGAGCACGAGCGGGTTCTTCCCGCGGTATCTCGCGAGGGCCTCGGCCAGCCGCCCGGCGGCCTGGAGCCGGTTCTCGAACGCCATGGGCAAATCGTCTGCCCGTTGCCGGAGGGCTCGTTGACGGGAGTCAACGGAGCCGGAATATCGCAGCGCATCATGAAATGGCGCCCGGCTTGCGGTTCTCGCCTGGGGCCCGCCGGGGCACGAAGGAGACCGCCATGAGAGTCGAACGGGTTTACACGCGTTCCGTGATCGGCGTGCCCGGCTCCTGCGACCTGCGGGAAGCCGCGGCGCTGATGCAGAAGTACCACGTCGGGGCCCTGCTGGTCTCGGCCGACGATCCCAACGACCTGACCGTGCAGGGCTTCCTCACCGACCGCGACATCGTGGTGCAGGCGGTGGCCCAGGACCTCGCGCCGCGCGAGGTGCGCGTGAGCGACGTCATGACGCCCGCCGTGGCCACCATCGGCGAGAAGGCGGAGCTGCACGAGGCGCTGGAGCGCATGCGCGGCGCCGGCGTTCGCCGCCTGGTGGTGACCGACGTCGAGGGGCGGGTGAGCGGCATGCTCTCGCTGGACGACGTGCTCGACGGCCTGGCCGCCGAGCTCTCCACCGTGGCCACCATCATCAAGAACGAGCGCACCCGCGAAGAGGCCCTCCTCGACGAGATGCGCCCGGCCGCGTAGCGGTAGACGAAAGACGGGAAAACCGGGGACGTTCCCCGATTTCCCGGCGCGCGAAGCGCTTCAGCGGGAAATCGGGGAGCGTCCCCGTTTTTCGTGGAGCCCGGGAAATCGGGGAACGTCCCCGGTTTTCGTGGAGCCCGGTTTTCGCGCTTTTCCACCGGTTATCCCGGCTTATCCACAGGTTTTCCCCCACGTCCACTAGAAGTTCGGGTTATCCCCAACGGGAAACCCTACATGTTGTGCTTTTTCAGTTGACGGATCCGTGACCTTGCTGCATCCTTTCCCGCACTTCAGGTTCGTGCCCCGGCGGCGGTTTCCACCGGGGGTCAGGCTGTAAATGCAGCGATAAATCAACGGGTTGAGTCCAGCCCGTGCGGCCCACGGAGGGATGCCATGGCAACGCGAGAGAGCATGACCCTGCTGGAGGACCTGAAGCGCGCCGCCTGGGCGCGAACCTCCCCCGTCGGCCACCACGCCAACGCCTGGGAATTCCGCAAGGACAGGCTCGGCAACATGGTGCGCTGGGCCGACTACGGCAACCGCAAGTCGCCCTTCGGCTGGGAGCTGGATTTCATCGAGCCCAAGGCCGCCAACGGCTCGACGGCCTCCGACAACCTCCAGGCCATGCACTGGCGGGCCATCGCCGCCCGCAGCCGGCAGGTACCCGCGGCCCTGATGGCCGCCTAGACACTCGCCCTCTCCCTCGGGAGGGGGCCGGGGCGGGATTTTCTTTCCCGCTCCAAACGGGCAGTTGGTGAAGTGCAGTGATCACCGCCCACCGCCCCCGGGGCCTACTCCCCCCGGGGTGCGGCTCGGGGGGTCAAGCCCAAACAAAAAGTGGCGCGGCAACGCGCCAGGGACGAGAGGAAAGGCAAGCATGCTGAGCTTCGAAGACGACATCCCCAGCCCCACCCTGGGCCTGCAGATGGTCACCCCCACCCCGCAACCCGCCGCGCAGCCGGCCGCCCCCGCGAAGGAGATGGGCGCCAACGGCCTCTTCACGCGCGTGAAGGCGGAGGACAAGCGCGTCATCAACGCGAAGACGGACGTGAACCAGCTCGTCCCCTTCAAGTACAAGTGGGCGTGGGAGAAATACCTCGCGGGCTGCGCCAACCACTGGATGCCGCAGGAAGTGAACATGAACCGCGACATCGCCCTGTGGAAGAACCCCGAGGGGCTCACCCCGGACGAGCGGCTCATCGTCAAGCGCAACCTTGGCTTCTTCGTCACGGCCGACTCGCTCGCCGCCAACAACATCGTGCTGGGCACCTACCGCCACATCACGGCGCCGGAGTGCCGCCAGTACCTGCTGCGCCAGGCCTTCGAGGAGGCCATCCACACCCACGCCTACCAGTACATCGCCGAGAGCTTGGGCCTGGACGAGAGCGAGATCTTCGCGGCCTACAAGGAAGTGAAGTGCATCCGGGACAAGGACGACTTCCTCATCCCCTTCATCGAGACGCTGTGCGACCCGGAGTTCAAGACGGGCACCGAGGAGGCCGACCGGCAGCTGCTCAAGAGCCTCATCGTGTTCGCCTGCCTCATGGAAGGGCTCTTCTTCTACGTGGGGTTCGTGCAGATCCTCTCGCTGGGCCGGCAGAACAAGATGACGGGCGCGGCTGAGCAGTACCAGTACATCCTTCGCGACGAGTCGATGCACTGCAACTTCGGCATCGACCTCATCAACACGATCAAGCTGGAGAACCCGCACCTGTGGACGCCGGAGTTCCGGCGGGAGCTGACGGAGCTGTTCCACCGTGCCGTGGAGCTGGAGTACGCGTATGCCGAGGACACTATGCCTCGGGGGGTCCTGGGATTGAATGCGGCGATGTTCAAGGAGTACCTGCGGTTCATCGCGAACCGGCGGGCCCAGCAGATCGGGCTGGATCAGCTATTCCCTGGGGCCACCAACCCGTTCCCGTGGATGAGCGAACTCATCGATCTGAAGAAGGAGAAGAACTTCTTCGAGACGCGGGTGATCGAGTATCAGACGGGGGGGGCGCTGAGCTGGGATTGAGGCGGAGGTTGATTGCAGGGAGAACGGCCACCTTCGGGTGGCCGTTTTTTCTTGGGGCGGGGGGCGGCTTTCGGCCAGGAGCGGACGCTCACAAATGGAAGGTCGTCGGAAGCCCAACGAGATGGGCACGTACGTCGCCAGCGCCTCCAGCGCGTGGCGATGGCCGCTTGGGAAGTGATAGCCCAATCAGTCGCATACGGCCGCTCCAGCTCTCAAGGCCAGTAACACTGCCTAGAGACTTGGGACTCTGAAGACGACACTCACCGGGCCACTGCCGTGATGCGACTCGTATGTCGCTCGCCCGTGGTACGTAAACGGCGCTGCCTTCCCGCCCGCCAGCTTGCCATCCCGGACGAAGAGGTGAATAGCGATGCCGCGCCGCTCATGCTCGATGATCTCCCGGCCTCGCTTGCTCTCCGGCGTTGTCGCGTTCTGGCTCTGCCAGTGGAAGTGATGCTCGTCGATCCAGTGGTCCAGATACTTGTGTTGCTCGGCCTTACCCTGCTTGTTCAGCGTCACCAGCAGCACATGCGCCTTCTTGTCGTTCAGCGTCACGTGCCCCACGTTCCAGCTGCCCGGGTTGAACGCCTCGCCGAACAGCGCGGGAATCTCCTCGCGCTGAAAGCTCTGGCCGACGGCCAGGTCCAGCGGATCGACAACGCCGCGTAGCCACGCCAGCGTGCGCATTTCGTCGGTGGGCGGCATGTCTTCGTAGGCCGGGTTGTTGGCCTTCAGCACGTACTGGCCGTCGCGGGTCTTGGTCACCACCCGCAGCAGGTACTGGTTTTCGCCGGACTCGTCCTGCCGCTCGATGGCCACCACGTTACCGGTGATCGAGCCGGCGCGCGTCGGGCTCATCAGCTCCAGCAGCAGGTAGTCACCGTCGCGCACGGGATTCTTGCCTCCATCCATGGAGTTTCCGGTAGCCCGCGCGATGAAGTGCCGGCTCGGGTCGAGCGGACCGTACGCCGCCGGTAGCGTGCGATGCTCTTCGGAGTCGGTGCGCCCCGTCTTGAAGTGGCCACAGGCGATTTTCAGGTTCGGGAAGTACGGCAGTTCCACGGCGTCGCGGCGCTTGGCAGGGAACGGCACCACGTTGTTGGCTGCCGGCTGGGGCTCCAGGCGAACGTCGTAGGCCGTCAAACGGTAGTCCACCAGCTCCTGCAGCATCGCGGCCAGCGCGGGTGCCATCTCCCCAGGCACGCTTTGCGTCAGAGCGAAGGTCGATCCTTCCAGCTTGAAGGGCGCCGTCGTGTCCGGAGGACGATTGCCGCCTGTCCACGCCTTGACCGGGTTGTCGCGCCAGTAGCGCACCCATGTGGGATCTGCAGCGGCGATAGTGCGTACCTCTGCCGGCAGGTCGGCCAGCAAAGGGCGGCGCCGATCCAGCACGCCGCGGGACCGCTGCGCCAGCGCCTCCAGCGCCACGGGCCGACGAAGGCCGTCCACTTCGAGCAGCGCCTCCAGCAGCACCATCTTGAAGCTCTTGGTCATCGCGGTGACCTCGACCTCGCGCAGCAGCGTCTGGAACTGATCGGCCACCGCCGACTCCAGCTCGGTCAGGTCGCCCATCGTCCTCACCAGCGCAAACCACTGCCCGGCCTGTTGTCGCATGGCCTGCACGCTGCTGCCTGAGCGATAGAACTCGCTCAGCGTGGGGCGCCGGCCGAGCACGTCGCGCAAGGCTTCGTAGTCTTTCTGCGGCCCGGTGCTGTCCAGCGACTTCAGGAAATCGATGATTGCGAGGTCGTAGTTGACGTAGCAACCTGCCGGCAGGTCCAGTGCCTGCCGCTCCGCCTTGCGCGCGAATGCGGCCAGCGCCTGGTAGGTGGAGCCCACGCCGAACAACGCTTGCGGCTTCTGCAGAAAGCTGTGGTGGTTGCCGATGTAGTCCAGTACCACCAATTGCTGCTTGCCTTCGCTGCGGCGCAGGCCGCGGCCCAGTTGCTGCAGGAACAGGATCTTCGACTCGGTGGGCCGCAGCATCATCACCGTGTCGATGCTGGGCAGGTCGACGCCTTCATTGAACAGGTCGACTGAGAACACCACCTGCAGCGTGCCGGCGTGCAGCTTCTCCAAGGCCTGGGCTCGGCCGAGCGTGGAGCCCGCATACACCGCAGCGGCCGATACGCCGGCGCGGCTGAACTGCTCGGCCATGTAGTCGGCGTGACGCGTCGAGACGCAAAACGCCAGCGTGCGCTGCTGGGCTTTGCTGCGCCACTCGCGCAGGGCGTGGCGCGCGCGGGCCAGCGTGGCCAGCTTGTTGGACAGCTGCTCCGGGTCGAACCGACCGTTGCGCCAAGGTACTTCGCGGTAGTCGACCGACTCGTCCTGTATGCCGTGGTAATGGAAAGGCGCCAGCAGCCCGGCCTGGATGCCGGCGAACAGATGACAGCTGTAGACAAGGTTGTTGTCGCACAGCGAAAGGATGTCGGACTGGTCGGTGCGGTCCGGCGTGGCCGTCAGGCCCAGCAGGAATGAGGGGGCAAAGTGCGTCAGCAGTCGCCGGTAGGTGCCGGCAGCGGCGTGGTGGAATTCGTCGATGACGACATAGTCGAAATGCTGTGGCGCGAAACGCTCCAGATGCTCGACTTTCGCAAGCGTCTGCACCGAGGCGCACAAGACGTCGACGTCGGCGTCGCGGCTTCGGCCGGTGTAGTAGCCCACGCGCTTGCGTGGCAGGATACGGACGAAGGTGGCCGCCGCCTGGCCCAGGATCTCTTCGCGGTGCGCGACGAACAGGATGCGTCGCGCGCCCATGCGCACAGCGTCGAAGGCCGCCAGCCAGGTCTTGCCCAGGCCGGTTGCTAACACCACCAGGCCGCGCCGGTAGCCGCTTTCGCGGCTGGCCACCAGTGCCGCCAGTGCTTCCCGCTGAATCTTCGTAGGCTCGGGCGGCGCCTCCTGCTCATGGCTGCCGGGCGCGATCGATCGCGAGGGCGGAAGCCGCCGCTGCTCATAGGCCTCGATCCAGGCATCGGACAGCGCCACGGTCTTCGGGTGACCGAACAACTCGTCGAAACGCTGGCGGGCTTCGAGGAAGCCGGAGTCATCGGGGTAGACGACCCGGTAGTTCCACTCCAGCCCGTCCTGCAACGCCTGCCGGCTGATGTTGCTTGAGCCGATGAACGCGGCCCCTGCCGCGAGCGACTGCCCGTCCAGCTTGGCGAAGATGTAGGCCTTGAGATGAAAGCTGCCTTCCTGAGTCGTGTAGACGCGCACCTCGGCGCCGCGCTCCTGCAACAGCAGCAGCAAGCGCAAGGCCTCGGGGTCGGTGACGTCAAGGTAGTCGCTGGTGAGCACGCGAACGCGCTGCGGCGCACCGGTCTCGACCATCGCCTCCAGGTCGGGCAGTAGGAGCCGCAGGCCCGTGGTTTTGATGAACGCGACCGCCAGGTCGGCCTGCGTGGCCCAGGTGAACGCTTCGGAGAGGTGGGGCAGGAAGTGGTCGGCGCCACCGGTCACCAGCCGCTTGTTCGGCACGGGCTTGCGGGTGGCCAGCGCGTTGGTCCAGCGTTCGGTTCGATCGGGCCGCTGGTCGTCGGTGAGCCACACGTCGATCTGATGCACATCGGGCCATCGGCTGAACCATTGCCGCAGCGTGGCTTCGTCGGCATCGGTGAATCGGCGCCCGCCATGATCGCGCTCGCCGGTGCCGTGTTTGAAGCTGACGTACAGCGTGCCGCCGGGGCGCAGCGCGCACCACAGCCGGTCGAGGGTGGTTGGTATTGCGAACAGCGGCACGTGAAGCAGACTGGCGCAGCACCAGATGCCGTCGAACGCTTCAGCTTCGTCGATATCCTCGAGGCGCCGAACTGCGACCTCGAACCCGCAGTGGGCGCTGGCCAGACGCGCCAACTCTGGGGATGCGTCAAAGGCGGTGACCTGGAAGCCAGCCCCGGCGAAGGCCTTGGCATCACGTCCTGAGCCGCAGCCGGCATCGAGGATGTGGGCTCCAGGCTTTAGGTGAGCGAGGAACCGTTGGTGGATCGCTGCCATGTCCACGCCGACGGTCGAGCCGAAGAACTCGGCCGCGAACTGTTTGTAGTACTGATCAGTGTGGTCCATTCCCGGGGGGTGGCTTCGTCGACGATGATTTTGTCGCCAAGCGTACCAGGCAAAACAGTAGCGGCGCGGCGTCAAGCCTCGGGATGTCGCCAGCGGCGGCAAGCGCGGCGATCGGCACGATGACCTGCTGCCGCACACTGAACTGTGGGACCTCCTTCAGGTGGCTGTGTGTGCGATCGACCGACAGCTTTGCAGCGACGAGATTGGGGTCGCGGGAGTCTCTTGGGGGTCGATTGCGGCCGCTGAGAAATTAGGGTGGCTGCCTCAGTTCAGGGCTACCGCGAATCCCCGCTGAACTCCCGGCCGCGCCATCATGGCCTCGTACCACCGCTTCACGTTCGGAAAATCCGCCAAATCAACTTTGTGCCGCGGATGCCGCCACGCCCACCCCAGGATGGCGAAGTCGGCAATGGAGGTCTCGCCGGCGAAGAACTCGTGCCCGGCGAGCCTCGCGTCCATCACGCCGTAGAGCCGCTGCGTCTCCTTCGAGTAGCGCTCGAGGCCGTAGCGGCGGTCCGCCTCGTTCTCGACCGTCAGGAAGTGGTGCACCTGCCCGGGAATCGGCCCGAAGCCCCCGTGCTGGAACATGAGCCACTCGAGCACCGGGATGCGCGCGGCCAGGTCTGCCGGCAGGAACTTGCCCGTCTTCTCGCCGAGATAGAGGAGGATCGCGCCCGACTCGAAGACGCTCACCGGCTTCCCGTCCGGGCCGTCGGGGTCGACGATAGCGGGGATCTTGGCGTTCGGGCTGATCTTCAGGAACGCGGGATCGTGCTGGTCGCCCTTGCGGATGTCGACGATCTTCACGGTGTAGGGGAGGGCCATCTCCTCCAGCGCGATGCTGATCTTGCGACCGTTGGGCGTGTCGAAGGCGTGTAGTTCGATGGGCATGGGACGTTCCATGGCGTCAGGTTGCGACTTGCGCTTTCGCTCCACCGGGAGCGCGTGCGAAGGGCACCACATAAGGCCCCTCCGGAATCACCGCAATCTCCGGATCCCCGTGCCCCTCGATGCTCCGCGCAATCGCCTCCTCCACGCTCGAAGTCCGATCCACGCCCGTCATCGCGTGATCCTCGTCCGATAGCCCGTCGGAATACAGCACGATCGACCCCACCCGCATGGGCTTGAGCTGCATTTCCGTCTGCCACTCGTCCACGTCCGCGAACGACTTGGCTAGCAGCGACTGAAGGAACGCATCCGGGCCGTCGGCAATGAGCCGACGCTGCGCCTCGCGAAAGTGCGCCGAACCCAGCCCCTGCGCACACTGCGAAGCCACGATCAGCGTCCCGCCCGGCTCCAGGATGTCAAGCGGCGTCACCATCCCCTTCACGGTCTGGTAGTAGGTCTGGTCCAGGGGATAGCCGGCCGAAGAGGTCACGATGGTGTGGAAGCGCCGCCCCACCGGAATCTCGGTGTAGGCGCGGGTGAACTCCACCGCCGCCAGGTGGCTCGCGATGATTTCGCCGAAGTTCGCGTGCACCAGGTGGCGGTGCTCGTCCAGCACCGTGTTGAGCGCGTACACCTCGCCCAGCATGCCCACGATCTCGAGCTGCTCCTCGTGCAAGGGGTTGCGCTCCAGGTTGCACTGCACCGCACCCGGGTCCTCCATGAAGCGCGCGCTGTGGAAGGTGCGGATCGTCTCGTGGTGCGCGACGCCGGGCGCCACGACCTTGCGCCCCCCCGAGTAGCCGGCCATGAAGTGCGGCTCCACGAGGCCCGTGGCGATGCGCAGCTCCACCTCGACGAAGCGCCGGTCGAGCTTCACCGGCGTGCGGCGCTTGCTCGTGAAGCCGAGGTCCACGTGGGCCGCGTCGTCCTGGGCGAAGTGGTTCACCACGCGCACCGTCTGAAGCACCCAGGGGTCGCCGACCAGCTCGGCCAGCTCCTCGCCCTCGTTCGGCCGGTGCAGGCCCGTGGCCACCATCACCGTGATCGCGTCGGCCGGGATGCCCGCGGCCATCAGGCGGCGGATCATGGGCTGGAGGAACAACCCGTTGGGCACCGGCCGCGTGATGTCGCAGATGAGGATGCACGCGCTCTTCTTGCCGCGCGCCAGCTCGTCCAGCCGCGCACAGCCGATGGGGGAAGCGAGCGCCGCCTCGATCACCGCGGCCGGGGAGGCCGGCACCGGAAACGAGGGCTTGCGGATCACCGTGGGGCGGGCATTCGCGGGCAGCGCCACGCCCAGGGTCGACTTGCCGTAGGAGAGTTCGATCTTCATGGGTCTTCCCGCCTCTGCCAGGGCGTTCCAGTCTATCGGAATGCCGTGGTCCACGGAGCCGCCGTGCCGCGTGCCGCCCGCGCCGCTCGCCCCGGCGTTCCGGGGTATCCTTTCCGCCCTGAGGGTCGGTGGCCGCCTGCGCGCATCTTCCGGCCGGGACCAAACCCATGAGCACGATCGAAAATCTCCTGCGCGACACGCCGTTGCCGCGAATGGTGCGGGTGCGCCAGGTCTTCCGCGACGACGCCTTGCCCGACGTGCCCGCGGCGTTGCGGGCCGAGATCGCGGCGCCCGCCATTGCCCAGCGCATCAAGCCCGGCGCGCGCATCGCGGTGGGCGTCGGCAGCCGGGGCCTCGCGGACCTGCCGCTGCTCGTGAACGTCGTCGTCGGTGAGCTCAAGCGCCTGGGCGCGCAGCCCTTCATCGTCCCGGCGATGGGCAGCCACGGCGGCGCCACGGATGAGGGGCAGAAGGCGCTCCTCGCCGCCCTCGGCGTCACCGAAGCCTCCGCCGGCTGCCCGATCGTCTCGTCGATGGAGACGGTCGAGCTCGCGAGGCTCCCGAACGGCCTGCCGGTGGACATGGACAAGCAGGCGATGGGCGCCGACGGCATCGTCGTCATCAATCGCGTGAAGCCCCACACCAGCTTCAGCGGCGCGAGCGAGAGCGGCCTGGTGAAGATGCTCGCGATCGGCCTGGGTAAGCAGCGCGGCGCGGAGACCTGCCACGCCTCCGGCATGGGGCACATGGCGAAGAACATCCTCGACATGGCGCGCGTGAAGCTGGCGCAGGCGCCAGTGCTCTTCGGCGTGGCCACGATCGAGAACGCGAGCGAGCGGATCTCGCGCGTGGCCGCGGTGCCCGCCGAGACCCTCATCGAGCGCGATGCCGAGCTCCTGGTCGAGGCCCGGCGCAACATGCCCAGCATCCCGTTCACGCCGCTGGACGTGCTGGTCATCGACCGCATGGGCAAGGAGTTCTCGGGCACGGGCATGGACCCGCACATCACCGGCCGCACCACGACGCCCTTCGTCACGGTGGCGCAGAAGGTCACGCGCATGGTGGTCCTGGACCTGAGCGACAAGAGCAAGGGCAACGCCACTGGCATGGGCCTCGCGGACCTGTGCACGCGCCGGCTCGCCGACAAGGTCGACATCGAGCCCACCTACGCCAACCACCTCACCTCCACGGTCATCTGGCACGCGAAGGTGCCGATGACGATGCCCACCGACCAGCGCGCCATCCAGGCCGCGGTGAAGACCTGCAACGTGGCCGATCTCTCGACGCTGCGCGTGGTGCGCATCCCGAACACGCTGCACCTGGAGCACCTCGCGATCTCGGAGGCCATGCTCGACGAAGCGGCGCGGCACCCGTCGGTCGAGGTGCTGGGCGAGCCGCAGCCCTGGGCATTCGACGCCGAGGGCAACCTCACCGACCTCGGGTTCGGGTCGGTGGCCGGCCACTGACCGCGCGGATGCCGGAGCCCGTGCACGTCCACCTCGATGCCGTCGGCGGAATCGCCGGCGACATGTTCGCGGCGGCGCTGCTGGATGCGTTTCCGGATTTGCGGTCGCGCGTCTTCGCGGACCTGGCTGCGGTGGCGCCTGCGGGGGCGGGGACGGCGGCGCTGACGGAGGGGGTGAGTGGGGGCATCGCTGCGTATCGCTTTGGCTTGGCCGGCGGCCCGGTCGAACACGACGGACACCACGGCCACGGCACGAGCCTCGCGGAGCTGACGCGGCGCATCGAATCGGCCTCCCTACATCCCGGCACCGCGAAGCAGGCTCTCGGCATCCTGCGCCTGCTCGGCGAATGCGAAAGCCGGCTGCACCGCATTCCGGTGGACGAAATCCACCTGCACGAGCTCGGCGACTGGGATTCGCTGCTGGATGTCGTCGCCGCGGGCAGCATCCTCGGCGCGCTCGGGCACTGCTCGTGGAGCATTTCCGACCTGCCGCGCGGCAGCGGCACCGTCCGCACGCAGCACGGGCTGCTTCCCGTTCCCGCGCCGGCCACCGTCGAGCTGCTGAAAGGTTTTCGTTGGCGAGACGACGGCATCGCAGGTGAGCGGGTCACGCCCACTGGGGCCGCGATCCTGGCGCACCTCGCGCCCGCAATGCAGCCACCGGCACGTGGCCTGACACTGCGCACTAGCGGCACCGGCGCCGGCACGCGAGAGCTTCCCGGCTTGCCCAATGTCCTGCGCGCGCTGGTGTTCGACGTCGAGGCCGCGTCGGCAGAGTCCCCCGGCAAAGCCGACGAAGTGATCGTCATCGCCTTCGACATCGACGACATGACGGGCGAGGAGATCGGCGTCGCGGCCGACCGCCTTCGCGCGGCCGAGGGCGTGCTCGACCTGAGCCTCGGGAGCCGGTTCGGCAAGAAGAACAGGCCCATCACCGACTTCCGCCTCCTCATCCGTCCGCAGGCGCTCGCCCCCGTCAGCATGCTCTGCTTCGAGGAAACCTCGACCCTGGGCCTGCGCTGGCGCCGCGAGCAGCGCCTGTGCCTGCCACGAGCCAGCGAGCAAATGAAGGTCGAAGGCACCACGCTTCGGCGCAAGCGCGCCGAGCGACCCGGCGGCCAGTCCTCGCTCAAGGTGGAGAGCGACGATCTCGCCGGCATCGAAGGCCTCATCCACCGCCGCAGCGTGCGTGCGCGCGGCGAGCGAGGGGAGGGGGAGCCGTGACGCTGGAGCAAAAGCTCTCCGGCCTCGTCGCGGTGCTCGACCGGCACGCGGAGCTCGCCATCGCCGTGAGCGGCGGCGTCGACAGCATGGTGCTCGCCCACGTCGCCCGCAGCCGCTCGCGCACGAAGGCCACCGTCGTCCACGCTGTCTCGGCCGCGGTGCCGGAAGCCGCCACCGCCCGCGTGCAGGAACACGCGCAGCGGCACGGCTGGAACCTGAGGCTGATCGATGCCGAGGAACTCGCGGACCCCGCCTACCGCAGAAACCCGGTCGACCGGTGCTTCCACTGCAAGCGCAACCTCTACGGGCACATCCACGACCTGGTGGGCCTGCCGATCGCCTCGGGCACCAACGTCGACGACCTGAGCGACTTCCGCCCGGGCCTGGAGGCGGCGCGCCAGTTCGCCGTCGTGCATCCCTACGTCGAGGCCGGCATCGACAAGCGCGACATCTACTCCTTGGCCGAGCGATTCGAACTGGACGACCTGGCCGAGCTCCCCGCCCAACCGTGCCTGGCGAGCCGCGTCGAGACCGGCATCGCGGTGGACTCCGAAACGCTGCACTTCATCGAGGCGGCGGAGAAAGGCCTTTCCGAGCAGCTCCCCGGCGCAAGCTCGATCCGCTGCCGCATCACGGCGAGCGGCGTCGTGTTCGAGTCGGCCACGCTGCCCGAGGGCGAGGACCGCGAGCGCGTCGAGCGCTGGGCACGGCAGCTGTGCGCGGAGCAGGGCCGCAGCTTCCAGGGCCTGCGCGTCTACCGCCGCGGCGCCGCCTTCCTCCGGGTGGCCACCCCGTGAAGGACTTCGAGATCGACTGGGAGCGCGAGCCGCGCACGGGCGTGGCCGAAGCCGTGCTCTGCGACGGCAAGACGGTGGCGCAGGTCGAGGCGATCCTCGCCGCGGCAGGCGACCGGCCGATGCTCCTCACGCGCCTGGACGAGCCCAAGCACGCGCAGCTCTCGCCCGAGTGCCGCAAGCAACTCGACTACGATCCCCTCTCGCGCACGGCCATCCACGGCAGGCACTCGCCACCGACGAAGACCGGCCCCGGCATCGTCTGCGCCGGCACCTCGGACCTCCCGGTAGCACGCGAGGCGGCACGCAGCCTCGCCTTCGCCGGCTACGAAGCACCGATCGTCGCGGACGTCGGCGTGGCGGGCCTCTGGCGCCTGATGCGGCGCATCGACGAGATCCGCGCCTTCCGCGTCGTCATCGCGGTCGCCGGCATGGAGGGCGCGCTCTTCAGCGTACTCTCGGGCCTGGTCGACGCGCCCGTGATCGCCGTGCCCACCTCGGTCGGCTACGGCGTGGCCGAAGGCGGCATCACCGCCCTGCACAGCGCGCTGGCCTCCTGCGCGACGGGCATCGTGGCGGTGAACATCGACAACGGCTTCGGCGGCGCCAGCGCGGCCATCCGCATCCTGCGGCGGCTGGAGGCGGCAGGGGCGTCCTCGCCCGGTCGCTGATCCGGCAGGGGCGAACGCCGGATCCAAGCGATTGCGGGTCCGGCCGGCCGGCCGCGTCAAGGGGAAGGCAGGTATTGCTAAAGTTAATGCAGGGTCGGGTCGATATTCACCCGCATTCCTGCACGATACCAGCGGCTCCCGGCCTCAAATGCACTTCGAAACTCGCTTCACTGACCGTCCGTACCGGTCAATTGGTGGCGCCCTGCTGTTCGCGCTGTCCATCCTGGTGGCGTCCCAGCCCCACGCGAAGCTCACCGCCTTGGTGCCCGGGCAGCCCTGCTCGGGACAGACGTCACTGCAGGCTTGCGCCAACACCCTGGAGCGGTGGGTGGTCCCGCCCGGCACCTACTACGTCGATTCGCCGATCGTCATCACGCGCCCCATCGAGATCGTGGCCTACGGCGCAGTGTTCGTCGCCCACCCTGCGCTGAAGGCCCCGCTGGGCATGATCTACGCCGGGTACATGTCGGGCGTGACCATCCGCGGCCTGACCCTCGATGGAAACAAGGCGGCGCGACCCGCCTCGGGGTGCGACGGGGGCAAGGGTGCCTACGGCTACGTGAACCTGCACCTGGACAATGTGGACGACGTCGTCCTGGATTCCGTCACCACGAAGAACGCGACATGTGGGTCCGGCGCGGTCATCAAGGGCAAGCGCATCTCCGTCTCGGGCTCGCATTTCTTGGCGAACGGCTCGACGGCGACCCTTCAGTGGGCCGATGGCCTGACCCTCCTCGGGTGCGAGGACTGCGACGTCACGGGAAACGTCTTCCAGGACAACACCGATCTCGACCTGGTGTTCGGGGGCGGGCGGCGGACGGTGATCTCGGGCAACGTGTTTCGCCAGCGGGTCAACGCCTTCGCGGCGATCGGTCTCGACAACTTCAATGGAACCCAGTCCGGGGATTTCTCCGACACGCTCATATCCGACAATGCCATCGACTGCGGAGACCTTCTTTGCGACTTCGGATTGAGCATCGGCCCGCATGCCTGGTACGGCTCGCCCAACATCCAGGGGGGCAGCATCACGCGGAACGTGGTCCGTGGTGCGAAGATCGGAATCCTGGCGGAGGGCGCTGGCACGCAATCGGGCCCCACCGCGATCGTTGGGAACCTGGTCAGCGGCACGCCGGCATGCGGCACGCTGCAGGCGTTCTTCTGCGGGTCGCAGCCCGTGTGCGGCACGGTGTACAGCCCGGATTCCGTTCTCGCGATCGGAAGCGACGGCCCCGGCATGGTCGCCGACCACTCGAACTGTCCCTAGGCTGGGCAGGGGCGCAATCGCACCGGATCCGGCGGTCTGGAACCGCCCCGCGAATCCGGGGTAGAGTCTCGGGACTTGCCACGGTCCCCGCCCCATGAACGACACCCCCAGCCCGCCGACGCTGCCCGACCACCTCTCCGTCGACCCGAAGAGCCCGCACTACGCGCCCGCCGTCCTCGAGCACGACATCGTCATCCGCTTCAACGGCAACGAGCGTCACGACGTCGAGGAATACTGCGTGAGCGAGGGCTGGATCAAGGTGGCCGTCGGCAAGAAGGTCGACCGCCACGGCAAGCCCCTTCTCATCAAGCTCAAGGGCAAGGTCGAGCCCTTCTACCGGGAGACGACATGAGCCAGGTCACCCTCACCGGCAGCTGCCTGTGCGGCGCCGTGAAGTACGAAGTCGTGGGCGAGCCCACGCGCTTCTTCCACTGCCACTGCTCGCGCTGCCGCAAGGCCACGGGCACGGGGCACGCCTCCAACATGTTCGTGCAGCCGGGCACGCTCAAGTGGCTCTCGGGCGAGGACCAGGTGCGCAACTTCAAGGTGCCCGAGGCGCAGCGCTTCACCAACAGCTTCTGCGCCACCTGTGGCGGCCGCGTGCCCCGCCAGGCGCCGGGCACGGATGTCGTGCTCGTTCCCGCGGGGTCGCTGGACGTCGAGCCGCCCATCAAGCCGCAGGGGCGCATCTTCACCGCGTGGCGCGCGAGCTGGTCGTGCGCGGGCGACGAGGTGCCGGCGTATCCCGAGCGGCCGTAACACGCGCGACATCGCTCCGGGGCCCGGAGGCTCGAAGGAGCCCCGGGCTTCGTGCTTTTCGGCCGGCACGCGCCGCCACCGCGCCGGGAAGGGGCAGAATGGCGAACGAACGCCCATGAAGACCGGTCCCGTCCCCTCGCTCCCCAACGCCCGCCTCTGGACGGGTGCCCTGGAAGTCGAGCCGGACGCCCTCGAGCAGATCCGCAAGGTCACGCAGCTTCCCATCCTGGCCGGCCCGGTCGCCGTGATGCCGGACGTGCACCTGGGCCTGGGCGCCACGGTGGGCACGGTGATCCCCACCCGCGCGGCCATCATCCCGGCGGCGGTGGGCGTGGACATCGGCTGCGGGATGCTCGCGGTGAAGACCGACCTCGTCGCCGCCGACCTGCCGGAGAGCCTGCACAAGGTCCGCTCGCAGATCGAGCGCGACGTGCCGGTGGGGTTCGACTTCCACGACGCGGTGGTCGATCCCAAGGGATCGCAGGAAGCCCGCGGCCTTGCCCGCCGCATGCGCGACCTCGAGAAGCGCTACCCGCGGCTTCGCATCCTCGAGTCGATGGGCCGCTTCAACGAGAAGCGCCTGTGGGGCCAGCTCGGCTCGCTGGGCGGGGGCAACCACTTCATCGAGCTGTGCCTGGATGCCACGGGCGCGGCCTGGATCATGCTGCACTCCGGCTCGCGCGGCATCGGCAACACCATAGGCACCACCGCCATCGAGATGGCCAAGAACGTGGCGGCGCGCGTGGACCGCAGGCTCCCGGACCGCGACCTCGCGTGGCTGGACGAAGGCACGCCGGAGTTCGAGGCCTACGTCGAGGGCCTGCACTGGGCGCAGGAGTACGCCGCGCTCAACCGCGACCTCATGCTGGACCTCGTGCACCGGGCGCTGGAGAAGGCGCTGGGGCGCGCCGTCCGCTTCGTGGGCGAGGTGACCAATTGCCACCACAACTACGCGCGCGTGGAGGAGCACTTCGGCCGGCGCATGTGGGTGACGCGCAAGGGCGCGGTGAGCGCCCGTGCCGGCGAGCTGGGGATCATCCCGGGCTCCATGGGCGCCCGCAGCTTCATCGTGCGCGGCCGGGGCGAGGCCTCGTCCTACTGCTCCTGCTCGCACGGGGCGGGGCGGCGCATGAGCCGCACCCAGGCGCGCAAGGTCTTCAGCGCGCAGGATCTCGTGGCGCAGACGGCCGGCGTGGAGTGCCGCAAGGACCGCGGCGTGGTCGACGAGATCCCCTCGGCCTACAAGGACATCGACGCGGTGATGGCCGCGCAGGCGGACCTGGTGGAAGTGGTGGAGACCCTCAAGCAGATCCTCTGCGTGAAGGGGTAGGCGCGCGCCGGCGAAATGGAACGGGCCGGGGATGACCCCGGCCCGTTTCGTTTCCGGCTACCCCGGCCGGTCAGTTGTACATCCGCGGGGTGGTGACGGTGGCGGCGACTTCCGCGACGACGGCGACGAAGAAGACGACGGTGGCGGCGGCGAAGATGGTGGTCAGCATGGTGGGCTCCTTGGGCTGGGTTCGTATTCGATGAGCCCACTTTCGGCCTTCGCCGCTCCGGCCGCGAGCGGTATGCGACGAAATGCAGGAAACGGCGCCCGAAGCGCCAAATGGCGGCCTGCACGGTCCGCCGGGAGGTGCCGCCGGGGGCCCCGGGCCGGCCGGTTCCCCCCGGTATCATGGCGAAATCGCTCCCAGGAGACGTCGATGACCGCCTCTCGCGGCTGGCAGTTCTTCATGCACCCCGGCCCCACCAACATCCCCCACCGGGTCCTCCAGGCCATGGCCCGGCCGGCGGTGGACTTCATGTCGCCGGCCTTCCAGGCCCTGCGCGACCGGTGCCTGGAGCGGCTCAAGGGCGTGCTGAAGACGCAGAAGGGCTTCGCGATCGCCTACGCCGCCTCCGGCCACGGGGCGTGGGACGCGAGCATCGCCAACCTCTTCTCGCCCGGCGACAAGGTGCTGGTGCCCCGCACGGGTTACTTCGCCGAGAACTGGGCGAAGACGGCCACCCAGTACGGGCTGGAGGTCGTGGTGGCGGATACGCCCGAGCGGCGAGCGGTGGACCCGGAAGCGGTCGCGCGGCACCTCGCGGCAGATGCGAAAGGCGCCATCAAGGCCGTCATGTTCGTGCAGAACGAGACGGCCACCGGCATGCGCCACCCCGTGGCCGAGATGCGCGCGGCGATGGACCGCCTGGGCTACCCGGCGCTCTTCATGGTGGACACGATCTCCTCGCTCGGCTCCTACGACTTCCGCATGGACGAGTGGGGCGTGGACCTCGTGATCGGCGGCTCGCAGAAGGGCCTCATGCTGCCGCCGGGGATGAGCTTCACGGCGATCAACGCGCGAGCGTGGGAGGCGGCGCAGGCCGCGCGCAATCCACGCCGCTACTGGGACTGGCGCGGGATGGTGGAGGAGGGGCGGCAGGTGCGCTTCTGCGGCACCGCGCCCATTCCGTACTTCTACGGTCTGGAGGCCTCGCTCGACATGATCGAGGAGGAGGGGCTGGAGAACGTCTTCGCCCGCCACCGGCGCCTCGCGGACGCCACGCGCGCCTGCGTGCGCCACTGGGGGAGTGAAGGCGGCGTCGAGATGTGGTCGCTGGATGCCGAGGCCGCGTCCGATTCGCTCACCTCGGTGCTGGTGCCGGCGGGTCACGACGCCGACCTCGTGCGCACGATCTCCTCCGACCGCTACGGCGTGGCGCTGGGCCGGGGGCTGGCCACGCTGCAGGGGCGCATCTTCCGCATCGGGCACATGGGCGACCTGAACGAGCCGATGCTGCTGGGCGCGCTGGCGGGCATCGAGCTGGCGCTGGCGGATGCGGGCGTGCCGCACGCGCGCGGCGGGGTGGAAGCGGCGATGGATTCGCTGCGTGCGCCCCGGCCGGTGCAATTCGCCGAAATCCAGTCCCGATTGGACAGGGACCCCGGCGCCACGGGCGAGCGCCTCGGAAAGGAAAGCCGCGAGGCGCTCTACGAGGCCCTGACGGCCGAACGCAGTCCGGAGCGGTAACGCGCCCGCAGCCTCATCGCGCCACCCGCTTCATCGCCATCTTCACCGGCACCCAGCCCTTGTCCGTCTCGTACTCGCGCAGCACCTCGTAGCCGTCCTCGCCCACGCGCGTCCAGCGCCCGCGGAAGCCGAAGGACTTGCCGCCGCTCACGAGCCGTGCGGCCGGGAAGACCAGCGCGTCGCCCTCGACCACCATCGTGCCGTGCGCGTGCCCGCCGGCCGCGGTGACGTAGAAGTACGCCACGCGTCCCGCCCCGGCATCGAAGTAGTAGATCGACTCGCCCTCGTACACCGCCTTCTCGCCCCGGCGCACCACGTGCCGGTCGCGAAGGTACCGGCCGTCGAACATCCAACTGAAGCAGTGGCGGTCAGTGTCCGCGGTGCCGGGCATCGTCCCGGCCCAGCAGTGCCCGGCGAGGAAGGCCAGGGGCTGGAGCGAGGCGTCGGGTTCGGCGGCGGCGCCGAGCGGGGTGAGCGACAGGGCGAGTGCCAGCGCGAATTTCGTCTTCATCATGTCCAATCGGTCCTGGATGTGTAATTCCGCTAGGTTGTCCGGAGGCCTCAGGCAGCCGGTTTCTCAGCGATCGCCTTCATCCCCGCGAGCCCCGCCTCGAAGTCCGGCCCCACCATCTTCTCCATGTCCATGAACACGCACATGAGCTTGGCCAGGAAGTTGCTCTTCCCGTACATGGCCCACGTGA
>JAKOWJ010000328.1 GCA_029781595.1 Pseudomonadota bacterium | reverse complement strand
CACCTGCTCGATCCCCGAGCTCTGCTCCAGGCTCGCCGCCGTGATCTCGGCCATGATGTCCGTCACGCGCTTGACGCTCGCCACCACGTCGTCCATCGTCCGGCCCGCCGTCTCCACGAGCTTGGTGCCGGCGCCCACCTTCTCCACCGAGTCGCCGATCAGCGACTTGATCTCCTTGGCCGCCTGCGCCGAGCGCTGCGCCAGGTTCCTCACCTCGCTCGCCACCACCGCGAAGCCCCGGCCCTGCTCGCCCGCGCGCGCCGCCTCCACCGCCGCGTTGAGCGCCAGGATGTTCGTCTGGAAGGCGATGCCGTCGATCACCCCGATGATGTCCACGATCTTTCGCGAGCTCTCCTCGATCGAGCCCATCGTCGAGACCACCTCGCCCACCACCTCGCCGCCCTTGACGGCGATCTGCGAGGCCGTGGCCGCCAGCTGGTTGGCCTGCTTGGCGTTGTCCGTGTTCTGCCGCACCGTCGCCGTGAGCTGCTCCATCGAGGAGGCCGTCTGCTGCAGGCTGGAGGCCTGCTCCTCGGTGCGCGAGGACAGGTCCTGGTTGCCCGCCGCGATCTCGCGCGAGGCCGTGCCGATCGACTCGGCCGAGCCCTTGATGCTGCCCACCACGCTCTCGAGCTGCGCGACGGTCGCGTTCATGTCGTCCTTCATCTTCCCGAACACGCCCTGGAAGTCGCGCTCGATAGACTGCGTGAGGTCGCCCTTCGCCAGCGCCGAGAGCACGCGCGAGAGCTCGGCCAGCGCCGCCTCGCTCGTCTCCAGGATGCCGTTGATGCCCTGCGCGACGGTCAGGAAGAAGCCCTCCTTGCCCTCCGGGCGGATGCGCTCGCCGAGGTCGCCCCCGGCCGCCGCCGCCACCACCTGCGCGATCTCGCGCTCGGCCCGCAGGCGGTCGGTCACGTCGATCCACTCGCCCACGGTGCCGAGGCGCTCGCCGTCCGGGCCGCGCACGGGCGTGGTGACCACGTCGAACTCGCGCCCGCCGATCGTCAGGCGCGTGCGGGCCGTCGTCTCCAGGGCACGCAGCCGCGCCAGGGCGGCGGCCGGATCGTCGTAGAAGATCCCGACGCTTCGCCCCACGACGTTCGCCGGGTCGAAGTCCGGGTGCCGGCGGCGAAGCTCCGGGGCGATGCGCCCGAGCGTGCGCACGAGGGCGGCGTTCACGTAGAGCAGGCGCCCCTCGTCGTCGGCGATTCGCACGTTGGTCTCGGCGCAGTCCAGGGCCTCCTTCACGCGCTGCATCTGCGCCAGGCTCGCCCGGTCGGCCTCGGCGCGCGAGAGCAGGTTCGACTGCATGGCCTTGAGCGCCGCGAGCACGCGGCCCGTCTCGTCGGTGCCCGGCACCTCGATCTCGTTGTCCAGGCGCCCTTCCGCCACCGCCGCGGCCACCTCGGCGGCCCGCCCGAGCGGGCGCGAGATGCGGCGCGACAGGAACAGGGCGGCGGCCGACACGACGGCCACCACCAGGCCGATCACGCCCGCCAGGCGCCAGAGCGTGGCGCGGAAGGCCGCGTCGATGTCGTCCACGTAGACGCCGGAGCCCACGACCCAGTCCCAGCCCTTGACGCCCATCACGTAGGAGACCTTGGGCACCGGCTGCGTCGCGCCCGGCTTCGGCCAGAGGTAGTCGACGAAGCCCGCCCCGCCGGCGCGCGCCACGCGCGCGAACTCCACGAAGAGGGCCTTGCCCGCGGGGTCCTTCACGTCGGTGAGGTCGCGGCCGTCGAGCTCCGGCTTGGCCGCGTGCATCACCATGCGCGGGTGCAGGTCGTTGATCCAGAAGTACTCGTTGCCGTCGTAGCGCAGGGCCTTCACGGCCGCGATCGCCGCGGCCTGCGCCTGGGCGCGCGTGAGCCGCCCGCCCGCCTCCTCGCGGACGTAGTGCGCGACCAGCGCGTGCGCGGTCTCCACCACGTGCCGCGTGGCCTGCGCGCGGTCCGCGTACAGCGACTGGCGCTCCTCGAAGG
>JAKOWJ010000325.1 GCA_029781595.1 Pseudomonadota bacterium | reverse complement strand
GCCCGTGCCCGACAGGGCGTGCACGCGCTCGAGCGAGGTGCCCACCTTCAGGCCCGGGGCGAGGGACCACAGGTTGCGAAGGCCCAGGGCCGCCTCGGCGTCGCCGCCGGCCATCGCGTCGCGGATGCGGTACTCGCTGAACATCCGCCCGTCCTTCATGTAGTCGAAGTCCACGCCCACCGCGCTCGTGTTCTGGCGCTCGGTGGCGTTGAGCCCGTAGGGGCCGGTGATGGACGAGACGAACTCGTGGCGCGCGTAGAGGCGCCCGCGGTTGGGCAGCTGGTACTCGGCGCCGGCCGCGAGGATGCGCCGGTCCGAGTCCTTCACGTCCACCTCGGCCTCGCCGTAGACGCTGGCGCCGTCCAGCACCGGCAGCTGGCCCGTCACGCGCGCGCGCACCGTGGTCACCGATTCCGGCAGGGCCTGCGGCGCCGGCTGGCCCTGGACGGGCGGCACGGCCGCGGACGTGCCGCGCTCGGCCGCGTAGCGCACGCCGACTTCCGCCGTGAGGCCCTTGCCCACCTGCTGCGAGACGGCCGCCAGGGCCCCGTCGCGCACCGAGCCCGTGGCCACGTCTTCCGTGCGAAGCGCCTCGGCGCGCACCACCGTGCCCTCGCGCGGGCGGTATTCCAGGCGGCCGCCCGACTCGGAACGGCCGTTGGCGAGCCAGGCGCCGGGGTTGTCGAACTCGCGGTCGCTCTTCGCGGCGTAGACCTGCGCCTTGAGGTCCTTGGACTCGTGCTTGAGCTCCACGCGCGCCGCGTCCCCCGTGCGCGACTCCGCGGGCCGCTCGGTGCGCGCCACCTCGGCGATGAGGAAGGTGCCCTCGCCCACCTTGGCCACGGCGTTGGCGCCGGCCAGGCGGAAGGGCGCCTGCGGGTTCTCGTCCTTCACGTAGGTGCCGCCCACCTCGACGCGGTCGGTCACCTTCACCTGCGCGTCGACGCCGGCCACCCAGAAGGCCTCGCCGCCCTGGTCCACCTCGTAGGTGACGCGCACGAAGACGGGGTTGAGGTCCTTGTCGACGCTCGCGACCGGCGCCTTGAAGAGGATGCGGCCCGTGAGCGGCTCGACCTCGTAGTCGGCGAAGCGCGCCTGCACCACCGCGGAGATCACGAGCGCGGGCTGGTTGCGGTCGCGCGTGACGATCTCGACCTTCTCGCTGTTGACCAGGGCCCCCTTCGTGGCGAGCTCGTAGGGGCCGGAGGTGCCGTTGGCGCGCAGCTCCTCGATCACCTGGCGCGTGGTGTCGCGCGAGGCGAAGACGTTGGCGCTCACGCGGGAATTCTCGAAGTGCTGCTTCACGCCCGTGAGCGAGCGGCTGTAGTTGGACAGGCGCCGCACGTCGCCCGGCGCCTGGGTGGTGAAGTCGCCCCACAGCAGGTAGGAGCGCTCCTTGTCCACGCGCACGTACAGCCGGCTGGTGGACTGCGCGTCGTAGCCGCGCGTGGCCGAGTCGCCGTAGATCGGGTAGTACTCGTCGGGCTGGATGTCGCGGAAGAGCCGCTCCTTCGTGTCCTTGTCGGAGTCGTAGGCGGCCGTGAGCAGGAAGTCGCCCTTGATCTTGCCCTTGAGGAAGAAGGCCGCGCGCGCGCCGGCGGCGGTCTTGCCGTCGTTCCACTCGCGCGAGAGGTGGCGGATCTCCTGCTCGAAGCCGTCGGCCTCGCGCGCCGGCACCAGCGCGCGGGAATTGACGCTGCGCAGGTTCACCACGCCCTCGAGCACGCCGGTGGCCACCAGGGGGCGCAGCTCCGGCAGGAAGTCCACCGTGGCCTCGGCCTTCAGCGGGCCGCTCGAGGCCGCCACGCGCGCCGAGCCGGGCTCCGTGGGCGGCGCCAGCTCGAACTCGCCGCGCCCGCCCTCGACGAAGGCCTGCAGCCCCGGCTGCACGGGATCGGGGTCGGCCGCCTTCCAGGTGCCCAGGCTGGCTTCCAGCGTCACCGGCAGGCGCGTGGTGACGGGCAGGCCCGCGGCGTCGAGCACCTTCACCACGACTCGCGCGGCGGTGCGCCCGTCGGCCACGGCGCCGGCCGCGGGCGCTACCACCACCAGGCGGGCGGCCGTGCCGGGCGCCTTCACGCGGATCGTCACGGCCCCGCGCGGGTTGCCGAAGGCGTCGCGCTGCGTGACGGTGAGCGCGTTCTCGCCGGCCCGGAGGGCGACGCCGATGTACTCCGCCGCCTGGATGCGCTTGTCGGCGAGCGTGGCGCGCTTGCCCACGCGCGAGTCGGGCACCGCCTCGCCGTTGACGGTAAGGGCCAGCGTGGCGCCGGCCTGGCCCTTCACGCGCACCGTGGCCTGCGCGTAGGCGAGCGTGTCGCCGTCGGCGAGGCCGACGAAGCCGAGCGAATTGTCCAGCGCCGGCACGAGCTTCTCGAGCGGCTCCGGCAGGGGCGCGGCGGTCGCTGCGGCGGGCAGCGCCGGCGCGGGAGATGGCCGCGCGGCATTCGCCGCGGGCGCGAGCGTGCCGAAGGCGCTGCCGCCGGCGACGCCGCCCGGGGCGTTCAGCGCGGGCGCCGGCGCGTTGGTGGCGCTCACCACGCCGCTCGCCGGAAGCGCCTTCAGGTCCTGCACCGGGCGCGGCTCCGTGGCGAGCTGGGCGCCGGCCATCGCGGCCAGGGCGTCCGCGCCCTTCTGCGCGGCCTTCACGCGCTCGCGGATCTCGTCGACCACCGGGCCTTCGCAGCCGGCCACGGCGAAGTCGCCGCGGTGCAGGCTCCCGGCCTTCAGGTCGACGACCAGGCTCGCGTTGTCGCCGAGGTTGCGGAAGGACGTGGCCGCCAGGCGCGCGCCGGCGGGCAGCGACGAACGGTCCACCTTGAGCGTGTGCGTGCGGTCCGTGACCCCGTAGAAGCTGTAGCGGCCCTGGCCGTCCGTCACGACGTGCGTGCCGTCCTCGAGGTAGAGGCGCACGCCCGGCACGCCGGCCTCGCCCGCCTCCTGCAGGCCGTTGGCGTTGCAGTCGAGGAAGACCTTGCCGAGGATGAAGCCGCGGTCCGTGAACACGCCGCCGGTCACCTCCACCTTCGCCGTGGCGACGTTCGAGGCGGTGGTGGTGCCGTTGACGGCGTAGAAGGCCTGGGCACGGTTCACGCCGTCGCCCTGCAGCGCGCCCGGGCCCACGCGCACGCGGTAGGTGACGGTGGCCTCGGCGCCGCGCGCGATCGAGCCCAGCCCCAGCGCGAGGCGCGGGCCGGCCCCGGCGGGCTCGGCCACGGTGCGGCCCTCGGCGCGAAGGCTCCCGGGCACGTAGGCGAAGCCCGCGGGCAGGTCGTCGACCAGCTGCACGCTGGCGCGGTCGAGCGCGTTGCCGGTCGCGTTGCGCACGCGCACCGTGTAGTCCACGAAGCCGCCCAGCTCCACGCTCGCGCGCGAGGCGCTCTTCTGCACGAAGAGGCCGTCCTGCGCCGCGGCGTCCACCGGCACGTCCACGACGATCCCGTTGCCGTCGCTCGCGAACGCCTCGCCGTAGGAGCCGCCCGAGGTCGAGCCGGTCACCACGAGGTTGCGGCCGGCCACGAGGTCCGTGTACGGCACGGTCGAGGGCGCGCGGTAGCCGTTGGGGGGCGCCACGCGCACGCAGTAGCTGCCGGCGGGGGCCGTGGCGAAGGCGTAGCGGCCGTCGCTGCCCGTCGTCGCCGGGTTGCCTTCCATCGTCACCGCGGCGGTGCCGCACTGCCCGCCGACAGCCGGCACGAGCGTGACCACGGCGCCGGCCACCGGCCCGTTGGTGGTCGAGTCGAAGACCACGCCCGCGGGCGCCATTACCGTGATGGTAGTGGCGATGCGCCGGCCGCAGCCCAGGAGCTCGGCCTCGAACACCGAGAAGGCCGCGCCCTGCAGCACGTTGTCGCCGGCCGTGACGGGCGGGGCGCGCACCGGCAGCACGGGCGCCAGGAAGATGCCCGTGTCCGGCCCCGTTTCGGTGGCCAGCACCTCCTCGCGCTCGCCGCCGGGCCCGGTGATGACGAGGGTGCGCGACTCGGCCACGCCCGGCACGGCGTTGCAGGAGCCCGCGTCGGCGCGCAGGAACGCCGAGCCGCCCAGCACCGCCCACGCCGTCGGCACCTGGTAGGTGTTGTTCGTGAAGTTGCGCAGCGAGTCGGAGGGCAGGACGGGGTTGTCCTTGTCGCCGATGGTCGTGGTGTCCGTCACCTTGAGCGAGCCGCTCGCCGCGCTCAGGATCGAGAGCGTGGTGAGGTTGGCGGCGCCCGCCTTGGCAGCCGCCTTCGCCGCGCTGGCCGCCGTCGCGTCCGGCGGCGCGAACACGTCCACGAGGATGCGCAGGGACTGCCCCGGGGCGATGTTGGCCGTCCAGCCCTCCACGACGCGCGCGTCCGACGCGTCGACGACGCCCGGGATGGAGGCGCCCCCGCCCAGCGGGTTGTCGATCCAGGCCGACGAGGTCCACCCGGCCTCGCTGTCGGCGAGGTAGCCCAGCACCACGCGCACGCTGTCGTCGCAGTTGCCTCGGTTCTCCAGGTAGTGCGTGTAGGTCACGTGGCGGCCGGCCGCGCTCTGCGCCTGGTTGTCCGGCGTGAGCTGCGTGTTGCAGCGGCGCGCGACCGAGCCCAGCACGTCGTCCGCGGAGGCCGCGCGCAGCGGCACCGTGGCCGAGCGCGCCGTCTTGGTCACCTTGTATTCGCCCGGCAGCAGCGTCTCGGGCAGGAGCGCGCGCACGACGATGTTGTAGGTGGCGCCCGGCGCGACCAGGCCCGTGTCCGGCGTGCCGTTGCCGTCGGTGTCGGCGAGCGGCGTGAGGCCGTCGGCCTGGAAGAGCGTGAAGCGCGTGCCCGCCGGGAAGGTCGAGCCCGCCAGCGTGATGTCGAAGCGGTCCGGGGCGTCGCCCAGGTTCGTCAGGCGGTTCACGAACACCGCGGTCGTGCCCGGCACGCCCTCGGGGATGCGCGCGCCCTCGAGCGTGAGGTCCACCTTGCCGGTGACCGTGTAGGTGACGGAATTGGTGGGCTTCGCGCTGCCCGGCGAGCCGCCCGCGTCGGTGAAGGTGTAGGCCGCCTCGTTGGTGACCACGGTGCCCTTGGCGAGGCCGGTGGCGATCTCCACCTGGAAGCTCACCGTGCCGCCGCCGCCCGCGGGCAGGTCGTGGATCGTGGCGCTGACGGCGCCCGGGGCGCCGGCGCCGAAGTCGTAGGCGATCGTCGTCGCGCCGCTGCCCTGGCGGTCGGCGCCCACCACGGCGTCGGTGAGGACCTCGGCGCCCGTGCCCGTCCAGCGGCCGCTGCCCGCGACGTAGCGCATGCCGGCCGGGAGCGTGTCGCGGATGAGCAGCGCGGCGCGCGCGCGGTCGCAGGCCGAGTAGGTGAGCGTCACGGTGACGGGGCCGCCCGGCGAGGGGCCGCTGGAGGCCGACAGCAGCTTGTCGACGCGGCCGCAGTCGCCGCCGATCGTGGTGTCCGTGAGGCGCACGATGTCGATGGTGGGCAGGATCGTCGTGCCGCCCGCGCTGGCCGCGGCGATGCGCAGCGTGTCCTGGGTGAGCGAGGCGGGCGCGGCAGGCACCGTCACGCGCGCGACGAAGCGGAAGACCTGCCCCGGGGCGAGCGCGACGGGGGCGGCCACCGGCACGAGGCTATCGGGCACGCCGTCGCCGTTGGCGTCCGGAAGAAGCGCGAAGGAGGCGAACGCGAAGCCCTGCGCCAGGTCCGTGGCGGCGAGTGTGTAGGTGTCGGCGAGCGTGCCGGTGTTCGTGAGCGCGTGCGGCAGGTCGACCGTGGCGCCCGGCGAGGAGAGCACCGAGGCCGCGCCCGTGAGCGTGGCCGAGTAGCCGCCGCCCCCGGCCGCGGTGCCCACGGTGAGCGTCACGGTGTTGGAGGTGGCCGCCAGGGGCGTGGCGCCCTGCAGCGCCGTGCCGCCCGCGGAGTTGGGGATGACCGTGCCCGCCGGCGGGCCCGCCACCGCCGCCGTCGCCAGCGCGAGCGCGGCCGCGCCGAGCGCGCGCGCGAGGCGCGCGGCGAGGCTGCGGGTGGCGGTCAGGGCGGCTTTCACGGTCGGCTCTTCAGTTCGCGGTCTGGTTTCCTTTTCGATGGCCCCTCGGGCGTCGCGGAAGGGTCATCGAAAAAGGGGGGTGCGGTTTCCCGCACCCCTCGGAGTCACCCGGGCGCCAAATGGGAGGCCTGACGGCCCGGATGGAGTGACACCGCTCGCGTCACGGATCGATCCGCACGCAGAAGGTCACGGTCGCGCTCTGCGAGGGGGTGAGCGGCCCCACGCTGGCACTGACCGTTCCCGTGGCGCCGTTGGCCGGGGCCGTCACCGTCCCCAGGCTGGTCGCCGCGCCCGTGGCACCCGTGCCGCAGGAGACGCGGTGCGTGGTGTTCGCCGGGATGTTGTCGTTCACCACCACGGCCGTGATGTTCGCTGCCGTCGTGTTGGTCGCCGTGATGCGGTACGAGATGCAGCTGCCCGGGGCGGTGGCCGGTCCCGAGGGGATCGGCGCGACCGAGTAGCCCGCGTGCGGGTCCGGCGTCGCGCAGTTGACCGCGACCTGCTCCTTGAGCAGCACCAGCCCGTCGGAGACGGACGTGGAGTCCGTCGCGAAGGCCGAGGAGGCGCCCGCGTTGTAGCGCGCGGTGATCGTCGTCACGTTGGCCGGGTCGGCGCCCACCGCGCTGCCGGGCGCGAACACGCGCACGAACACGGTGCGCGAGGCGTTCACGGCGAGCGGGAAGGTGGTGGCCGCCGAGATCAGGTTCGCGG
>JAKOWJ010000323.1 GCA_029781595.1 Pseudomonadota bacterium | reverse complement strand
CCTTCGAGGCGGCCGGCGACACGGTGGTGGGCGGGGCCGTGGCCGGGGGCCGCGGCTGGGCGTACACGGATTTCCGCGTTCGCGAGGACGGCTTCTCGCGCGTGCTCGTGCTCAACCGCGAGATGGGCGCCGGGCAGGCCGGGCGCATGGTCCAGCGCCTGCTCGAGATCGAGACCTACCGGATGATGTCGCTCCTCGCCTTCCCCGTGGCGCGCGGGGCCGTGCCCGAGCTGGGCGCCATGGAAGGCGAGCTCGCCGCCATCGTCGAGCGCATCGCGGGTGCCACCACGGAAGACGAGGCGCGCCTTCTCGACGACCTCACGCGACTGGCCGCGCGCGTCGAGCACCTGCAGAGCGCCACGCGCTTCCGCTTCGAGGCGGCCGAGGCCTACGACGGGCTCGTGGCGCGGCGGCTGGGCGAGCTGCGCGAGGTGCGCCTGCCGGGCCTGTCCACGCTCGAGGAGTTCCTGCACCGGCGCCTGGCGCCCGCGATGGCCACCTGCCGCAGCACCTCCCGGCGCATCGGCAACCTCGCGGCCCGGCTCGCGCGCGCCGGCGCGCTGCTGAGAACGCGGGTGGACATCGCCCGCGAGCAGCAGAACCAGCGCATCCTCGAGGCCATGAACCGCCGCGGGCGGCTGCAGCTTCGCCTGCAGCAGACCGTGGAGGGCCTTTCGGTCGTGGTCATCACGTACTACGGCGTTTCGCTGGTGGCGGTGCTCGCGAAGGCCGCGAAGGCGGCGGGGCTCGCGTGGAACCCGGAGGTGGTGGCCGGCATCGCGGTCCCGGTGGTGGCCGCGGCCGTCTACGCCGGCGTGCACCGCGTGCGCAAGGCGCTCGCCGGCGCCGAGAAGGGGGCGCCGTGAGCCGCGAGGCGTTCGTCTTCTGCCCGCGCTGCGCGAAGCCGCTCGCGGACCGGCCCGTCGCGGACGACGACGGCGGGTCGAGGGTGCGCCGGGCCTGCCCCGACGAGGCCTGCGGATTCGTCCAGTGGGGCAACCCCGTACCGGCCGTCGGCGCGCTGGTGGAGCACGAGGGCGAGATCATCCTCGCGCGCAACCGCGCGTGGCCCGAGGGCTGGTTCGCGCTCGTGACGGGCTACCTGGAGGCCGGCGAGGACCCGCGCGAGGCGCTCGCCCGGGAGGTGCGCGAGGAGCTCGGCCTCGAGGTCACGCAGTCGAGCCTCATCGGCAACTACCTGTTCGAACGCAAGAACGAGGTCATGCTCTGCTACCACGCCGTGGCCACGGGCACCGTCCGCCTGGGCGCGGAGCTCGCCGAGATCCGGCGCCACGCCCCGGCGGACCTGCGACCCTGGCCGCGCGCCACGGGACTCGCGGTGGCCGACTGGATGCGCGCGCGCGGGCTGCCGGTCGAGTTCGTGGACTTCGCGGCGCCGGGCGCGCGGCCGCCGTCGGCGGAGGGCGGACGGTGAGCGAGGGCCCGGCGCGCATCTCGCGCTACCTTCGCCTGGCCGGTCTCGAGCAGGTGGGGGGGCGCGAGCCGGAGGTCGCCCTCGCCGTGGCGGATTTCCTCGAGGCGATGGGAGAGAAGGTGGCCATCGACGATCCGGGCTCGCTCTACGCCTACCCCGTGCCGATGCTCACCGAGGACGGCGCGTGCTCCGTGCTGGACGAGCTCGCGCCGGTGCCTTACGACCTCGCGGGCATCCTCGGCGGGCGAAGCGACCAGACCACGAGGCGCCTCGCGCTTCTCGAGCGCCTGGTGGAGCGCGCGCAGGAGACCACCGGCGCCGACTGGCTCGGCCTCTACCAGCGCCGCGTGAACCCGGCGGGCGTCGCGGTGCTGGTCAAGCTCGCCTACGTGGGACGGGCGAGCCGCGCGGAGTTCCCGCTGACGCCCGAGTTCGCGGCGGGCAGCACCAACAGCAGCGTGGGGCTCACGGGGCGCGCGCTGGTGATCGACGACGTGGCGCGGCACGTCGAGGCCGGCGGCGGCTTCTACGTCTGCGACGGCGAGGTGCAGTCGGAGGCCTGCCTGCCGCTGCTCGGCGAGGACGGCACGGTGGTGGGCATCCTCGACGCGGAGGCGAAGCCGCGGTCCTTCTTCGGCCCCGTGCGGCTCGCCACGCTGGCGGCGCTGGCGGTGGTCGCGCCGGCGGTCCTGCCCTGAGGCCATGATCCGCCCGGCGGAGATCGATCACGTGGTCCTTCGCGTGCGCGACGAGCCGGCGATGACGGCCTTCTACGTGGGCGTGCTGGGTTGCACCGTCGAGCGCCGCCGCGACGACATCGGGCTGGTGCAGCTGCGGGCCGGGCGATCGCTCATCGACCTGGTGCCGGTGGACGGCGCGCTGGGCCGGCAGGGAGGCGCCGCGCCCGGCGCCGAGGGGCGCAACCTCGACCACCTGTGCCTTCGCGTGGAGCCCTTCGACGGCGAGGCCATCCGGGCCTTCCTCGCGTCGCGGGGCCATGCGCCGGGCCCGGTCGCGCGGCGCTACGGCGCGCAAGGCGTGGGCCCGTCGATCTACCTGCAGGACCCGGAGGGCAACACCGTGGAGCTCAAGGGCCCGCCGGAGCCCTGAGCCGCGGCCGCTACCGCTTCGGCGGCATCATGTCCGTGATGGAGCCCTCGGCGATCTCCGCGCCGAAGAACACCGTCTCGGACAGCGTCGGGTGCGGGTGGATGGTGAGGCCGATGTCCTCCGCGTCCGCGCCCATCTCCAGCGCGAGCACCGTCTCGGCGATGAGCTCGCCGGCGTTCAGGCCCACGATGCCGGCGCCGAGGATGCGCTTGCTGCCTTTCTCGAAGAGGATCTTGGTGAGGCCCTCCTCGCGTCCCATGCCGATGGCCCGGCCGCTCGCCGCCCACGGGAAGGCCGCCTTCTCGTACTCGATGCCCTTCGCCTTCGCCTCCGGTTCCGACAGGCCCATCCAGGCCACCTCGGGATCGGTGTAGGCGACGCTGGGGATCGTACGCGCGTCCCACGCGTGGTGGGCCAGGCCCGCGATGACTTCCGCGGCGAGCTTGCCCTCGTGCGTCGCCTTGTGCGCCAGCATCGGCTCGCCGACGATGTCGCCGATCGCGAAGATGTGCGCGACGTTCGTGCGCATCTGCCGGTCCACCGGGATCCAGCCGCGCTCGTTCACCGTCACGCCGGCCTTCTCCGCGGCGATGGCCCTGCCGTTCGGGCGGCGACCGACGGCGAGGAGCACGCGGTCGTAGACCTCCGGGGCCGGCGCCGGCGACTTGCCGTCGGCGCTCTCGAACGTGGCGCGAAGGCCCTCGGGCAGCGCCTCCAGGGCGGCCACCTTGGTGCCCAGCAGTATCCGCTCGTAGCGCTTCTCGATGCGGCGGGCCAGGGGCTTCACGATGTCCGGGTCGGCCCCGGGGATGAGCCGGTCCAGGAACTCGACCACCGTCACCTTCGCGCCGAGCGCGTCGTACACCGTGGCCATCTCCAGCCCGATGATTCCGCCGCCGATCACCAGCAGGCGCTTCGGGACGTCGGCCAGCGCCAGCGCGCCGGTGGAGTCCATGAGGCGCGGGTCGTCGTAGGGGAAGCCCGGGATGCGCGCCGACTGCGAGCCGGCCGCGATGATGCAGTGGTCGAAGGAGACGACCTTGCGGCCGTCCTTCGTCTCCACCTCCACCGCGTGCGGGGAGGCGAACTGCGCGCGGCCTTCCACCACCGTGACCTTGCGCGCCTTGGCCAGGCCCGCCAGGCCCTTGGTGAGCTTGCCCACCACGCCGTCCTTGAAACGGCGGAGCGCGTCGAGGTCCACCTTCGCCGCGCCGAACGACACGCCGTGCGCGGCCATCTCCTCGGCGTCGGTGATCACCTTGGCGGCGTGCAGCAGCGCCTTGGACGGGATGCACCCGACGTTGAGGCAGACGCCGCCCAGCGTCGGGTAGCGCTCCACGAGCACGACCTTGCGGCCGAGGTCGGCGGCGCGGAAGGCGGCGGTGTACCCACCCGGTCCCGCGCCCAGCACCAGCACGTCGGCGTGCAGGTCGGCGTCCAGGCTCGCGAGCGTGGAAGAAAGCGCCTCGCGCAGCGCGGACGGGCCGGACGCGGCCTTCGGCGCGTCGACGGGCGCGGCCGGCGCGGCCGGGGCGGCCGGGGCGGCTGCCGGGGGGGCCGATGCGCCCGCACCGGCCTCGGCCGGCTCGAGCACGGCGATGACCGTGCCCTCGGAGACCTTGTCGCCGAGCTTCACGCGCAGCTCGCGGACCGTGCCGGCCTGGGGCGCGGGCACCTCCATCGTCGCCTTGTCGGACTCGAGGGTGACGAGCGAGGCCTCGCGGGCGATGACGTCGCCCGGCTTCACGAGGATCTCGATGACGGGGACGTCCCTGAAGTCGCCGATGTCGGGGACCTTGATCTCGACCGTGGCCATGGCGGGTCCCTAGAGCATCACGCGCCGCAGGTCGGCGAGGACCTGGGCGAGGTAGGTCGTGAAGCGCGCGGCCGACGCCCCGTCGATGACGCGGTGGTCGTACGAGAGCGAGAGCGGCATCACCAGGCGCGGGGCGAACTCGCGGCCGTTCCAGACGGGCCGCGTGGCCGCCTTCGACACGCCGAGGATCGCGACCTCCGGCGCGTTGATGATGGGCGTGAAGGCCGTGCCGCCGATGCCCCCGAGCGAGGAGATGGAGAACGTCCCGCCCTGCATGTCCGCCGGCCCCAGCTTGCCGTCGCGTGCCTTGGCCGCGAGCTCCGAGGTCTCGCGGGCGATCTCGACGATGCCCTTGCGGTCGGCGTCCTTGATCACCGGCACCACCAGGCCGTTGGGCGTGTCGGCGGCGAAGCCGATGTGCCAGTAGCGCTTGACCACGAGGTTGTCGCCGTCCAGGGAGGCGTTGAAGTCGGGGAACCGCTTCAGGGCGGCGACGCACGCCTTCACGAGGAAGGCGAGGGGCGTGAGCTTCACGCCGGCCTTCGCGTTCTCCTGGTTCAGGCGCGCGCGGAATTCCTCGAGCTCGGTGATGTCGGCCTCGTCGAACTGCGTGACGTGCGGGATCATCACCCAGTTGCGGGCGAGCGCGGGCCCCGAGATCTTCTTGATGCGCGAGAGCGGCTGCAGGTCGACGGGCCCGAACTTGGCGAAGTCCACCTTGGGCCAGGCGGGCAGGCCGAGGTCCGCGAATCCCGCCCCGGCGCGCGGCGCGGCCGCGGCCCCGCCGCCGGCGAGCGCGTCCTTCACGAAGGACTGCACGTCCTCCTTCACGATGCGCCCCTTGGGACCGGAGCCCCTCACCCGGGAGAGGTCCACGCCCAGCTCGCGCGCGAAGCGGCGCACGCCGGGACTCGCGTGCGCGGGCGCGCCCGCGGCCTCGGGCGGCGGCTCGACGGGCGCGGGGCGCGCCGTCGAGGACGGCGCCACCTCGGGGGCGGGCTGCGCGGCCGGCGACGGCGACGCCGGTGCGGGGGCAGGCGGCGCGGCAGGGCCGGCGGGCGGTGCGGACGGCGCGGGCGCGGCGGCTGCGGCACCCGCCTCGGCCGCCTCGAGCACCAGCACCACGCTGCCTTCGCTCACCTTGTCGCCCACCTTCACGCGCAGGGACTGCACGACGCCGGTGGCCGGGGAGGGCACCTCCATCGTCGCCTTGTCGCTCTCCAGCGTGACGAGCGGATCCTCCTTCTTCACCGCGTCGCCGGGCTTCACCAGCAGCTCGATGACGGGCACGTCCTTGAAGTCCCCGATGTCGGGGACCTTGACCTCGATGGCGGCCAAGGCTCTCTCCTGGTCTTGTTCGTTCGTGTGGACCGCGCGGCCCGCTACAGCGTCCAGGGCGCGGGCTTGTCGGCGTCGATGCCGTACTTGCGGATCGCCTCGGCCACCTTGGCCGCCGGGATCTCGCCGTCGTCCGCCAGCGCCTTGAGGGCGGCGACGGCGACGTAGTGCCGGTCGACCTCGAAGAACCGGCGCAGGTTCTCGCGCGAGTCGCTGCGGCCGAAGCCGTCGGTGCCCAGGGCGCGGTAGCGGCGCGGGACGAACTCGCGGATCTGGTCTGCGAAGGCCCGCACGTAGTCCGTGGAGGCGATGACCGGCCCCTTGGTGCCCGCCAGGCACTTCTCCACGTGGCACTGGCGCGGCGCCTCGGTGGGGTGCAGCAGGTTCCAGCGCGCGGCCTCCAGGCCGTCGCGGCGAAGCTCCGTGAAGCTCGGGCAGCTCCACAGGTCCGCCGCCACGCCCCAGTCGGCCGACAGGAGCTCGGCGGCGGCGATGACCTCGCGCAGGATGGTGCCGCTGCCCAGCAGCTGCACGCGCGGGCCCTTGCCGGCGGCCTTGCCCGGCAGCCGGTACATCCCCCGGAGGATGTCCTCCCGCGAGCCCTCGGGCATCGCCGGCTGCGGGTAGTTCTCGTTCATCACCGTCACGTAGTAGAAGACGTCCTCCTGGTCCTCCACCATGCGCCGCAGGCCGTCCTGCACGATGACCGCGACCTCGTAGGCGAAGGTGGGGTCCCAGGAACGGCAGTTGGGGATCATCGACGACAGCACGTGGCTGTGCCCGTCCTCGTGCTGCAGGCCCTCGCCGTTGAGCGTGGTGCGCCCCGCGGTGCCGCCCAGCAGGAAGCCGCGCGCGCGCATGTCGCCCGCCGCCCACACCAGGTCGCCCACGCGCTGCAGGCCGAACATCGAGTAGAAGATGAAGAAGGGGATCATCGGCACGTTGTTCGTGGAGTACGACGTCGCCGCCGCGATCCACGAGCACATCGCGCCCGCCTCGTTGATGCCCTCCTGGAGGATCTGCCCGTTCTTGTCCTCCTTGTAGAACATCAGCTGGTCGCTGTCCTCGGGCTCGTAGAGCTGGCCCACGGAGGAGTAGATGCCCAGCTGCCGGAACAGGCCCTCCATGCCGAAGGTGCGCGACTCGTCGGGCACGATGGGCACGATGTTGCGGCCGAGGTTCTTGTCGCGCACGAGCGTGGTGAGCAGGCGCACGAAGGCCATCGTGGTGGAGTTCTCGCGGCCCTCGGCCGTCGCCTCCAGCAGGGGCTTGAAGGCCTCGAGCTTCGGCACGTCCAGGCTCACCGTGCGCCGGCGCCGCTGCGGGACGGAGCCGCCCAGGTTGCGGCGCAGCTCGCGCAGGTACTTCATCTCCGGCGAGTCGTCCGCCGGCTTGAAGTAGGGCAGCTCCCCGAGGCGGTCGTCGCCCACGGGAATGGCGAACCGGTCGCGGAACTGCCGCAGGACCTCGATCGGCATCTTCTTCTGCTGGTGGGCGACGTTCTTGCCCTCGCCCACCGCGCCCATGCCGTAGCCCTTCACGGTCTTGGCGAGCACCACGGTCGGCTGCCCGCGGTGGCGCACGGCGGCGTGGTAGGCCGCGTAGATCTTGTGCGGGTCGTGGCCGCCGCGGTTCAGGCGCCAGATGTCCTCGTCGGACAGGCTCGCCACCATCGCCTTGAGCTCCGGGTACTTGCCGAAGAAGTGCTCGCGAACGTAGGCGCCGTCACGGCTCTTGAACTTCTGGTACTCGCCGTCGACCGCCTCCTCCATCCGCCGCAGGAGGACGCCCTGCTTGTCCTTGGCGAGCAGCGGGTCCCAGTACGAGCCCCAGATGAGCTTCAGGACGTTCCAGCCCGCGCCGCGGAAGTTGGTCTCCAGCTCCTGGATGATCTTGCCGTTGCCGCGCACCGGCCCGTCGAGGCGCTGCAGGTTGCAGTTCACCACGAAGACGAGGTTGTCCAGGCCCTCGCGCGCGGCCATGCCGATGGCGCCCATGGACTCGGGCTCGTCCATCTCGCCGTCGCCCATGAAGGCCCACACCTTGCGCCCGGCCGTCTTGGCGAGCCCGCGGTCCTCCAGGTAGCGCAGGAACCGCGCCTGGTAGATGGCCTGGATGGGCCCCAGGCCCATCGACACGGTGGGGAACTGCCAGAAGTCCGGCATGAGCCAGGGGTGCGGGTAGGAGGAGATGCCCTTGCCGTCCACCTCCTGGCGGAACATGTCCAGCTGGGCCTCGGTGAGCCGTCCCTCGAGGTACGCGCGCGCGTAGACGCCGGGCGAGGAGTGGCCCTGCATGTAGATGAGGTCGCCGCCGTGGCTCTCCGTCGGGGCGTGCCAGAAGTGGTTGAAGCCCACGTCGTAGAGCGTCGCGGCGGAGGCGAAGCTCGCGATGTGGCCGCCCAGCTCCAGGTCCTTGCGGCCGGCGCGCAGCACCATGGCCACGGCGTTCCAGCGCACGATGTTGCGCAGCCGGTTCTCGATCTCCATGTCGCCGGGGATCGGCTGCTCCAGGTGCGGCGGGATCGTGTTGATGTAGGCGGTGTTGGCGCTGTACGGCAGGTTGACGCCGGAGCGTCGCGCCTTGTCGATGAGAACCTCGAGCAGGAAGTGCGCCCGTTCGGGCCCCTCGACGGCGAGCACCGCTTCCAGGGCGTCGACCCACTCGCGGGTTTCCAGGGGGTCGAGGTCGTTTGGACGGTCCATGGCGGCCTTTGGGGGGGGAGGGGTGGATCGGGAAGGAAGCAACGGCAGGAAGGTGGGATTAGACCCAATCGTATAATCGCTGGCAACCTCGCCCCGCCGCGCCCGGGAAAGGGCCCTTCTGGCACGATGGGGGGGTATCCGTGCGGCCGGGAAAAGCCCGGGGTGGACCGATTAAGACCCTAGACAAATCAGGCACATCGGGCCGACAATCGGGATTGTTTCTCAAAAAAACATTTTAAGTTATTATAAAAACGGGTTTTTGCACTTTTCGTCAGGGGGGCCGAGCGGGCCTCTGGCCGGGGCCAGCCGGGGAAAGGCGGCGTCCGCGAGACTGCCCGCGATCGGACAACGACAAGAATCGAGAACGCAATGGACCAACGGGCGCACCGGAACGGGAAGGGCGGAGCGCGAGGCGCAGCCACGCAGGCGGGGGCGGCGCGCGCGCCGGCCGCGGGCGTGGGGGGCGGCGGGTCGTGAACCTTTCTCAGGCGCTGCAGAGCGCGAGCCTCACGGACCCGGGAAGGGTCCGCGACCACAACGAGGACTGCGTCGAGTCGCGGCCCGAGATCGGGCTCTACGTGCTCGCCGACGGGATGGGCGGCTACAACGCCGGGGAGGTGGCAAGCGGAATGGCGACCTCGCTGATCGCCGACGGCCTGGCCGAGACCTGGCAGCCCCGGGAGGTGGACCGCCTGTCCCGGGACGAGGCCATGGCGCTCGCCGAGCGCCTCGTCCGCGAGCAGGTGGTGCGCGCCAACACGGCCATCTACACGACCTCGCAGAACAACCCGGAGTGCGCGGGAATGGGCACGACCCTCGTGGTGTGCCTCTTCTACGACAACTTCGTCTCGGTGGCCCACATCGGCGACTCGCGCCTGTACCGGCTGCGCGGCGAGACGATGGAGCAGGTCACGCGCGACCACTCGCTGCTGCAGGAGCAGCTCGACTCCGGCCTCATCACGCCGGAGGAGGCCAAGCTCTCGCAGAACAAGAACCTCGTCACGAAGGCGCTGGGCATCGACCCGACGGTGGAGCCCGAGCTGCACGTCTACGAGACGGAGCCGGAGGACCTCTACCTGCTCTGCTCGGACGGCCTGAACGACATGGTGGACGACGAGGAGATCCGCCTCACCCTCATCACCCTGCGCTCCAACCCGAGCCTCACCGTCCAGCAGCTCGTCCAGGCGGCCAACGACAACGGCGGCCGCGACAACGTCTCGGCGATGCTCGTGCGCGTCGCCGAACCCTTCGCCGTGGCGCGTGGCTGGCTCGCGCGATTCAAGGCGCTCTTCAGGTAATTCGCAAGGAAACCGACCATGGCCAAGCTGATTTTGAGCGTCGACGGGCAGGTGCTCAAGGAGTACACGCTCTCCAAGGAGCGCACCCTCATCGGGAGGAAGCCCCACAACGACATCCAGATCGACAACCTCGCGGTCAGCGGCGAGCACGCGGCGATCATCACGATCCTGAACGACTCGTTCATCGAGGACCTGGGCAGCACCAACGGCACGATGGTGAACGGCAAGCCCATCAAGAAGCACTTCCTCCAGGCGAACGACGTCATCGAGATCGGCAAGCACAAGCTCAAGTACTTCAACGACGCGCCGTCGCAGACCTCGCCGGCCGACTTCGAGAAGACCATGATCATCCGCAGCCCGGCCAAGGCGCCCCCGCCGGCGGAGAAGTCCTCCAGCGACACGGTGACGAACATGAGGCCGCCGGCCCCCGAGGTGGTCAAGCCCGCCGCCCCGGTCGCCCCGCCCCCGCCGCCGGCCGGCCACGCGGAGCATGCGCCGCTGCCCGAGGCCGCGATCCAGGTCCTGTCCGGCGCCGCCGCCGGGCGCACGCTGGACCTCACCAAGAACCTCACCACGGTCGGCAAGCCCGGCCTGCAGGTGGCGGTGATCACCAAGCGCCCCAACGGCTACTTCATCACCCACGTCGAAGGCGCGACCTTCCCCACCCTCAACGGGGCCTCGCTCGGGGCCACGGCCCACCCCCTGGCCGACCACGACATGATCGAGATCGCCGGGGTGAAGATGGAGTTCTTCTTCAAGCCCTGAGCCCCTCCCGGGGACGGGAAACCGGCTCCCCGGGGCGTCCGGCAGGTGTGCGCCACCGCACACCCGGCGCCGCCGAATTCGCGAATAATGGCCCGGTCGAACCGGGCGCGGCCCGGCCGGTGCCGCGCTTCGCGGGCCGGAATCGATCCCGAGTCCACGGCCGAGGTCAGGAGAGATGCGGATCAGGGTTCTGGGGTGCAGCGGCGGCATCGGCGGGAGCCTGAGGACCACGTCGTTCCTCGTCGACGACGACATCCTGCTCGACGCCGGCACCGGCGTGGGGGACCTGCCGCTCGAGGCGCTCGCGAAGATCGACCACGTCTTCGTGAGCCACTCCCACCTGGACCACGTGACCAGCATCCCCTTCCTGGTGGACACGGTGTGCTGGATGCGCAGCGCCCCCATCGTCGTCCACGGGATCAAGGACACGCTCGACATCCTGCGGGCCCACCTCTTCAACTGGAAGGTCTGGCCGGACTTCACCCAGATCCCGGACGGGGAGAACCCGTTCATGACCTACCGGGAGCTGCGGGTCGGCGAGACGGTCGAGGTGGGCGGGCGGCGGATCACCGCGCTGCCGGCCAACCACACGGTGCCCGCGGTGGGGTATCTTCTCGACAGCGGCCGGGCGAGCCTCGCCTACTCGGGCGACACCACCGTGAACCCGGGGCTGTGGCAGGCGGTCAACGAGGCCCCGAACCTGCGCTACCTCATCATCGAGACGGCGTTCTCGAACAAGGAGCGCGAGATCGCGGTGGCCTCCAAGCACCTGTGCCCGGCGCTGCTCGCCCGGGAGCTGGAGAACCTGAAGGGGCGCCCCGAGGTGTTCATCACGCACCTGAAGCCGGGCGAGGGCGCGCTCACGATGAAGGAGGTGTCCGAGGCGGCGGGCAGGTGGCGGCCGCGGATGCTGGAGAATCACCAGGAATTCACGATCTAGCCGCGCCCCCGGCGCGGCTTCCGCGGACCCCGCAGCAACAACACGATCGGCAGGTGCACACATGAGCGCAGTCCTCGAACCCAAGACGCCCCAGGCCGCGGCCGGCTCGGTCGACGTGGCCGTCAAGCTCGCGTTCTCGAAGAAGATCCAGGCGGTCACCAACCGCATCCACTCCACCAACAACGTGGACGAGATCATCCTCGAGGTCTCGCGCGACATCTGCCAGCTCTTCGAGGCCGACCGGATGACGATCTACACCGTGAGCGAGGACGGGCAGTCGATCGTCTCGAAGGTGAAGACGGGCCTGAACTCGTTCAAGGACATCAAGCTGCCCATCTCGGAATCCTCGCTCGCCGGCTTCAGCGCCCTGCACAAGCGGCACATGAACATCAAGGACGTCTACGACGACGCCGAGCTCAAGCAGTTCTCGCCGAACCTGTCGTTCCTCAAGGCCGTCGACCAGCGCACGGGCTACCGCTCCAAGCAGATGCTCATCGCGCCCATCCTGGGCGGCGAGTCGGGCACGGAGCTGATGGGGGTGCTCCAGCTCATCAACAGCCTGTCGGGACAGCCCTTCAGCTCGCTGCACGACGAGGGGGTGATCGAACTGTCGAAGACGCTGGCCATCGCCTTCCGCGTGCGCCAGCAGATGCCGGGGCAGATCGCCTCGAAGTTCGAGTACCTGGTGATCGACGGCATCATCCAGTCCGGCGAGCTGGACCTGGCCACCAAGGCGGCGCGGCGCAAGAACAAGAACGTCGAGGAGATCCTCATCGACGAGTTCCAGGTGCAGCCGGCGGCGATCGGCGCGGCGCTGGCCAAGTTCTTCGGCGTGGAGTACGAGCCGCACAAGGCCGACCGCATCAAGCCCATCGACCTGCTGAAGAACCTCAAGCGCGAGTACTGCGAGGCCAACCAGTGGATCCCGCTGGAGGACTCCAAGAACGGCATCATCGTGGTGGCCACCGACCCCGAGCGCGTGCGCAACTCGCGCATGGTGGAGAACGTCTTCCCGCGCGCCAAGATCGTCTACCGCGTGACCACCCAGCGCGACTTCGCGCAGGTCCTCACGCTGTACTTCGGCGGCGCCGTCACGGACGGCGGGCTCGGGACCGAGTCGATCGGCGACCTGCTGTCCAACCTGGACGACGAGGAGGAGCCGGGTTCCATCGGCTCGGACGACGTCTCGGCCGCCGCGGACAACGAGCTCGTCAAGCTCGTCAACAAGATCATCGTGGACGCCTACAACCAGGGCGCCTCGGACATCCACGTCGAGCCCCTGCCGGGCAAGGGCAAGACGGGCGTGCGCTTCCGCAAGGACGGCTCGCTCACCAACTACATCGAGGTGCCCGCCTCGTACCGCCAGGCCCTGGTCACCCGCCTGAAGATCATGTGCGACCTGGACATCTCGGAGAAGAGGAAGCCCCAGGACGGCAAGATCAAGTTCAAGAAGTTCGGCCCGCTGGACATCGAGCTTCGCGTGGCCACGATCCCGACGGCCGGGGGCGTGGAGGACGTCGTGATGCGCATCCTGGCGGCCGGCGAGCCCATCCCGCTGGACAAGCTGGGGGTGCTGCCCACCAACATGGACCGCCTGAAGGCCTGCGTGTCCAAGCCCTACGGCCTGTTCTTCGTGTGCGGCCCGACGGGCTCCGGCAAGACGACGACGCTGCACTCGGTGCTGGGCTTCCTCAACACCGTGGACACCAAGATCTGGACGGCCGAGGACCCGGTGGAAATCACGCAGAAGGGCCTGCGCCAGTGCCAGGTGAACCCGAAGGCGGGGTTCACCTTCGCCACGGCCATGAAGGCGTTCCTGCGCGCCGATCCCGACATCATCATGGTGGGGGAAATGCGCGACAAGGACACCACCTCGATCGGCATCGAGGCCTCCCTCACGGGCCACCTGGTGTTCGCCACGCTGCACACGAACTCGGCGCCGGAGTCGATCATCCGCCTGCTGGACATGGGCATGGACCCCTTCAACTTCGCCGACGCGCTGCTCGGCATCCTGGCGCAGCGCCTGGCCAAGCGCCTGTGCAAGTGCAAGGAGGCCTACACGCCGGGCCAGGACGAGGTGAAGCACTTCATCACCGAGTACTGCGAGGAACTGCGCAACACCGAGGAGTTCAAGAAGGACCAGAACGCCGGCTACAAGTCGATCTTCGACCGCTTCCAGCGCGACTACGGCATGGGCAAGCCCGACTTCGTGATGTACCGCGCCAAGGGGTGCGACGCCTGCGGCGGCTCCGGCTACAAGGGCCGCGTGGGCCTGCACGAGCTCATGGTCGGCACCGACCCGGTGAAGAAGCTCATCCAGGAGCACGCGCGCGTCGCGCAGCTCTTCGCCCAGGCGCTCTCCGACGGGATGCTCACCCTGAAGATGGACGGCATGGAGAAGGTCCTCCAGGGCATCACCGACATGAAGCAGGTGCGGGCGGTCTGCATCAAATGACCCCGCAGGCCGGGCAGGCGCGACCCGAGGAGCCCCCGCCGGCGATGGCGGAGCTCCAGCGCGCGCTGGAGACGCACTTCCTCTCCAAGCTGGAGTACCTCAACGCGATCGGGGTGGCGCTGTCCCAGGAGCGGGACATCAACCAGCTGCTCGAGACGATCCTCGTGGCGGCCAAGAACCTCACCCGGGCCGACGGCGGCACGCTCTACCGGCTGGTCGACGACAAGCTGCAGTTCGAGATCCTCAGGAACGACAGCCTGTCCATCGCGATGGGCGGGACCTCGGGCAATCCCGTGCCGTTCTACCCCATCCCGCTGCACGACAAGGACGGCAACCCCAACCGCACCATGGTCGCCGCCTACGCGGCGCTCAACGACCGCACGGTCAACATCGCCGACGCCTACACCGAGGAGGGGTTCGACTTCTCGGGCACGCGCAACTTCGACAAGCGCACCGGGTACCGCTCGACCTCGTTCCTCACGGTGCCGATGAAGAACCACGAGGGCGAGATCATCGGCGTGCTGCAGCTGCTCAACGCGCTGGACGACTCCGGGACCGTGGTCGCCTTCGGCGACGAGGACCGGCGCCTGGCGGAGTCGCTCGCCTCCCAGGCGGCCATCGCGCTCACCAACCGCCTGCTCATCCAGCAGCTCGAGGTGCTCTTCGAGTCCCTCATCGAGCTCATCAACACCGCGATCGACGACAAGAGCCCCTACACGGGCGGCCACTGCAAGCGCGTGCCCACGCTCACCATGATGCTGGCCGAGGCCGCCAACGGCGTGGCGGAGGGGCCGCTCGCCGGCTTCCGCATGACGGACAAGGACCGCTACGAGCTCAAGATCGCGGGCCTGCTGCACGACTGCGGCAAGATCACCACGCCCGTGCACGTGGTGGACAAGGCCACGAAGCTGCAGACGATCTACGACCGCATCGGCCTCATCGACACCCGCTTCGAGGCGCTCAAGCGCGAGGCGGAGCTGGCCATGCTCGAGGCGGTGCTCGCGGCGAGGGCGGCGGGGGACGAGACGGCCGAGCGCCTGGCGCGCGAGGCCTGCGCCGAGCAGGTGCGCCGGTACGACGAGGACCGCGAGTTCCTGCGCCACGCCAACGTCGGCGGCGAGCGCATGGGCGACGAGGACCAGGCGCGCGTGGCGCGCATCGCGGCCTACGAGTGGACGGGGCCGGATGGCCGGCGACAGCGCTTCCTCTCCCGGGACGAGGAGGAGAACCTCGTCATCCCCTACGGCACGCTCAACCCGCAGGAGCGCGAGATCATCAACCACCACATCGTGGCCACGATCAAGATGCTCGAGGCCCTGCCGTGGCCGCGCCACCTCGCCAACGTGCCGGAGTACGCCGGCGGCCACCACGAGCGCATGGACGGCAAGGGCTACCCGAAGGGCCTCACGCGCTCGCAGATGAGCGTGCAGGCGAGGATCATGGGCATCGCCGACATCTTCGAGGCCCTCACCGCGAAGGACCGGCCCTACAAGCCCGGCAAGACCCTTTCCGAGTCCCTGGCCATCCTCGGCCGGTTCAAGGAGAACGGACACATCGACCCCGACCTCTTCGACATCTTCGTGAAGCAGCGGGTCTACCTGAAGTACGCCCAGGAGTTCCTCGATCCCGAGCAGATCGACGAGGTAGACCTCTCGCGAATCCCGGGCGCCCCCGGCTGACGGCACGGAACTTGCCTCCGCCGGTTCGATCCTTCCCTCGAACCGACCACACCCCATGACCAAGCGCATCCCCGTGGGCGTCTTCTTCGCCCTGTTCACGGTCTCGGGCTTCGCCGGGCTCATCTACGAGTCGCTGTGGAGCCACTACCTCAAGCTCTTCCTCGGGCACGCGGCGTACGCCCAGACCCTGGTGCTCGCGATCTTCATGGGCGGCATGGCGCTGGGCTCCTGGCTCGTGAGCCGCTTCACCCACCGGATCCGCCGCCTGCTCCTGGGCTACGCGCTGGCCGAGCTCGCGATCGGGTTCCTGGCCATCGCGTTCCACCGCGTGTTCGTCTCCGTCACCGGGTGGGCCTTCGACTCGGTGCTGCCGGCCCTGGGCGGCTCCGGTGGCGTGGACCTCTTCAAGTGGTCGCTGGCCTCGGCGCTGATCCTGCCCGCGAGCGTGCTGCTGGGCACCACCTTCCCGCTCATGAGCGCCGGGATCCTGCGGGTGTACCCGCAGGAGGGCGGGCGGGCGCTGTCGATGCTGTACTTCACCAACAGCTTCGGCGCTTCCGTGGGCGTGCTCGCGAGCGGCTTCTTCCTCATCGAGCGCGTGGGCCTGCCGGGCGCCATGCTCACCGCGGGCCTCATGAACGCGGCGCTCGCCTTCACGGTGTGGCTCATCACCAAGCGCGTCGACGAGGTGGCCCCGGCGGGCCCCGCGCCGGCCGTGGGTGCCGGGGAGGGCGGCTCGCGCCTCTTCCGCCTCATGATCGTCCTCGCGTTCGCCACGGGCGCGGCCTCCTTCGTCTACGAGATCGCGTGGATCCGCATGCTGAGCCTGGGGCTGGGCGCCTCCTCGCACGCCTTCGAGGTGATGCTCTGCGCGTTCATCCTCGGGATGTCCCTGGGAGGCCTGGTCCTGCGCCTGCTGCCGGGCGCCTTCCGCAACGACCTGCGCTGGCTCGCGGGCATCCTCGCGGCAAAGGGCATCTTCGCGGTGGGCGCGCTGGGGGTCTACGGCGGCGTCCTCGACTTCGTGGGCTGGACCATGCGGGCGGTCGCCTCGACTTCCGAAGGCTACGACCTCTTCAACGTCTCGGGCCTCGTGGCCTCGATGATGGTCATGTTCCCGGCCGCCTTCTGCGCGGGCATGACGCTGCCGCTCGCGACGAACGTCCTGCTGGTCCGGGGGCACGGCGAGGCCTCCATCGGGCGCATCTACGGCGCGAACACCGCCGGCTGCATCGTCGGCGCGGCCTTCGCCACGCACGTGGGCATGGAGGCGCTCGGCGTGAAGGGCATCACGGGCCTGGGCGCCGCGGCGGACCTCGCGATGGCCGCCGCCGTGTTCCTGCTGGGCCTGCGCGTGAACCTGCGCGCGGCGCTGGCCGCCAGCGTGGTGGTCGCGGCCGCCGCGGGCGCGGCCTTCGCCTCCACGGACCTGGACGAGCTGAAGATGGCCTCCGGCGTCTTCCGCTACGGCCGGTTCCTGCCCCACGAGGGCACGAAGGTGCGCTTCTACGAGGACGGCAAGACGGCGACGATCTCCGTCATCGACATCCTCAACTCGCGCAACATCCGCACCAACGGCAAGCCCGATGCCTCGATCATCATGCGCGACCGCGTGCGGCCCTCGTCCGACGAGCCGACGATGGTCCTCGCCGGGACCCTGCCGTTCGCCTTCCGGCCGGACGCCAGGCGCGTGGCCAACATCGGCTTCGGCTCGGGCCTCACAACGCACGCGGTGCTCGCCAGCCCCGCGGTGCAGGAAGTGGACACCATCGAGATCGAGCGGATGATGGTCGAGGGCGCGAAGCTCTTCGACCCGTTCAACCGGCGCGCCTACCACGACCCGAGAAGCCGCATCTTCATCGACGACGCCAAGACATTCTTCGCCTCCCACGGCAAGCGCTACGACGTGATCGTCTCCGAGCCGTCGAACCCCTGGGTGAGCGGAGTCTCCTCGCTCTTCTCCGAGGAGTTCTACGCCCTCATGAAGCGCTACCTCTCCGACGGCGGACTGCTCGTGCAGTGGGTGCAGGTCTACGAGATCAACTTCGACCTCATGGCCTCCATCGTGAAGGCCCTGGGCGACCAGTTCGGCGACTACGCGCTCTTCACCACCCACACCGGCGACATCCTGATCGTGGCGACCAAGGGGCCGAAGCTGCCGCCGATGGTGGACGCGCCTTTCCGCTTCCCCGAGATGGCGAAGGATCTGGCGGCCCTGGGCTACCGCTCGCTCGCCGACTTCGAGATGTCGCGCGTGGGCACGCGCCGGGCGCTCGAGCCCCTCGTGCGCTCCGGCATCTACCCGGCCAACTCCGACTACTTCCCCATGATCGACACGCGCGCGGCCCGCGCCCGGTTCATGCGGCAGAGCGCGACGGATCTCGCGATGCTGTCCCGGACCTTCGTGCCCTTCGTGTCGCTCTTCGCCAAGGACGCGCGCTACGACCCGGCCACCCTCGATCCGTCGTGGAAGATCGTTTCGCAGCCCGTGCAGGAGGCGCTGTCCGCGCGGCGGAACTGGGAGGCCCTCGTCGGCGACCGGGAGCCGAAGGACGGTTCGGTGGAGCCGCGTTTCCTCATGCTCCTGCGCGCGATCCGCGAAGGCTACGCCGGCGGCTGCGCCGGCCGCACCGGTGCCTGGGTGGACATGCTCGAGGACGTCTACCGCGGCACCATCCCGTACCTGGATTCCGCGGCGCACCGCACGCTGCGGGCGAAGGTGGCGGGCTCGCGCTGCTACGCGCAGCTCACCCCCGTGGAGCGCGACCGGCTCGACATGCTCGACGCGCTGGCCACCCGGGAGGCGCCGCGCGCCGCCGACCTCGCCGACCGGCTGCTCGCCTCGGGCCACGCGTGGCGGCCGGAGGAGCAGTCGCAGTTGCTCTTCGTGGCGGTGTCCGGGCACCTCGCCGCCGGCGACGTGGAAGGCGCGAAGGCTCGCTGGAAGCGCTACGGCGGGTCGGTGAGCGCCGGGCAGCTGGACCGCTTGTCGGTGCGCATCCTCCTTTCCTGGATGGACCCCGACTACCGCCCGGGCCAGCCCGTGACGGCGGGCGGCGACAAGGCCGCCGGAAACTGACAATCCTGGTCACATTCTGCCGCCCGGGCCGGCGGCCCGCGGCAGGATGGACAGGCAGGAGCGGCACGCGCAGGGACCGCCGGCGGGCCGTCACCGCAGGACGGCGAAATCCGACGCTAAAACAAGGCACTGCACCACGCCCTTCGGACCCCCCCGTTCCCGGCACAGGTGGCATGGCGATTGCTCCATTAGCGCTGCACACCCAGGTGCGGAATCACCGGCCCATTCATCCCACTCAAGAGACGGAGCCTCCTCATGAAGAAAGTCCAGCAAGGTTTCACCCTCATCGAACTGATGATCGTCGTCGCGATCATCGGCATCCTCGCGGCCGTCGCCATCCCGGCCTACCAGGACTACCTGAAGCGCTCGAAGGTGACGGAAGTCGCCGCGACCGCCGGCGCCTGCAAGACCTCGGTCGCCGAGTTCATCGCCGCCAAGAACGCCCTCCCGGCCGACGTGACGGAAGCCGGCTGCTCCACGACCAAGACCACCTACGTGAACAACGTCACGGTCGCCGGCGCCAAGATCGGCGTCGAGATCAAGGCGGTGGACGCGACGGTCGACGGCAAGAGCCTGTTCCTGCAGGCCGAGAAGTCCGCTGGCGTGCTGAACGACGGCACGACCTCGGTCACCGGCTGGTACTGCAGCACGGACGCCGCCAACACCGAGTGGAAGTACTTCCCGGCCAACTGCCGCCAGGCCCCGCTGTAATCGCCTGACGCCGTTCCGGGTTGCCGAAGGGCGGGGATTCCCCGCCCTTCGTCTTTGGGGCAGAACTTCCGGCCCCGGCCCGCTGTCGGAAGCGGTGCGTTCCCCGGCAACTCCCCTGGCGCATGACCCGCGGCAAGGCATTCGCGACCCACCTGGGCATCAGCGCGGCCATCGGCTCGGCCGTCGTCGCCTGCATGCTCCTGGTCTGGTACCCCGGCCCGTTCTTCACGGCCATGGGGGGCAACGACCTCGTCCTGATCCTCCTCGGCGTGGACGTCGTCCTGGGCCCCTTGATCACCCTCGTCGTCTTCAACCCGCGCAAGCCCCGGCGCCTGCTGCGGATGGACCTCGGCTTCATCGGGCTGGTGCAGGCCGCCGCGCTGGCCTACGGCGTGCACGTGATCGCCGAGGTGCGGCCGGTCTACATGGTGTTCACGGTGGACCGCTTCGACCTGGTGGCCGCGGACGACGTCCTGCGCCCCGAGCTCGCGAAGGTCACGGACCCGGAGTTCAAGGCGATCCCCTGGGGCCGCCCGAGGACCATCGCCGTCCAGAGCCCGCGCGACCCGAGGGAGCAGATGCGCATCATCCAGTCGGCCCTGCGCGGGCATGACCTGCAGACGTTCCCGCAGTACTACGTGCCATACGGGAAGCTGGCCGCGCGGGCCCTGAGGATCGCCAAGCCGCTGTCGGTGCTGCGCCGGGGCCACCCCGACCAGGCCGCGCTCATCGACCGGACGCTGGCGGACCTGGGCCGCCGCGAGGACGAGCTGCGCTTCCTGCCGCTGCGGGCCCGCCAGCGAGACTACAGCGTGCTGCTGGACGCGAAGACGGGCGCCGTCGAGGGCTTCCTGGAGATCATCCCCTGGTAGCGCGCTACTCGTAGCGCAGGGCCTCGACGGGCCGCAGGCTCGCCGCGCGCCGCGCCGGCCAGAAGCCGAAGAAGATGCCCGTCGCCGCCGACACGGCGAAGGCGACCAGCATCACCCAGGCGGAGAAGGCCACCTCGATCTTCATCGCGTGGCCGACGGCCACCGCGCCGGCGACCCCGAACACGATGCCCACCAGGCCCCCGACGATGCAGATCATCAGGGCCTCCAGGAGGAACTGCAGCAGCACGTCGCGCTGGCGCGCGCCGATGGCCATGCGGATGCCGATCTCGCGCGTGCGCTCGGTCACCGACACCAGCATGATGTTCATGATGCCGATGCCGCCCACCACGAGCGAGATGGAGCCGATGGCACCCAGCATGAGCGAGAGGATGCGCGCCGTGGCGCTGGCGGCCTCCGCCACCTGCGTGAGGTTGCGCACCGTGAAGTCGTCGTCCGCGTCGGGCTGGATGCGGTGGCGCTGGCGCAGGAGCGCGGTGATGTCCGTCTCGACGGAGCGCGTGGCGTCCTGGCTGGCCGCCTGGACGAACATGAAGCGCACCGTCCCGGGGAAGCGGTTGCCGAAGAGCTTGTTCTGCGCGGTGGTGATGGGCACGAGCACCGAGTCGTCCTGGTCGCGGCCGTCCAGGCTCTGCCCCTTCTTCTTGAGCACGCCCAGCACCGTGAAGGGCTGGCCGCGGATGCGGATGGTCTTGCCAACCGGGTCCTCGGTGTCGAAGAGCTTCTCGACGACGGTGGCGCCCAGCAGGGCGACCCGCGTGGCGCTGCGCACGTCCGTCTCGGTGAAGGCGTCGCCCTCGTCCACGGGCCAG
>JAKOWJ010000293.1 GCA_029781595.1 Pseudomonadota bacterium | reverse complement strand
CAGCATGCCGGTGACGTGGCTGATCGGCCCGGCCACCAGCAGCGGCCGCTTCTGCCGCGGCGAGGTGTCCATGTGCAGCCACACCTCGGAGCACAGCGACCGGTGCGTGTGCACCACGCCCTTCGCGTCGCTGGTGGTGCCGGAGGTGAACGCGATCGCCGAGACGCTGTCGGGATCGACCGGAGGCGCGTCCACGAGCGGGTCCCGCGCGAGCAGCTCGTCGTAGTCGCGCATGCCGGCCGGGCGTTTGTCGCCGATCACGTACACGTCCTCGAGGTCGGGCAGCTCCTTGCGCATCGCCGCGATGCCCTCCAGCCGCCCGCCCGCGGGCGCCTCCGCGGTGATCAGGATGCGCGCCTTCGAGCGCTCGAGGATGAAGCGCAGTTCCTTGAGGCCGTAGAACGGCGCCACGGGCACGAGCACCGCGCCGATGGTCGGCACCGCGTAGAAGCCGAGCGCCCCTTCGATCGAGTTGGGCACGTAGATGCACACCGCCTCGCCCTGCCGGATGCCGCGGCGCTGCAGGCCCGCGGCGAGGCGCCGCGCCAGAAGCGCGACCTCGCCGTAGGTCGACTGCTGCGGGCGCGTGAGCGACCAGATTCGGAATTCGGTGGCGGGTTTCTTTTCGAGCCAGCCGAGCAGCATGTGCCCGAGCGTGCGGTCGTCCCACCAGCCTTCCTTGAGGTAACGCGCGCGCAAGTCCGAGGACATCGGGCGCAGGCGCCACGGGTCGATGTTCAGCATCCACTCCTCCGGTGATCACGGGCGTTCGGCCCGTACGCGATTGTACGGGCGGGACTTTGCGAAAGCCCGGCCTTCGTGGAGGAGACGATCAGGGGATCGCGGCGCTCGCCATGCGTCCGCGGACGGTGCCCGCGCGCGAGGCGATGTAGGGCGTGGTGCGGCCGCGGTCGTAGCGGCGGGGGCTGGGCAGGATCACCGCGAGCCAGGCGGCCTGCTCCGCGCTCAGGGCGGAGGCCGGCACGCCGAAGTGCGCGCGCGCCGCGGCCTCCGCGCCGAACACGCCCTCGCCCCATTCGGCGAGGTTGAGGTAGAGCTCGAGGATGCGGCGCTTGGACATGACCAGCTCGATCATCGAGGTGATCACCGCTTCCTCGGCCTTGCGCAGGTAGGAGCGCTCGCCCGACAGGAACAGGTTCTTCGCGAGTTGCTGGCTGATGGTCGAGGCGCCCGCGACCACGCGCCCGCGCCTTTCGTTCCGTGCCATCGCTTTCTGGATCGCTTCCCAGTCGAAGCCCTCGTGGTCGAGGAACTTCGCGTCCTCGGCCGCGACCACGGCGCGCTTGAGATGCGCGGAGATCCGCTCGTAGGGCACCCATTGGTGGCGCAGCTGCGCCC
>JAKOWJ010000286.1 GCA_029781595.1 Pseudomonadota bacterium | reverse complement strand
GCCCGTGGGGCCGGGCAGCTCGCGCCAGGCGCCCTCGGCCACCTGCGCCCTGGCCTCGCGCACGAGCGCCGCCACGGCTTCGCCCGCACCGGCGGCCAGCGCGTCGAGCACCGCGCCGCGGTCGAGGCCCGCGAGCGCCGCGCCCGCCTCGCGCAGGGCCTTCGCGGCGCCTTCGAGATCCGTCGCGGGTGAGGCGGGCGCATGGCCCGGCAGGTCCGGCACGGGCCGGGCGTCGACCGCGCGGCGCCGCAGCGCGCGCAGCGAGAACGGGCCGCCGGCCTTCGGGCCCGTGCCCGACAGGCCCTCGCCGCCGAAGGGCTGCACGCCCACCACGGCGCCGACGATGTTGCGGTTCACGTAGAGGTTGCCGGCGCAAGCGCGCCGCACCACGGCATCGATGGTCGAGTCCAGCCGGCTGTGCACGCCGAGCGTGAGCCCGTAGCCCGTGGCCTCGATCTCCTCCAGGAGCTTCGCGAGGCCCCCGGAGGGGAAGCGCACCACGTGCAGCACGGGCCCGAAGATCTCGCGGCCCAGCTCGGCGAGCGAGCCGATCTCGAAGGCGACGGGCGCGAGGAAGTGCCCCGGGAGCCCCTCGGGCAGGGGCGCCCGGCCCACCAGCCGCGCCGTGCCGGAAAGCCGGTTCACGTGCGCCTCGAGGGCCGCGAGCGCGGAGGCGTCGATGATGGGGCCCACGTCGGTGGAAAGGCGCGAGGGGTCGCCCACGCGCAGCTCGCGCATGGCGCCGGCGAGCATGGGCAGCACGCGCCCGGCGATGTCCTCCTGCAGGCACAGCACGCGCAGCGCCGAGCAGCGCTGGCCGGCGCTGTCGAAGGCCGAGGCGAGCGCGTCGGCCACCACCTGCTCCGGGAGCGCCGAGGAGTCGACGATCATCGCGTTCTGCCCGCCCGTCTCCGCCACGAGGTTCGGGTTGCCGCGGGCGGCGAGGGCGCGGTGCAGGAGCTCGGCCACCTCCGTGGAGCCGGTGAAGAGCACGCCGTCCACGCGCGGGTCGGCCACCAGGCGCGCGCCCACCGTCTCGCCGCGGCCGGGCAGCAGCTGCAGCGCGCCGCGCGGCACGCCCGCCTCGTGCAGCAGGCGCACGGCCTCGGCGGCGATGAGCGGCGTCTGCTCCGCGGGCTTGGCGAGGACCGCGTTGCCGGCGGCCAGCGCCGCGGCGACCTGGCCCACGAAGATCGCGAGCGGGAAGTTCCAGGGGCTCACGCACGCCACCACGCCCAGCGGCGGCGAAGCGCGCTCCTGCGTGGCGCGCAGCGCGTAGTAGCGGCAGAAGTCCACCGCCTCGCGCACCTCGCCCACGGCGTTGGGCAGCGTCTTGCCGGCCTCGTGCACGGCCAGGTGCGCGAGGCGCGCGAGGTCGCGCTCGAGGAGGTCGCCGGCCCTCGAGAGGACCGCCGCGCGCCGGGCGGCGTCGAGGCCGCGCCACTCGCGGTGCACGACCGCGTTCGCCAGGGCGCGGTCCACGTCCACAGCGGTGGCCTCGGTGCAGCGGCCCACGAGACGGGCGGGGTCGGCCGGGCTCGTGACGGCGATCGCGTCGGCGCGCGCGGGGCCGGGGGCTTCCTCCGCGAGCAGGGGAGCCGCCTCCCACGCCTCGGCCGCCGCGCGGGCGAGCCCTGCGTCCAGCGCCGCCAGCGCGCTCTCGTCGGTGAGGTCCACGCCGCGCGAGTTGCGGCGGTCGGGGTAGAGCGCCTCGGGCAGCGGCACGCGGGGGTGCGGGCTGCCGGCGTGCGGGGCCGCGGCGGTGACCGGGTCCACGAGCAGCCGCTCGAGCGGCACCGCCGGATCGACGATCTGGTTCACGAACGACGAGTTGGCCCCGTTCTCCAGCAGCCGGCGCACGAGGTAGGCGAGCAGCGTCTCGTGGGTGCCCACGGGCGCGTACACGCGGCAGGGCACGCCGAAATCGGGCGAGCCCACGACCTGGTCGTACAGCGTCTCGCCCATGCCGTGCAGGCACTGGAACTCGAAGTCGCGCGAGGCGCCGGCGATCTCCATCACCTGCGCCAGGGTGCCCGCGTTGTGCGTGGCGAACTGCGGGTAGATGGCCGCGGGCGCGGCCAGCAGGCGCCGGGCGCAGGCGAGGTAGGCGATGTCGGTGTGCGCCTTGCGCGTGAACACCGGGTAGTCCGCAAGCCCGGCCACCTGCGTGCGCTTGACCTCGGAATCCCAGTACGCGCCCTTCACGAGGCGCACCATGAGCCGGCGCCCCGCGCGGCGCGCGAGGTCCACGGCCCAGTCCGCCACGAGGGGCCCGCGCTTCTGCACCGACTGGATCACGAAGCCCAGCCCCTGCCAGCCGGCGAGGTCCGGGTCGAGCGCGAGCGCCTCCAGCAGGTCCAGCGAGAGGTCCAGCCGCTCGGCCTCCTCGGCGTCGATGGTGAAGCCGATGTCCTGGGCCTTCGCCGCGAGGGCCAGGCGCTTCACGCGCGGCAGCAGCTCGGCCTGCGCGCGCTCGTGCTGCGCGCGGGCGTAGCGCGGGTGCAGCGCGGAGAGCTTCACCGACACGCCGGGGCCGTCGACGGGCCCGCGGCCGGCCGAGGCGCGACCGACGGCGGCGATGGCCTCGGCGTAGAGCTGCTCGTAGCGGGCCGCGTCCTCCGCGGTGAGGGAGGCCTCGCCCAGCATGTCGAAGGAGTGGCGGTAGCCGCGCGCGGCGCGCTCCCGCGCGCGGTCCAGGGCCTGCGAGATCGTCTCGCCCAGCACGAACTGCGAGCCGAGGAATCCCATGGCGGCGCGCATGCCGGCGCGGATGACGGGCTCGCCCAGGCGGCCGAGCAGCGAGCCCAGCGCGCCCTCCAGGCCCCGCGCGTCGACCTCGGCGCGGGCGAGGGAGCCGGAGACCACCAGGCCCCAGCAGGCGGCGTTCACGAAGAGCGAGCCGCTGGCGCCCACGTGCGATCGCCAGTCGCCGCGCGAGAGCTTGTCGCGGATGAGGGCGTCGGCGGTGCGCGTGTCGGGGATGCGCAGCAGCGCCTCCGCCAGGCACATGAGCGCCACGCCTTCCTCCGAGGAGAGCGAGAACTCGGCCATGAGCGCGTCCACGCCCGAGGCGCCGGAGCGCTCCGCGCGCACCCTGCCGACCAGGGCGCCGGCGCGCGCGTGGATGCGTGCGAGCGCGGCGGCGTCGAAGGCGGCCTCGTCGCGTATGCCGGTGACGACGGCGGCCTCCGGCGCCCGGTACGCGGCAGTGATGGCCTCGCGAAGGGGCGTGCCTGGCCGGGCGAGCGGGGCGGTGGCGGCGGGCTGGAGGCGCGGCGGGGTTGCGGTGGGGGTCATGGCGGCGGGCGGGCGGGTACGGTCCATGGCGGCGAAGCCTAGCACCGAAGGCGGAATGGAAAATGCGGTATTCGTGACCCGCAACCGGACGAAGCGTGGCAGCATCCCGCGATGTCCAAAGAATCCCTTTCGACGGAAGGGCCTTCCAGAACGATCGATGCGACCGATCGCCGCATCCTCGCGGAGCTGCAGCGCGACGGGCGCATCACCAACGTGGCCCTGGCCGCCCGCTGCCACCTGAGCCCGGCGGCGTGCCTGGTGCGCGTGCGCACGCTCGAGCGCGACGGCTACATCCGCGGCTACCGCGCGGTGCTCGATCCCGCGAGGCTCGGCCAGGCGATGGTCGTCTTCGTGGAGGTGAAGCTCGACCGGACGACGAGCGACGCCTTCAAGCGCTTCGCGGCGGCCGTCGCGGACGTGCCCGAGATCGTCGAGTGCCACATGGTGGCCGGCGGCTTCGACTACCTGGTGAAGGTGCGCGTGGAGAACATGGCCGTGTACCGCGAGGTGCTCACGCGGGTGCTGGTGGAGCTGCCCGCGGTGCGCGAGACGCACACCTTCGCGGTGATCGAGGAAGTGAAGAACGACCCGACGATCCCCGTGGCCGCGCCGAGGCGGCCGGCCGGGCGCGAGCGCCGCTAGTCGCCCGCTTCCGCGCGCGGGGGGCGGGCGTCCCGGCGGCCCGCGCCCGCGGCCGGTAGAATTGCGCGGGGGGGCCCGCGCCCGTCGCGGCCCCGGGGCAACTCCCGCCGACGATCCCGCCTCCCCATGAGCCAACTCCGCATCCCCGCCGTGTACATGCGCGGCGGCACCAGCAAGGGTGTCTTCTTCCGCGCCGAGGACCTGCCCGCCGACCCGGCCGAGCGCGACCGCGTCCTGCTGCGCGCCATCGGCAGCCCCGACCCCTACGGCAAGCAGATCGACGGCCTGGGCGCGGCCACCTCCAGCACCAGCAAGGTGGTGATCCTGTCGCGCTCGGCGCGCCCGGACTGCGACGTGGACTACCTCTTCGGGCAGGTGGCCATCGACCGGCCCGTCATCGACTGGTCGGGCAACTGCGGCAACCTCACCGCCGCCGTCGGTCCCTTCGCGGTGGCCGATGGCCTGGTCGAGGCCCCGCGCGACGGCACGGCGACCGTGCGCATCTGGCAGGCCAACATCGGCAAGCGCATCGTCTCGCGCGTGCCCGTGCGCGACGGCGAGGTGGTCGAGGAGGGCGAGTTCCTCCCGGACGGGGTGACCTTCCCGGCCGCCGAGATCGGCGTCGACTTCCTCGATCCCGGCGGCAGCGGCGAGGACGGCGAGGGCGGGCCGATGTTTCCCACGCGCCGTGTCGTGGACCGCCTGTCCGTGCCCGGCGTGGGCGAGGTGGAGGCCACGCTCGTCACCGCGGGCAATCCGACGGTCTTCGTGACCGCGGCCACCCTCGGGCTCACCGGCACCGAAGGGCAGGCCGAGGTGAACGGCGACGAGGCGCTGCTGCGGCGGTGCGAGGCCATCCGCGCGGCCGGTGCCGTGGCCATGGGCCTGGCCGCCAGCGCCGAGGAGGCGACGCGCTCGCGCCCGGCCACGCCCAAGATCGCGTTCGTCTCGCCGCCGCAGTCCTTCGTGGCGAGCGACGGCAAGGCCGTGGCGGCCGGGGACATCGCGCTCACCGCGCGCATCGTGTCCATGGGCAAGCTCCACCACGCCATCACCGGCACCGGGGCGGTGGCCATCGCGGCGGCCGCCGCCGTGCCCGGCACGATCGTGCAGCGCACGCTGCGTCCCGGCACCGACCCGGCGGCGCTGCGTTTCGGCCACGCCTCCGGCACGCTGACGGTGGGCGCGACCGCGCTCGAGGAGGACGGCGCCTGGCGCGTGACCAAGGTTTCCCTGAGCCGCAGCGCCCGCCGCCTCATGGAGGGCTGGGTGCGCGTGCCGCCGCCGGCCATGGCGCCCACGGGCGTGCTGCGCGTGGGCGTGAACCTGGGCAACCCCGTCATCGCGCAGCGCGACCCGGCCGGGGGAGAGCCGCGCGGCGTGGGCCCGGCGCTGGGCCGCGAGATCGCGCGGCGCCTGGGCGTGCCCGTGCGCTTCGTCCCGTTCGACACGGCCGGGAAGATGGCCGACGCGGTGAAGGCGGGTGCCTGGGACGTCGCGTTCCTCGCGGTGGACCCGGCGCGCGCCACGGACATCGCGTTCAGCGCGCCGTACGTGCACATCGAGGGCACCTACCTCGTGCGCGAGGATTCGCCGTGCCGGAGCGTGGCCGACCTCGACCGCGAGGGCCGGCGCATCGCCGTGGGCGACAAGACGGCCTACGACCTCTTCCTCACGCGGGAGATCCGCCACGCGCGCCTGGAGCGCGGCCCCAGCTCGCCGGCGGCCATCGAGCTCTTCGCCACGGGCGGGCTGGACGCCGCCGCGGGCGTGCGCCAGCCCCTGGCCGCCTGGGCCGCGGCGCACCCCGGCCACCGCGTGCTGGGCGACAGCTTCATGGTGATCCGCCAGGCCTCGGGCGTGCCGCGGGAGCGGGCGGAGTGCGCCGCGTGGCTCACGCGATTCATCGAGGAGGCCAAGCGCTGCGGCTTCGTGGCCCGCGCGCTCGCCGAGAGCGGGCAGTCGGAGGTCACCATCGCGCCGGCGGCCCAATGAACGCGCCCGCCGCGCCCGTCGTGCCCTCGCGCCTTCGGGACATCCTCTCGCTCGACGACTTCGAGCGCGCCGCCCGCCGCCACCTGCCGCGCCCGGTGTTCGCCTACCTGGAGGGCGGCGTGGAGGACAACGCGGCGCGCGAGGACAACCGCGCCGCCTTTCGCGAGTGGGCCTTCGTGCCTCGCGTGCTGGCTGGCGTCTCGGGTCGCTCGCAGAAGACCACGCTCCTGGGCCGCGAGTGGGCCTCGCCCTTCGGGGTGGCGCCCATAGGCATCGCGGCGCTCTACGCCTGGCGCGGCGACCTCGTGCTGGCGCAGGGTGCGCGCGAGGCGGGCATTCCCTTCGCCATGAGCGGCTCCTCGCTCATCCGGCTGGAGGAGGTGGCCGAGGCCTCGCCCGAGGCGTGGTTCCAGCTCTACGTGCCCGGTGACGAGAAGGTGATCACCGAGCTCGTGGCGCGCATCGCGGCGGCGGGCTTCCGCACGCTGGTGCTCACGGTGGACGTGCCCATGGCCGGCAACCGCGAGAACAACATCCGCGCGGGCTTCTCGACGCCCCTTCGCCCGACGCCGCGCCTGGCCTGGGACGGGATCTCGCACCCGCGCTGGCTCTTCGGCACCTTCCTCGCCACGATCGCCCGCCACGGCATGCCGCACTTCGAGAACAACTACGCCCGGCGCGGCGCGCCCATCCTCTCGCGCGACGTGCTGCGCGATTTCTCGGACCGGGGCAATCTCGACTGGGGCCACCTGGACCTCATCCGCCGGCTCTGGAAGGGCACGCTCGTGGTCAAGGGCATCCTCGCCGCGCCCGACGCGCGCAAGGCCATCGCCCGCGGCGCCGAGGCCATCATCGTCTCCAACCACGGCGGCCGCCAGCTCGACGGCTCGATCTCGCCGCTGCGCGTGCTGCCGGAGATCGCAGCCGAGTGCGGCGACGTGCCGGTGCTCTTCGACAGCGGCATCCGCCGCGGCACGGACGTGCTCAAGGCCCTGGCCCTGGGGGCGAAGTTCGTGATGCTGGGTCGCTCGTTCGGATACGCGGCCGCGGTGGGCGGGCTCGAGGGCGTGCACCACGCGGTGCGCATCCTCGCCACCGAGATCGACCGCGACATGGCGATGCTGGGGCTGCGCAGCCTGGCGGAACTCTCGCCCGCGCACCTGCGGCGCATCGCGCCGACCGCATGAATGGGACAGGAGAGGAGAAAATGCTGACCGAACCCGGCCGGACCTGGGACGTGCTGGTGCTGGGCGGCGGCAACGCCGCGCTGTGCGCCGCCATCGCCGCGCGCGAGGCCGGCGCCTCGGTGCTGATGCTCGAGTGCGCGCCGCCCGTCTACCGCGGCGGCAACAGCCGCCACACGCGCAACATGCGCACCATGCACGACGGGCCCCTGGAGGTGCTGACGGACGCCTATCCCGAGGAGGAGTACTGGCAGGACCTCCTCAAGGTGACGGGCGGGCTCACCGACGAGCGCCTGGCGCGCATGACGATCCGCGGCACGGCCTCGCACGTGCCCTGGATGAAGCGACACGGCGTGCGCTTCCAGGCGCCGCTGGGCGGCACGCTGCACCTGTCGCGCACCAATGCCTTCTTCCTCGGCGGGGGGAAGGCGCTCGTCAACGCCTACTACCGCGCCGCCGCGGCGCTGGGCGTGTCGATCGCGTACGACACCGAGGTGGTGGACCTCGCCTTCGAGGGGCCGCGCCTGGCCGCGGTCACCGTCGAGCACGGGGGCGAGCGCCGCGCGCTGCGGGCCAGGGCCGTGGTGGTGGCCGCGGGCGGCTTCGAGTCCAACCTCGAGTGGCTCCGCGAGGCCTGGGGACCGCCGGCCGAGAACTTCATCGTGCGCGGCACGCCCTACAACCGCGGCCGCGTGCTCAAGCTCCTGCTCGCGGCCGGCGCCAGGCCCGTGAGCGACGCGACGCAGGGGCACTGCGTGGCCATCGACGCGCGCAGCCCGCGCTACGACGGCGGCATCGTCACGCGCGTGGACGCCGTCTCGCTCGGCATCGTCGTGAACCGCGACGCGCAGCGCTTCTACGACGAGGGCGAGGACTTCTGGCCCAAGCGCTACGCCATCTGGGGGCGCCTGGTGGCGGCCCAGCCCGGCCAGATCGGCTACGCCCTCATCGACGCGAAGGCCATGGGGCGCTTCATGCCGCCGGTCTTCCCGCCCGAGCGCGCCCCGAGCCTGCGCGAGCTGGCGGGCAAGCTGGGACTCGACCCGGACGCGCTGGAGGCGACGGTGGCGCGATTCAACGCGGCCGTGCGCCCGGGCACCTTCGACCACACGGTGCAGGACGACTGCCGCACCGAGGGGCTCGAGCCGCCGAAGACCCACTGGGCGCGCGCGCTGGACACGCCGCCGTACTACGCCTACCCGCTGCGCCCCGGCATCACCTTCACCTACCTGGGCGTGGCCGTCGACGAGAAGGCCCGCATGCAACTCGACAACGGAAAGCCCGCAGCCAACGTCTGGGCCGCGGGCGAGATCATGGCCGGCAACATCCTCGGCAAGGGCTACCTGGCCGGCATCGGGCTGGCCATCGGCACGACCTTCGGCAGGATCGCGGGCGAGGAGGCCGCGGCCCATGCGCTCGCCTGAGCCGACCACGCTGCCCGAGCTGGTGGCCGAGGCGCAGCGCGTCCTCGCCATCTGCAACGCCTGCCGCTACTGCGAGGGCTACTGCCCCGTCTTTCCCGCGCTGCAGCGCCGCCTGGAGTTTCCCGCGGCCGACGTGCACTACCTCGCGAACCTCTGCCACAACTGCGGCTCCTGCCTCTACGCGTGCCAGTACGCGCCGCCGCACGAGTTCCACGTGGACTTCCCGCGCCTGCTGGCCCAGGTGCGCGCCCGCACCTGGGCCGACTACGCCTGGCCGGGGTTCCTCGCGCGCGCCTTCGCCTCGGGCGGGCTGGCGGCGAGCCTTGCCACCGCGGCGGGACTGGTGCTGGTGCTCCTGGCCGCGATCCTCGCCTCGGACGCCTCGGCGCTCACGAAGGCGTGGACCGACTCGCAGGGCGCGTTCTACGCCGCCTTGCCGCACGGGGCGATGGTGGCGGTGTTCGCGCCCGTGTTCGCCTTCGCGCTGCTCGCCCTCGGCATCGGCGTGGCGCGCTTCTGGACGCGCCTGGGCGAGCGGGGCGCCGACCTCGTGTCGGCGCCGGCGGCGGCTCCCGCGCTCGGCGACGCGCTCTCCCTTCGCCATCTCGACGGCGGCGGGGAGGGCTGCACCTGGCCCGACGACCGTCCCTCTTTCGCCCGGCGGACCTTCCACCACCTGACCTTCTACGGCTTCGTGCTCTGCTTCGCGGCGACGGCCACGGCAACGATCTACCACTACGCGCTCGGGCGGCACGCGCCGTATCCCTTCTGGAGCCCGCCGGTGCTGCTGGGCACGGCCGGCGGGCTCGGGCTCGTCGCCGGGCCACTCGGGCTCGCGTGGCTCAAGCGCCGGCGCGATCCGCAGCTGGCCGATCCGGCGCAGCGCGGCATGGAGGCGGGCCTGCTCGCGCTGCTCTTCCTGTCGGGCGCGACGGGGCTCGGGCTGCTTGCGCTGCGCGAAAGCGCGGCGATGGGCGCGATGCTCGTGGCGCACCTGGGCGTGGTGCTGGCGCTCTTCGCGACCATGCCCTACGGCAAGTTCGTGCACGGCTTCTACCGGCTGGCGGCGCTGGCGCGCTACCACCTCGAGCGCCGCCGTCCGGCGGCGAGCGTCGCGCCGGACTGACGGGCGGGGCCCGCCGCCTCAGGCGGGCGAGGCCAGCGCCGCCTGCGCGGCGGCCAGGCGCGCCACCGGCACGCGGTACGGCGAGCAGCTCACGTAGTCCAGCCCGATGGCGTGGCAGAAGGCGATGGTGGCCGGGTCTCCCCCGTGCTCGCCGCAGATGCCCACCTCCAGCGAGGGCCGCACCTCGCGGCCCAGGCGCACGCCCATCTCCATGAGCTTGCCCACGCCGGCGCGGTCGATGGTCGCGAAGGGGTTCTCGGGCAGGATGCGCTTCTCGAGGTACTCGCGCAGGAACCCCGTCTCGGCGTCGTCGCGCGAGATGCCGTAGGTGGTCTGCGTGAGGTCGTTGGTGCCGAAGGAGAAGAACTCGGCGCTGCGCGCGATCTCGCCCGCGGTGAGCGCCGCGCGGGGGATCTCGATCATCGTGCCGAACTGGTAGGCCACGCGCATGCCGCGCTCCTTCATGACGGCGCGCGCCTCGGCCTCGAGGATGGCCTCCTCGACCTTCAGCTCGTTGTTGTGCGCCGTGAGCGGGATCATGATCTTCGGCCGCACGCGGATGCCCTGGCGCTTGCACTCGCAGGCCGCCTCCAGGATGGCGCGCACCTGCATGCGCACCAGCTGCGGCAGGTGGATGCCCAGGCGCACGCCGCGAAGGCCCAGCATGGGGTTGGCCTCGCGCATCGCGCCCACGGCCTCCAGCAGGCGCTTCTTCTGCGCGAGCGTGCCGGCCAGGCCCAGCGGGTCCTTGCCCGCGCCGAGCTCCGCGCGCGTCTCGAGCGCCGTCACGTCGTGCACCAGCTCGTCGTAGCTCGGCAGGAACTCGTGCAGCGGCGGGTCGATGAGGCGGATGGTGACGGGCAGGCCGTCCATGGCCTTGAACAGGCCCACGAAGTCGCGGCGCTGGAAGGGCAGGAGCCTCGCGAGCGGCTCGGCGCGCTCCTCGTCCGAGGTGGCGAGGATCATGCGCTGCACCAGGGGCAGCCGCTCGGTCTCGAAGAACATGTGCTCGGTGCGGCACAGGCCGATGCCCTCGGCGCCGTAGCGGCGCGCGCGCTCGGCATCGCGCGGGTAGTCGGCGTTGGCCCACACGCCCAGCCGCCGGAAGCCGTCGGCCCACCCGAGCAGCCGCGCGAGGTGCGGGTCGGTGAACTCCGGGACGACCGTCTTGAGCGCCCCGGCGAAGACCTCGCCCGTGGTGCCGTCGATGGAGACCGCGTCGCCCTCGCGCAGGACGCGCCCGCCGATGGCGAACTCGCGCTTCCCGGGGTCGACCTCCATCGCCGAGACGCCCACCACCGCGGGCTTGCCGAACTGGCGCGCCACGAGCGCCGCGTGGCTGGTGCGCCCGCCGCGGCTGGTGAGGATGCCGCGCGCGGCGAGCATGCCGTGCACGTCGTCGGGCTTGGTCTCGGGCCGCACCATGATCACGGCCTTCTTCTCCTTCGTGCCCCAGCGCTCGGCGGTGTCGGCGTCGAAGGCGAGGGCGCCGCTCGCCGCGCCCGGCGAGACGTTCAGGCCCGTCGCGAGCAGGTCCCCGCGCTTGCGCGCCGCGGCCTTGTCCTTCGGGTCGAACTGTGGGTGCAGGAACGCGTCCACGTGGTCGGGCGTCACGCGCTGCACGGCCTCGGCGCGCGTGATGAGCCGCTCCTGGGCGAGGTCCACGGCGATGCGCACGGCCGCCTGGGCGGTGCGCTTGGCGTCGCGCGTCTGCAGCAGCCACAGGCGGCCGCGCTCGATGGTGAACTCGACGTCCTGCGTGTCGCGGAAGTGGCGCTCGAGCGTGCGGCAGTGGCGCGAGAGCTCGGCGTGGATGCGCGGCATCTCGCCCTTGAGCGCGGCGAGGGCCTTGGTGGCGCGCGTGCCGGCCACCACGTCCTCGCCCTGCGCGTTGGTGAGCCAGTCGCCCTCCAGCGCGGGCTCGCCCGTGGTCACGTTGCGCGTGGTGAGCACGCCCGTGCCGGAGCCGGCGCCCATGTTGCCGAACACCATCGTCTGGATGTTGACCGCGGTGCCCAGGTCGTGGGCGATGCCCGCGGCGTTGCGGTAGTCGATGGCGCGCTTGCCGTTCCAGGAGCGGAAGACGGCCTCGGCCGCCAGGCGCAGCTGCTCGCGCGGATCCTCGGGAAAGGCGCGGCGCGCGCGCGACTTCACGATGGCCTTGAACTCGGCGGTGATCTCGCGAAGCGTCGCGACGTCCAGGTCCGCGTCGTTGGCCACGCCCCTCGCGGCGCGGTGGCGCGCTAGGACGGCCTCGAAGGGCTCGTCGGGCAGGTTCAGCACGACCGTTCCGAACATCTGCACGAGGCGCCGGTAGGCGTCCTGCACGAAGCGCTCGTCGCCCGTCAGTCGTGCGAGGCCCCCGGCCACGGCATCATTCAGGCCGATGTTGAGCACCGTGTCCATCATGCCCGGCATCGAGAAGCGCGCGCCGGAGCGGCAGGAGACGAGGAGGGGATCGGCCGGGTCGCCCAGGCGCCTGCCCGCCAGGCGCTCGACGCGCTTGAGCGCGCGCTCGACCTGCGCCCACAGCCCCGCGGGAAAGCCGCCGGCGGCCAGGTACGCGTTGCACGCGCGCGTGGTGACGATGAAGCCGGGCGGCACCGGCAACCCCATGCGCGTCATCTCGGCGAGGTTGGCGCCCTTGCCGCCGAGGAGGTCCTTTCGCTTCGCGTGGCCTTCCGCGAAGAGGTAGACCCATTTTTCCGGCCGGGGGGCGCGCGAGCGCGACCCGCGACCCGTGCTGGCGGTGCGAGTGCCCATGGCGATTTCCTGGTTGGCTTCGAAGGGCCGGACGGCCTCGGACCAGTTTCCCGCCGGGGCCCGCGCGGCGGTTGATCGGGGTCAATGAGGGTTCCGGCAGGCGATCCGCGCATTCCTTGACGGCAGGCAACGTGGCGCGGGTCGAAGCGCGCTAGCGTCGATGCAGCGGAAGGGCGGCCCGTTCCGCCTTCCCGCTGCGGCGGTGGAGCTGACGCCGCCGCGGCCCGTTTCGGTACGGAGGACATCATGGGAACCCTCAAGCCCCTGAGCCTCTTCGATCCCGCCTTCGACGTGCCGTCCCTGTTCAAGGGGTTCATGTCTCCGGTCTGGATGGACACGGAGAACCTGCCTCCGGCGATCAAGGTCGACGTCGAGGAGACCGAAGACCGCTACCTGGTGAAGGCCGACATGCCCGGCGTGGCGAAGGACGACATCCGCGTCGACGTCGACGGCAACCAGGTGACCATCGCGGCCGAGGTGCGCCGCGAGACGAAGGACGAGAAGGCCGGCAAGGTGATCCGCAGCGAGCGCTACATGGGCTCCATGACCCGCTCGTTCACGCTGCCGGCGGACGTGGACTTCGAGAAGGCCGAGGCGAAGTACGCCGACGGCGTGCTCCGGCTCACGCTGCCCAAGCACAAGGGCGCCCCGACCCACCGGGTCGAGGTGCACTGAGCCGGCCGCGCGAGGCCGGGGCGAGCGGCCCGTGCGCCCGCGCCGGCGGGTGTGACGGGCCTCACAGACGCCGGGGCCGGGGTGCGTTAGGCTGGCCCGAAGCTGCGAGCCGCGCACCCAATGACACCCCGACGCCTGGTCCCTTTCCTCGCCGCCGCGACGCTCGCGGCCGCGGCGGGCTGGGCGCAGGCCGGCGGCAACTACTCCGACTACGCCAACGCCTGGCTCGGGGAGGCGCTGCGCGGCGACCCGCGCGGCGACTGGGGCGACCTGGTCTCGCGTCCTGCCTGGCCGACCCTGCCGAAGGGCGAGGGGCCGCGCACCTGGCGCCCGCTCGACCAGAACCCGTGGGCCAACACCTTCGGCACGCCCTCTTCGGCGCGACCGGCGTGGCGGCCGGCGCGCGAGTCCGCCGGGATCGTGCGGCTGTGCGCCTGCTACCTGCCCGACGACCTGCGCTCCTGGGACGGCGGCCCGCTCACGGCGGCCGACGTCGCGCGCCTGTGCCGCGCGCAGTGCAACTGAACGGCGACCGCGCCAACTCCTGACGGCGGACAATTCCCCGCCGGGCCCGCGGCGCACGATGGCTGCAGGAGGGGCCGTTGGACACCGAGCACGCCGGCCGTTTCGTCAAGCGCCTGTGGTGGGTCGTGGGGATGATCCTCGCGCTCCTGGCGCTGCTCGTGGGCGAGTCCATCCTGACCAGCCGGCACCAGCACGAGGAGCAGGCGGTCGTCGAGACCTACAGCGTGGCGAGGGTGCTCGAGAGCGACATCGGCGGCCTGGTGAACCGCGTGGGCCTCGCGTTGCGGATGGTGGCCACGGTGCGCGAGCGGTTCATCGCCGGGGCGCCGGGTGAGCAGGCCGCGGCCCTGCGCGCGGACGTGGCCGGCATCCGCCAGGACCTGCCCGAGGTCTCGGCCCTGCGCGTGGCGGACGAGCGCGGCCAGTGGTCCTTCGTCACCGAGTTCGCCTCGGCGCCCCTCGCGCCGGTGGGCGACTGGGCCGTGTTCCGGCACCTGCGCGACCGCAGCGAATCGGGCGTGGCGGTGGCGCTCGCGGCCGCTCCCGTGGCCGAGGGCGAGACCGAAGTCGCCTTCGCGCGGCGCGTGGAGTACCCGGACGGGCGATTCGCGGGAGTCGTGGTCGCCACCGTGCCGGCCGCGCGCCTCGCGACGATGCTCTCGGCCGCCGAGGTGGGCGCCAACGGGGCCGTCGCGCTCTGGGGCGAGGATCTCTCGCTCATCGCGCGCTACCCGTCGCCGGGCGGCGGGCCCGCGGCCTCCGTGCCGCCGGAGATGCGCCGGCTCGTGACGGCCGGCGAGATCACGGGCACCTTCCAGGCCGCCTCGTCCGTCGACGGCATCGAGCGGCTGTACTCGTACCGGCGCGTCGCCGGGCACCCCCTGCACATCACGGTGGGGCGGGCGAGCTCGGAGTACCTCGGCCACTGGCGTCGCGACATGGGCCTGGTGGCCGCGCTCGCGGTGGTGCTCTTCGCCATGGCCATCGGCATCACGGTGGTGACGGACCGGGCCTGGCGGCGCCTGCAGCGCGCGGCGTTCCAGCTCGAGAAGCAGGCCCACACGGACGCGCTTACGGGCCTCGCGAACCGCCGCCACTTCTTCGAGAAGGCCGAGGCGGAGCTGCAGCGCGCCCGGCGCTACGACGCGCCGCTCGCGCTGCTCATGCTCGACATCGACCACTTCAAGGACGTGAACGACGCCCACGGCCACCGGGCCGGCGACCGCGTCCTGCAGGCGCTGGCCCGCACCTGCCGCGAGGTGCTGCGCAGCGTGGACGTCGTCGGTCGCGTGGGGGGCGAGGAATTCGCCATCCTGCTGCCCGAGACCCCGGTGGCGGACGCCGCGGACGTGGCCGGGCGCCTGCGCGCGGCGGTGGCGGCCACGCGCATCGGCCGCGAGGAGGGCGTGCCCCTCTCGGTGACGGTGTCCATCGGGGTGGCGGCGCTCGAGCCCGGCGTGAACCTCGACACGCTGATGAGCCGGGCCGACACGGCGCTCTACGACGCCAAGCACCAGGGCCGCGACCGCGTGTGCACCTACGGCGCCGGGCGGTCCTCCGCGCCGGTGGCGGCCGGGGCGTCCAGGTGAAAGCGCTCGCGCAGCGCCCGCGCGCGGAAGACCAGGGCCGAGAGCGCCGTGGCGAGCGCGACCGCGCCCAGGATCACCGCGAGCCGCGTCCACGGCTGGCCGAAGGACTCGCGCACGGCGATGAGCGCCGCGGCCGTGCGCAGCCACTCGACGGCGCCGGCCAGGAGCGCGAGCTGCAGCACGCGCGCGGCCCAGCGCGCGCGCACGGCGAGCAGCGGCAGCAGCGCCAGCGTGAGGCCGAACGGCACCCACAGGGCCGAGCGGAAGAAGTGGGCCGCCAGGATGGCCAGCATGACGGCGACGGGCGCGAGGCGAAGGGCGTTCAGGGGCTGCTCCGGCGGCGGGTCGAAAGCCGACATGATAGCGAGGGAAAGGAAGCGCGATGAACGAGCCGAGACCCCGGCTGCTGGCGGTGGACGACGACCGTGGCGTGCTCACGGTCCTGGTGGCGGGCCTTTCCCGGGCCGGCTTCGACGTGCTCGTGGCCACCAACGGCGACGAGGCCGTGCGCGTGGCCGCCGACGTGCGGCCGGCGCTCGCCCTCGTGGACGCGAGCATGGAGGGGGGCGACGGCCTGGCGACGGTGCGCGCCCTGAGGCGCGAGACCCACACCCCGGCCGTGGTACTGGCCTCCGTGCGCGAGACCGGGATGCGCGAGCGCGCGCTGGCCGCCGGCGCGTTGGACGTGGTGGCCAAGCCGCCGGACTTCACGCGGCTCGTGCCGGCCCTGCACGCGGCGCTGGAGCGCCTGCCGGAGCCGCTGGCTGCCGACGGCACGGCCGAGTCCCGGGAGCCGCGCGAGTTGCTCGCGCGGACCCTGGGCGGCGCCCACGGTCCGCAGGCGCTCATCGCCCTGGGCATCCTCGTCGAGCGGCACAAGGTCAACTGCGACGAGGCCATGCGCCTGCTGCACCTGCGGGCCGAGGCGGCGGGCGTGCCGGTGGACGAGGTCTCGCTCGCCGTGATCGAGCAGGCCGAGGGGACGGGCGGCGCCGGCGTGTAAACTCCGCGGGCAATGCCCGGGTGGCGAAACTGGTAAACGCAGCGGGCTTAAAACCCGCAGCCGCGAGGCTTGTCGGTTCGATCCCGACCCCGGGCACCACCCGCCCCGGCACGCGCGCGACATTAGATCGGCGTCAAGATCGGGGGGGTGTCGCGGCGTAGGGTGGAACCATGCGCCCGGGCCTGCCGGCCGCGCGGCGCGCGGGAGATCCGCTCCATGTGCAGCGCCGTGCGACGCGAACCCGATCCGGCCGAGGCCGCGGCCACCGCGATGGCGCGCCACCGGCACGATCCCCACGAGCTGGTGCAGGTCCTGATCGAGGTGCAGGAAGCCTGCGGCTGGATTCCGCCGCCGGCCATCGACTGCATCCAGGCGCGCCTGGGCCTGCCGCGCGCGCGCATCCTGGGCGTGGCGACCTTCTACGCCTTCCTGCACATCTTCCCGCGCGGCCGCTACCGCATCCTCTTCAGCGACAACATCACGGACCGCATGCTGGGCTCGGAGGCGCTGCTGCAGCGGCTGTGCCGCTCGCTGTGGGTCGAGCGCGGCCGCGTGAGCGAGGACGGCCTGGTGAGCGTGGACACCACCTCGTGCACGGGGCTGTGCGACCAGGGGCCGGCGCTGCTGGTGAACGGGCGCGCCATGGGGCGCCTCACGCCGGCGCGCATCGACGAGGTGGCCGAGAAGGTGCGCGAGGCGGTGCCCCTGGAGGACTGGCCCGCGGCGTGGTTCCGCGTCGACGACCCCGTCCGGCGGCGTGACGCGCTGCTCTCGGGCACCTGGCCGCCCGGGGAGGCGCTGAGGGCCGGCCTCGCCCGCGGCGCCGAAGCGCTGGTCGGGGAAGTGAAGGCCTCGAGGCTGCGCGGTCGCGGCGGGGCGGGCTTCCCCACGGGGCAGAAGTGGGCGGCCTGCCGGGATGCGCCGGGGCGCACGCGCTACCTCGTGTGCAATGCCGACGAGGGCGAGCCGGGCAACTTCAAGGACCGCGTGCTGCTCTCCACCGCGGCCGACGCCGTGATCGAGGGCATGACCCTGGGCGCCCTCGCCACCGGGGCCCGGCGCGGGTTCCTCTATCTTCGGGGCGAGTACCGCTTCCTGCTGGCGCACCTGGAGGACGTTCTCGCGCGGCGCCGGGCGCAGCGCCTGCTGGGCGAGTCCATCCTCGGCCACGAGGGATTCGACTTCGACGTGGCGATCCACGTGGGCGCGGGCGCCTACGTTTGCGGCGAGGAGTCCGCGCTCATCGAGTCGCTGGAGGGCCGCCGCGGCATGCCGCGCAACCGCCCGCCGTACCCCGTGACGCAGGGCTACCTGGGCGAGCCCACGGTGGTGAACAACGTGGAGACCTTCGCGAGCGCCTGCCTCGTCGCGCTGCACGGGGCGAAGTGGTACGCGCGCCTGGGCACGCCGGAATCGGCCGGCACGAAGCTGCTGTGCGTCTCGGGCGACTGCGCGCGGCCGGGCACCTACGAGTACCCGTTCGGGGTGAGCCTTCGCGAGGTGCTGTCCGACTGCGGCGCGGGCGAGGCGCAGGCCGTGCAGGTGAGCGGGCCCTCGGGCGCCACGGTGCCCGCCGCGGAGTTCGGCCGGCGCATCGGCTTCGAGGACCTGCCCACGGCCGGCGCCGTCATGGTCTTCGGGCGCGAGCGCGACCTGTTCGAGGTGGCGCGCAACTTCGTGCACTTCTTCGCCCACGAGAGCTGCGGCTTCTGCACGCCCTGCCGCGTGGGCACCTCGCTCCTGCGCAACATGATGGACAAGCTCGCCCACGGCCACGGCTCGCCCTACGACTTCGCCGAGATCGAGCGCCTGAACCGCCTGCTGCAGGTGATGAGCCACTGCGGCCTCGGGCACTCGGCGTGCAACCCGGTGCTGGGCACCATCGCGAAGTTCCGGCCGGCCTACCAGCGGCGGCTCGCGCACGAGGAGTTCGAGCCGGCCTTCGACCTGGACCGGGCGCTCGCCGCCGCGCGGCAGATGACGGGGCGAGACGATGCCGCCGCGCACGTCCGCGAGGAAGAGGAGGGGACCGCGTGAGCGCGCCTACCTTCCTGCTGGACGGCCGTCCCGTGGCCTTCGCCGAAGGCCAGAGCATCCTGCAGGCCGCCGTGGCGGCCGGGGCCTACATCCCGCACCTGTGCTTCCACCCGGACTTCGCGCCGCACGGCTCGTGCAAGGTGTGCACCGTGCGCGTGGGCGGGCGCGAGGCGGCCGCCTGCACCACGCGGGCGGTGGCCGGCGCCGTGGTGGAGAGCGACACGCCGGCGCTCAACGACGAGCGGCGCGCGCTGGTGCAGATGCTCTTCGTCGAGGGCAACCACTTCTGCCCGTCGTGCGAGAGGAGCGGGGATTGCAAGCTGCAGGCCACGGCGCGCGACCTGGGCATGACCACGCCGCACTACGATCACTTCTACCCCGACCGGCCGGTGGACGCCTCGCACCCCGAGCTGCTGCTGGACTTCAACCGCTGCATCCTCTGCTCCCTCTGCGAGCGCGCCAGCCGCGAGGTGGACCGCAAGAACGCCTTCGCGCTCTCGGGGCGCGGCATCCGCACGCGCCTCATCGTCAACTCGCGCACGGGGCGGCTCGCCGACACCGACGTGCGCGCGACGGACCGGGCGGTGCACGTGTGCCCGGTGGGCGCGATCCTGCCCAAGCGCCGCGGCTTCGCCACGCCCCTCGGGCAGCGCACCTTCGACCTGAAGCCCATCTCGGCCGTGGCCGACAGCTCGGCCGAGATCGAGGAGGGATGACATGGACGCCCCGGTGCGCAAGCTGCGCGTGGCCACCACCTCGCTCGCGGGCTGCTTCGGCTGCCACATGTCGCTGCTGGACCTGGACGAGGGCCTCATCGGCCTGCTGGAGCGCATCGAGCTCGACCGCTCGCCGCTCACCGACACCAAGGAAGTGGGCGAGTGCGACGTGGGCATCGTCGAGGGCGGCGTGTGCAACGCCGAGAACGTCGAGGTGCTGCGCGAGTTCCGCCGCCGCTGCAAGGTGCTGGTCGCCCTGGGGGCCTGCGCGCTGAACGGGGGCCTGCCCGCGCAGCGCAACGTGCTGAGCCTGCCGCTGCTGCTGCAGGAGGTCTACCGTGCCGAGCCGGGCGCCGAGCACGGGCGCATCCCGGACGACCCCGAGCTGCCGCTGCCGCTCGACCGGGTGCACCCGCTGCACGAGGTGGTGCGCATCGACCACTTCATCCCGGGCTGCCCGCCGCCGGCCGAGGCGATCGGCGCGGTGCTGGGCTCGCTGCTCGCCGGCGAGGCGAGGCCGCTGGACCCGGCCCTCATCCACTTCGACTAGGGCGCGCGCCATGGCCTACGGACTGGAGACCGCCGCGAACCGTGCCACCCTGCGCCGCGTGGCCATCGACCCCGTCTCGCGCGTCGAGGGGCACGGCAAGGTGACGATCCTCCTGGACGAGGAGGACAAGGTGCGCGAGGTGCGCCTGCACGTGGTGGAGTTCCGCGGCTTCGAGCGCTTCATCCAGGGCCGGCCGTACTGGGAGGTGCCGGTGATGGTGCAGCGCCTGTGCGGCATCTGCCCCGTGAGCCACCACCTGGCGGCCTCGAAGGCCATGGACGCCATCGTGGGGGCGACGCGCCTGCCGCCGGCGGCGCTCAGGATCCGCCGGCTCATGCACTACGGGCAGATGCTGCAGTCGCACGCGCTGCACTTCTTCCACCTGTGCTCGCCCGACCTGCTGTTCGGCTTCGCGAGCGAGGCGGGGAGGCGCAACCTCGTGGGCGTGGTGGCCGGCCACCCCGAGATCGCGCGCCGCGGCGTGCTGCTGCGCCGCTTCGGGCAGGAGGTGATCCGCGTGACGGCCGGCAAGCGCATCCACGGCACGGGCTCCATCCCCGGCGGGGTGAACAAGGCCGTCACCCGCGCCGAGCGCGACGCGCTGCTCGCGGACGTCTACGACGTGGTGGGCTGGTCGCGCGAGGCGGTGGCGCTCGCCAGGCGCCTGCACGCTCAGGACCCGGCGCTCTACAACAGCTTCGGCGTCTTCCGCTCGAACCTCCTGTCCCTGGTGGGGCCCGACGGCGGCCTGGACTTCTACGACGGGCGGCTTCGCGCGCGCGACGAGTCGGGCGCGATCCTCTTCGACGGCGAGGACCCGCGCGGCTACCACCGCCTCATCCGCGAGGAGGTGAAGCCCTGGAGCTACATGAAGTTCCCCTTCCTCGCGGACCTGGGGCCCGAGAAGGGCTGGTACAAGGTGGGCCCGCTCGCGCGCGTGCAGAACTGCGACCACATCCCGACGCCCCTGGCGGACGCCGAGCGCCGCGAGTTCGTGGACTACGCGGGCGGCTCTCCCATCCACGCGCCGCTCGCCTACCACTGGGCGCGGATGATCGAGATGCTGCACGCGGCC
>JAKOWJ010000271.1 GCA_029781595.1 Pseudomonadota bacterium | reverse complement strand
GCACTAGTGTCGGTCGTGGCAGTGTCGCCGGAGCCGACGTTTATCGTTGAGCTTGGGTCCGGACTGGATGTCCAAGCGCTTCAGTCGCAGTTGGAAGCAGATGACTCCTAACAAACCGTTCGAGCGGCCGTGTGGCGTAGGTGGGCCGCGTCTGGCCGCGGCAGGGTCACCGTGCCCGGCCGCTCAACTCGATCGTTAGGTCTCACGGGGAAACAATGACGACCTACGAAACATGGTCGCTGGTGCTTCAAGGGGCCGTCGCCGTTGCCATTTTTGCCACGCTCGGCGTCTATTACCGGCAGCTTTCGGTGATGGCAAATCAGCTTCACACAATGCAGCAGACTTCTGTGGCCCAAAGTTCACTTGCTCTTGTGGAGTTCTTGCAGGCACCGGAGGTTAGGGAAGCTCGCCGGTGTGTCCGAGAAGACCTGGCCAATAGACCTCTCACCGAATGGTCCGGCTCCGAAAGACAGCGGGCCGCCCTCGTTGCATCAAATTACGACGTAGCGGCTGCACTCCTTAGGGCGGGCCTTGCGCCCATCGATCTCATTGCTGCCAATTGGGGTCCAAGCATCGCCCATTGTCACCAGGTCCTCGAGCCGTTCTTGCAAGAACATCGATCAAAGGCAGGGGGGCACCCAAAATACTGGCGAAATTTCGATTGGCTAAATGAGAAGGTGGGGAATATCCGTGAGACCTAACAACACGTTCGATCGGCCCGGTAAGCAAGGTGGGCCGCGTCTCGCCGCGGCCGACGTGCTGTGCCGGGCCGCTCAACTCAGTCGTTAGCCTTCATCCCGCCGCCGTGCCACTTGCGAAATCTGAACTGATGCTCGTAGTAAATCGGTGGATCGGAGGCACCGGCGGGTACTTGGGCGACTTTAGTTACCGTACCCATAGGGAGTTCTACCCAGAGTTCTGCAATTTGGAGATTGATCCGGACGCTCCGCAGTACTCTGGAACAACTCGGGACCGGTTTATCACTATCCTTTCATCAGCGCCCCCCGACGAACAAGCAAAGATAATTCGGGGGATTGTCGAGCGATGTCCCATTGGGGCACCTGGCAGCCCCGAAACGCGAACGGCCGACTTGAAGCTGCGCCTTCTGGAGATTGCCCAGAGGCTTGAAGCCGGCGGCGCTGTCGCAAGTCCTAGTCCCCAAATTACGTCGGCAGTTGTGTCACAGGCCATTAAAGACGCCGAAGCGCTTATTGCAACGTCGGGCGCGCTAAGTGGCGTTGACCGAGTCCACACCTCACTGCATGGCTATCTGTTGGCAGTTTGTGATGTTGCAGGCATTTCGTATCCTGACGATGCCTCCACAACGGCTCTGTTTAAGTTACTTCGAATAAAGCACCCGGCGCTTCAGGACTTGGGCGCGAGGGCGGGCGACGTAGATCGCGTTCTTATGTCATGCGCGACAATTCTTGATGCCCTCAATCCCCTGCGTAATCGAGGCAGCATGGCGCACCCAAACCACGCGCTGCTTTCGCCAGCTGAAGCGATGCTGGTCGTCAATGTTGCGCGATCGCTGCTTCATTATCTCGACGCACGAATCGGCGGGAGAGTATGAAGGCTAACAACGCGTTCGAGCGGCCCAAGTGGCAATGTGGCGCGCCTCTCAGGCGCGAACGGCCGGCGAGCCGGGCCGCTCAACTCAATCGTTAGGCGTCAATGAATCAGCCGGTGCGCGAAGTAGTCGCCATTCTGTGCGCCATCATCACGTTTGCATTGGCGCTGGTCGTCGTTGGGCAACTCGCGTTCGTGTTGCTTGGCTTCAGCAAAGGTACTAGCTATGCGGCGCTGGTCACGGCCGTTGTCTTGTCCGCAACCTTGGTGGCGTGGTGGTTTACGCGGCGCCGGCTACATTTGCCCAGCTTGTCTCATCGGGCCGTTCTGGTGATTGTTGCGGCTTATGGAATCACGTGGGCACTCGGCGCTCCGCGCGTACATACCGACCTCGCCGCGGCAGAGATCGCTCAATACAAGAAGCTCAAGGCCAAGGGAGACGGGCGCGTTTGGGACTCCCATCCGTATATTCAATTCTTCGTCACGATTCCAATCGCGCCGGCAATTCTTCTCACCTACCACGAGTATCAGATCGCCGGCCTTTGGGGTGGAGGCGAATGGGTGCTCGACGCTTGGTATGTTATGGGCACCCGCAGACTAATCGGAATGGGTACATGGATCTCGTAGAACAATTGACGCCTAACAACGCGTTCGAGCGGCCGCGGGTCGTAAGTGGGCCGCGTCTGTCCGCGGCCGACGCATCGTGGCCGGCCGCTCAACTCGATCGTTAGACATCAATCGGGCAGACACCTCGATGCGCACACGGTATGGGGTCATAGCGATGTCCACGGTGTCGCTTTTCGGGCAGGCGTTTGCGACCACCATCGCGCCGCCACCTCCGCCGCCCCAGCTTTCATGCCCAGCAAACCCCGCTGTGTCGTCACGTGCACAGCTCGAACAGATTGCGGTCGCAGAGGTTGAGCGACAGGGTACTAAGCTCGCTCGAGGTCAATTCGAAATTGTGCTCTCGCGAAAGGATTGCGACTGGTGGGTCATGGTGCATTTGGTTCCAGCAAGGCCAGGGGGTCACTTTGGGGTGCTTATCGACTCCTCCACTGGGCAAGTTAAGTGGAGCGCAAAGATTGATGTCTAACAACGCGTTCGAGCGGCCGGTTGGCACCTGCGGGCCGCGTCTGGCCGCGGCCGAGGCGTTGTGCCCGGCCGCTCAACTAGGTCGTTAGGTGTCACGAGGGGCATCGCCATGAACAAGGGCCTGGAACTCGCGATAATTCTTCGTTCTATTGAGGGCGCGTTCAAACCGCTACGGTGCGCCGTCGAAGAATTCGATCACGAACAGAAGGTGCGCTTTCGAGTGTTCTCGCCCACTGACGAGCCGCTCCTCCGTGTCGAAGAAGCATTGGTGCGGCGGTTGAGGGAACCAGACGGGCTTGCGTTCATTGTTGGAGAGGCGCGCCGCAATCTGACGAATCGGGGGTTCGCGCTTGAGCCGTGGCAACCGCCCGCAATCCCAGAGGAAACGTCGTGACACCTAACAACGCGTTCGAGCGGGCCGTGAAACATCGTGGGCCGCGTCTCGCGCGGCAAGGCGGTCGGTGTGCGGCCGCTCAACTGGGTCGTTAGACAGCATTGAGAACCGTCGCCGCATTCTTTGGAGCAATCGTTGCATTCGCCCTGCTCGTCACTGTTTGGCCACAGGACGAGTTTCTTCATCACAATGATTGGCTCGACCTCGTGCCCTGGGGCTTGAGCTTCGCCCTTTGGGGCCTTGGTGCCTATCGCTGGGTGAAAAAGACGCCCCGTGCAAAGTGGTGGCCAGCCACAGCGTCCGTAGTTGTTCTCGGAGCGATCATTGTGTCAAACCTTGCGGTCGCACTGACCATCTCATGCACGCGAGGAGTGTGCTTATGAAAATGCTGTCTAACAACGCGTTCGAGCGGCCGGTTGGCAGTTGCGGGCCGCGTCTTCCCGCGGCCGAGGCATGGTGCCCGGCCGCTCAACTAGGTCTATAAGGACTTCCCGTTCAGTCAAGATTTTTGTCGATCCGATCTTCCTTTCGGGGCTGCTTCGAAACGGCGCGAAATGAAACGAGGTCGGACTGCGTGTCTATAAACGGCCTTATGTAAACGGAGGCCCGCGGCCTCCTGGCCCGAATGCAAGCCGCGCGTTCGGTCCTCGATCGTTAGTCGGTCTTGAAGGAGACCCGGGAGTTGATCAGGTTTTCCGAACGCCGGTCTGACCTGTTTCATGCCGCCATCGGCAGCCCTCCAATTGCCCGTTTGCGTGGTGCGCTCTCGATCTCAACGAGCCTGATAGCTCGTTAGAGGTCGCGCCAGAAGCAGGGTGCCTAGCCATAAGCCGATATGGCGCAAAAGCCATATCAGTGATAAGCTGCTTGCATGGCCTTGACGCCCTTCGAGTGGGATCCTGCAAAGGACCTCGAGAATCAACGGAAACACCGCGTTTCGTTCGCGGAAGCTCAATACGCTTTCGCTGACTCTATGCGCGTCATGGCCGAGGACCTGGATCACAGCACCAAGGAGAAGCGCTTTTTCTGCTTCGGGCGCGTTGATCGAGGAGTCTTGACAGTCCGCTTCACGTATCGAGGCGGCGTCATCAGGATCTTTGGCGCCGGCTTCTGGCGCAAGGGGAAAGCCATCTATGACCGCGAAAACCAAATACACGAATGAGCCGATCGGAGACTATCGGGTTGTGCCGGATTTCCTTCCCCCGCCTCATCAACTCGCTTTTCGTGATGAAGGAGTAAAGGTAACAATCGCCCTCAGCAAACGAAGCGTCGAGTTTTTCAAGGCCCACGCGGCGAAGAATCAAACCCAGTATCAGCGGATGATCAGGCAGCTGCTCGATGCCTACGTGGATGCATACGCGCAACCTCCAACAACGCGTTCGAACGGACGAAGCGCACCCGTCGCGTCCCGCTCCGGGCGCCGCCGTTCAACTTAGTCGTTAGGTAGGCATCGCAATTGCAGCCACCGCCGATCAAGGCCGTCCTGTTCGACTTCGACGGTGTGCTCACCACGGACAAGACCGGATCGCTCACGACCACCCGCTACTTGAGCGCCCACACCGGCATCGAACTCTCGCGAGTGCAATCCGTCTTCCGCCGATTCAATGACGACCTCACGCTCGGAAGGACGACCCACGAACGGACATGGGCGGAGCTCTGCCGTGCCCTGGGGCAGGAGGTGAGCATCGGCGCGCTCCGGGAGGCGTTCGAAAGCACTCCACTGAACGCACGCATGCTGGGGCTGGCCAGGAGGCTTCATGCAGGGCGCGCGGTCGGGATCGTGACCGACAACAAGAAGGACCGGATCGACTGCCTCAAGCAGCTTCACGACCTGCCCTCGCTGTTCGACCCGATAGTGGTCTCGGCAGAGGTTGGCGTTGGCAAGGAGGATCCGAAGATATTCCTGGCCGCCTTGCATCGCCTGGGCATCGATCCGCACGAGTGCATCTTCATCGACAACGATCGCGAAAATCTCGTTGCCCCGGGTTCGATCGGCATCACGACGATCCATTTCGATGACGAGCGGCAGGATTTCGACGGGTTGTTCGCGGCACTCGAGGCACACGGCGTCGAGGCCGGCGATGCCTGACTCCTCCAGCGCAGGGACGTCGCCCGGCAAGCCAGGCGCCGCCTCTCATGTCGAACGTTAGGCCGCACGCCGGAACATTCCACGCCGTTCATTAGCAGGACAACCAACCGGGACTGACCATGCCCATCACACTCTCACCAAACCTCGCGTGGGTGCTTCTTCTTGTCGCCGGCCTGCTGGAAATCGTCTGGGCCGTAAGCATGAAGGCCTCGCAGGGGTTCACCAGGAACGGCTTCACCGCAATCACGCTGATCGCGGCCGGCCTCAGCTTCTGGCTGCTCGGGCTGGCGTTGCGGCAACTGCCGGTCGGGACGGCCTACGCCGTCTGGACCGGGGTTGGCGCAGTCGGGGCCGCCGTGCTCGGTATCGTGCTCTTCGGCGAGTCCCTCACTGTCGCGCGCATCGGTTGCATCGCGCTCATCGTTTGCGGCATCGTCGGCCTCAAGCTCCTCGGCGGCGAGAATGCGGCTTGACCCGGAGGTCGGCACGGACGCCCGCCGGCGGCCCTTTGCCCCCGCCGCAGTCGCAGGCAGCCTTTCTCGCTAGGCGAAATGGAGGACGCAACGTGACAATCGCGGCATTGGTGATCGGGCTCCTCATACTGGTCCAAGGGCTCGCCGGCCTCGCGTCCCCTGACACGTTCGTGGCTGCGGTTCGCATGTTTCAGGAGCCGCCGGTGATCTACTTCGCCGCGGTCGTTCGAGTCGCATTCGGTGTGGTGCTCGTGTTGGCGGCCCCCGTCTCCCGCTTCCCGCGACTACTCCGCGGCCTGGGCGTGCTCATTGTCGTGGGAGGCGCGCTCACTCCCGTTGTTGGCCTTCAGTTCGCCCAGGTGGTCCTTGGCTGGTGGTCCAGCGGCGGCGCCTGGGTGGTTCGCGCATGGGCTGCCGTCGCCCTGTTGCTCGGCGCCTTCATCCTGTTCGCAGTGAGCGGGAGGAAAAATGCCGCCTGACAAATCGCTCGAGCGGCCGTCTTTCGTCGGTGGCCCGCGTCTTCCCGCGGCCATGACAAATTGCCGGACCACTCACCTCGATCCATAGACCGCATGCGAACGGTCGCCACGGATCTTGAGGAGCGCGGTTTCGCGATAGCGGCGGGATTGGCGGGGCCGCGAGAGGTCTGCATTGTCGCCAAGGCGATCGATCGCCTCGCCCTTCGGAGGGCAGGCACTCGAAAGCTGCTCGTCCAGCCGTGGTGCCGTGCGCTCGTTCAGCGCGTGAAGGATCGCCTCATCCGCGCCGGTCTGCTGCCGGATTCGTCCATCGCGGTTCAGTGCACCCTTTTCGACAAGACCGCGGAGCGCAACTGGCTCGTCGCCCTGCATCAGGACCTCTCCATCCCCGTTCGTCGAAGGCTGGAACATCCGTCTCTCGGCGCCTGGTACATCAAGGAAGGCATGGACTTCGTTCAACCGCCGGACGCTTTGCTGGAGCGCCTTCTCGCGGTACGGTTGCATGTCGACAGTTGCGGGGCCGGGAACGGCCCGCTTGAAGTTGTGCCTGGGTCTCACACGCGCGGTCGCTTGAGTGAATTGGAGGCGCTCAGGCTTCGCGCCGGTCGTGGCGCGGAGCCCTGCCTGGCGCGAAGCGGTGACGCAGTCCTCATGCGCCCCTTGCTACTGCACGCGTCATCCAAGGCGAAGGTCCCGTCGCGCCGTCGGGTGCTGCACATGGTGTTCGGGCCGCCAGCGCTGCCACATGGCTTGGAATGGAAGCATGCTGTCTAATGGCTCGTTCGAGCGGCCGATTGGCACCTATCCGCCGCGTCGGGCCGCGACCAAGGCTTCGCACCCTGCCGTCGAACGCAATCGCTAGTCAGCCCCCTACGTTCCCTCGCCATCCTTTACCGCCATGCGCCAACCCCTGCCGCCGGACGTCCAGGCTGCCCTCGCGCGAAAGGACAAGCTGGAGGCGATCCGCCTGCTCAGGGCGCGCACGGCTCTCGGCCTGGCCGAGGCCAAGGCGGCGGTGGAGCAGGGCTTCGTCGAGAGTGCCGCCACATCACCCGAAGTGAGCGTTGCATCGGCGCTGCCTCCGAAAGCGAAGGCGGCGCTCGCGGCGGGCGACAAGATCGGCGCGATCCGGCTCGTTCGCGAGGCAACCGGCTTCGGGCTCAAGGAAGCCAAGGAGCTGGTGGATCGGCACGAAGGCGTGAGCCTCGCCCGTCCTCCGGGCTTGGCGCCGGGCGAGGTTCCGCGCGCCTCTTCCGCAAAATGGATCGCCTTGCTGGTGATCGCGGCAGCCGCGATTGCCTGGCTGGTGCTGCGGCAGCGCTAGCCGGATTGCCGCCGCCCAACCCCCGAGGTGCCGGAGGTCGTGCATGCGAACCGTTGACGAGCACCCGCACTCGTTCCCGCCGCAGGCCTGGCCCTTCGCGGACCCGCCCCATTGCGCCGGTTTCACGACCGCGCGTCTCTGGTCGCAGAAGCTGCCCATCCTGCGGGCCTTTCACGGCGCCGACGGGGATTGGCAATTCTTCCACGGCGACATCGCCGATGATGACGAATGCCTGGTGGTCTGCCTGGGCTGCCTGTTCGAGCGGGACAGCACCATCGCCGTGCTCGGCACCCTTCCGCGCGGCTGGTCCGCCAGCCGGGAATCCGTCGGGGGAGTGTGGCATTGTGAGCCCGATGGAGAGGAAGAGTCCGCTGGCGGCGGGTGAACGTTCGGCATTCCGAAGGCTCGCGCGCGCATTCGCCTGCCTCTGCCTTGCTTTCGCACCAGGAGCTTCGATGGCAATCGACCTCACGCCCCTCTGGGACTTCTCGCGCCCCGAGGTGAGCGAGCAGCGGTTCAGGGCGGCACTGGCGAGCGCGAGCGGCGACGACGCGCTCGTCCTTCGCACGCAGATCGCCCGCACGTACGGCCTGCGAAAGCAGTTCGACAAGGCCCGCGAGGTGCTGCGCGAGATGGAGCCTGCCCTCGCCGGCGCGGGCGCCGAGCCCCGGGTGCGCTTCCACCTCGAGTGGGGCCGGACGCTCGCGTCCGCGGCCCACCCGCCCGGCTCGCTCACGCCGGAAAGGGCGGCGCAGGCGAGGCAGGCCTACGACCAGGCCCTCGAGCTCGCGCGGGCCGCCCGGCTCGACGGCCTGGCGATCGACGCGATCCACATGTTCGCCTTCGTCGACACCGCGCCGGCCGACCAGCTCAAGTGGGCGGAGGCGGCGCTGGCCATCGCCGTGTCATCGCCGCAGCCCGACGCCCGGCGATGGGAGGCTTCGATCCGCCAAAACACCGGCTACGCCCTTCACCAGCTGGGCCGCCACGACGAGGCGCTGGCGCAGTTCCGGCAGTCGCTGGCGATCCGGCAGCGCGGAACGAACGCCGAGGCCACGCGCGTCGCGAAATGGATGGTGGCGTGGACGCTGCGCAGCCTTGCCCGGACCGACGAGGCGCTGCAGATCCAGCTCGCGCTCGAGAAGGAGGCGGACGCCGCCGGCAAGCCGGACCGGCACGTCTTCGAGGAGCTGGAGGCGCTGTACCGCGGCAAGGGGGACCTGTCGAAGGCGCGGCACTACGCGAAGCGCAAGGCGGCCGCGACCGGGGAGTAGGAGCATTCGTCAAACGGGCCAACGGGCAGAAACGGTCAAGGCGGCCGCGGGGCCGGTGAATCGGGAAAGGAAATCCATGCAACTTCAGGCATTGCCAAGGGCTTCGGCGCTTCTCGCGGCGAGCGGCCGTCTCGCCTTCCGCGCCATCGTGGCGGCAGGCTGGGCGGCGCCCGAGGCATGGGCTCAAGGCCAGGCGCTTCCGCACTTGCGGCATGCCGATGGGCTGGCCCGGGCCGACGAAAAGCGGCACCGGGTCCGGACGCCAGGCGGCGCTCCCGCATGACGATCCTGCACACGTCCCGGCTTCGGCTGGAACCCCTTGCCGAACGCCATCTCGACGGCCTGCACGAGATGAACCGGCTGCCGGAGGTGATGCGCTACATCAGCGGACAGCCCGAGACCCGGGAGCAGACCGCGGCCGCGATCGCGCGGGCGCAGCGTTGCTGGGCGGCCTGGGGAACGGGCTGGTGGGCCCTGGTCGAGCGCGCGAGCGGCCGGATCGCCGGAGCGGGCTGCGTCCAGTACCTCCGAAAGCAGGCGGACCTGCCTTCCGCGCTGGAAACCCTGCAGGTCAACCCGCTGGAGATCGGCTGGCGCCTGCATCCCGACTTCTGGCGCCAGGGGCTGGCGACGGAGGCGGCCCTGCGGATGCGCGACTTCGCGTTCGAGACCTTCGACGTGGACGAGCTTCTCGCCGTTCGCCACCCGGACAACGAGGCGTCGGCGCGGGTCATGGTGCGGCTGGGCATGCACTACCGGGGCCTCGAGAGCTGGTACGGCACCGTCGTGGCCACGCACGCGCTCGACCGGCGATCCGTTTCACGCGACACCGCGCGCGAGCCATGAGGATCCGTCGCGATCGTTTGGCCCGCGCCGATACCGGCATGCCCTGGCGCCGCCTGTGGCTCCTGGTGGCGCTTGGCCTGCCGGGGCTGTCGCCGGCGGCGGTCGTGGAGGAGGTCATCGAGGTTCCGGTCAGCGTCACGACGATGGCCGGGCAGCGGGTGAACCAGCCGATCAAGGTCACCGTGTTCCGCGACGATGCCCGCGGGCGCGCGCCGTACCTGGTGCTGAATCACGGCAGGCCCGCCACCGCCGCGGATTTCGCCCGGATGAAGCGGCCACGGTATTCGGCGAACTCCCGGTATTTCGTCTCGCTGGGCTTCGTGGTGTTCGTTCCCACGCGGGCCGGGTACGGCGACTCGGGCGGCATCGACGTGGAATATTCCGGCCGCTGCGACGAGCGGGACTATCCGCCGGTGTATGCCGCGGCCGCGGACCAGACGGTGTCCGTGCTCGAGGCCGCCCGGGCGCTGCCGTTCGTCGACCTGTCCCGCGGCATCGTGGTGGGGCAGTCGTTCGGGGGAGCGACGGCCATCGCGCTCTCGGCAAGGCCGTTGCCGGGCCTGCTCGGCGCCGTCAACTTCGCGGGCGGCGGTGGGGGCAATCCCACCCGGCGGCCGGAGGATCCGTGCAGCGCCCACCGCATGAAGGCGCTGTTCGCGGACTACGGCGCCCGGTCGAAGGTGCCCACCCTGTGGCTCTACAGCGCGAACGACCGCTTCTGGGGCCCCGACCTGCCCAGGGACTGGTTCTCCGCGTTCGTCGAGGCGGGAGGCAAGGGGCGATTCGTCCGCCTGCCGCCCTACAAGGACAATGGCCACGGGATCTTCACCGGCGATCCCGGTTCCTGGAAGCCCGCGTTCGAGGCTTTCCTTCGCGAGATCGGATTGGGAAACCTCCCCGATGCGCCGGCAGTCGTTCCGCCGGAGCCCGCGAACAAGGCCGCGCCGGGCCGGTGAGCGGAGTCGCCGTACCGCTTCGAGCTTGCGCAGGACCGATCGCCCCTGCCGGGTCGAGGACGGCCGCCCCATTCCACCGGAGAGTCGAATGCTCATCGCCGCATCCGTGAAGAACGCCGCCGGCTCGCACGCCGTCTCGGTGACCACCAACGGCAGCACCCAGGCCCTGGACGTGCCGCCCAAGGCCGCCGGCGGTTCGGCGGTGAACGGGGGCGAGTTCCTGATGCTCGCCCTCGCCACCTGCTACTGCAACGACCTGTACCGCGAGGCGGCGCGACTGGGCATCGCGGTCGAGGCGGTCGAGGTCGAGGCATCCGCGGAGTTCAACGGCATCGGGCTGGCCGCGGCCAACGTCCGCTATCGCGCGAGCGTGAAGTCCGCCGAGCCGAAGGCGCGCATCGAGCAGCTGCTGCGGGAAACGGACGCCGTGGCCGAAGTGCACAATACGGTGCGTGCGCCCATCGCGGTGGCGCTCGTGCCGTGGGAGCAGCCGGCGTGACGTCCGGCGACGGAAGCGAAGCTTCCCGCCATCCAGGAGGAGATTTCCGATGAAGGCGTACCTGGAACCCACCCAGGAATCCGGCACGGCCGGGTTCATGGCCTTCGCGAGCAGCCCCGAGTAAATGGCGCGCATCCTGCTGGCCCTGGCCGCGGCGTTCGCTCTCCTGCCTTCGATCGCCCTGGCGGCGGGCGAGCAGCGCTTTCCCGACGTCGTCGACGTGAAGGTCACGCCGCGGGCCGCGGGCGTCTACGACTTCGACGTCACCGTCTCTTCCCCTTACGACACGCCGGAGCGCCATGCGGACGCGTTCCGCGTGACCACGGCGTCCGGGCAGGTGCTCGGCGAGCGAAAGCTCCTGCACGATCACCAGGCGGAGCAGCCGTTCACGCGGGACCTCTACGGGGTCCGCATCCCGCCGTCCGTCACGGCGGTGATCGTGCAGGCCAGGGACCGCAAGCACGGCTACGGGGGGCGATCGCTCCGCGTCGACCTGCCGCGGCGCTGAGCGCGGCGGGGCCGATCGCTTCGCGGAGCGGCAGGGCGCTATCCTAGGCGAACGACGATCGAAATCGAAAGGAAGCGGCAGTGTCCAAACCGCAGTGGCCGGAAAACCTGGAGCTCGTGCGCGGCGATGCCGTCCTGGGCACGATCGACGTGAGCGCGGGGCAGGCGGACTTCCCCTGGTTCAGCGGTGTCTTCCACCCGACGAAGGCGTTCGACCCGGTTCGTGAACTCTTCGAGCACGAGCTCGCGCTGCTGCGCGCCAACACCTCCGACGACGCGGCGCAGTGGGACGACTGGGAAGCCGTCCACGCGGAGCTGCACGAGCCGGGGCTGCGGCTGCGCTCGCCCGACGGGTCGTACGAGGACGGCGAGATCCTCATCCACATCGACGGCGCCGAGGCCTGGTGGCGCAGCGACGACGGCGACGACGAATGACGCGCCGCGGCGAATTGCGCGCCGCGCCCGACTGATCCGGAAGGAGATGCCCGCATGCCCAGGATCGAGCTTGAGGCCGTGCCGGTGCGGGTGGGTGCCGCCTATCCGGCGGTGTACCTGGAAATCGGATCGAGGCATCCGGACGACCTCACCACGTGCCCGGACGGCGACCTGATGAGCACGAACCGCGACGGGCGCTTCGTCCACAAGGATGGCACTGCCTACCCCTAGCCTTGTCGCGGCCGCGCTCGCCTTTCTGGCGCTGCTCGCCGGTTGCGCGACTACCACGACGAGCCCATCGGGCACGCCACTGCGCCAGCCCCTGTGCACCGCCGACGGGCCCCGGGTGAAGGTCGCGCTCTTCTGGATGCCCCGGTGGCGGGCGGACCAGAAGGAGCCGGCGCTGCGCGAAGCACTGGCGAAGCAGGGCATCGAGCAGTTCATCGCGCGCCACGGCTGCCTGGACGCCACGGCGCCGAGGCGGCTTCCCGGCGACGGCGGCGTGCCGTCGAATGCGGCACTCCTTCGCCTCGCGGCGGCGGGCGGCGCGCATGCGGACCGGGTCGTGCTCGTCACCGTTCGCGAGCTCGGCCCGCGCCTCGTGATCGGGCTGCCGGTCCTGGTGGAGGGCGGCACCGAGGTGGTCGTCGACGTGCGCGTGCTCGATCCGTCCACTTCGTCGGTCCTGGCCGACGCCAGCACGCGGTGGCGCAATGGCGGCGCATTCGTCGTCAAGGGCGTCGATTCGCTGGAGAGCGACCTGGCCGACGCGCTGGAGGCCGTGCTGCTGCCGGTGGCGGTGCCGGGCCCGCGCCCCGATCCCCTGCTGGGGATGGGATTCGGCATCGACCATGTCGTTATCGCGGTGCGCGACCTCGAGGCCGCCAGGGCCCTGTTCCGCGACCGGCTCGGCTTCAAGCTTCCCGCCGCCGGCGTCGCGGGCCGGCACGCTTCGGGCACGGCGAACGCCTCGTCCTACTTCGCCAACCAGTCGTACCTCGAGCTGCTGGCCGTCGACGATCGCGAGAAGGTGGCCGCGAACGATCCGGGCCTCCTCGCGTTCCTGGAAAAGGGCCCTGGCGCGTTCGCCGCGGCGCTGAGCACGTCATCGGCCTCCGCCACGGCCGCGCGCCTCGAAGCGCTCGGCCTCGCCCCGACGGCGCCGTCGCCCGGCACCGTCCAGAGAGCCACCGACGCGAAGCCGCCGCCGCCGAAATGGCTGACGGTCGAGATGCGGGAGGCGGCCGGCCTGCCGCTCTTCTTCATCCAGTACCTGCGTGTCGACTACGCGGACATCTTCCACCACTGGGACGAGGGATACGCGCAGGCGAGAGCGGCGCCGTACTACCGGCAGCCCAACGGCGCCCGGGGCGTTTCGGCGCTGTGGATCGCGGTGCCCGACCTCGAGGCCGCCTCGAAGACCCTGCAGGCGCTTTCTTCCTCTCCCGGCCGCGACTATCGCTGCCCGGCGCTCGGCGCCGACGTGCGCGAGTTCGCATTGGTTCGCCAGGCCATCCGGCTTCTGCGGCCCGTCGACGCGGGCGGGCCCACGGCGCGCTTCATCGCCGAGCGCGGCCAGGGCATCCTGGGCTTCAGCGTGGAGGTCGAGCGCCTGGACGATGTCGCGGGGCGCCTGCGCGATCTTCCCGGTTCCACCGGCGATGTGGGCCCATGCTTTCCGGCGGGAAGAAGCCTTCTCGTTCCGGGCGCGCTCGCGGGCGGCGCCTGGATCGAGTTCCACGAGCCGGTGGGAGGTTCCCGATGATCGACCGCGACCTGGCAGTCCCGCGCCTGGCCGTCCAGCGTGACGGGCGGGCGCTTTTCGACGAAGGAGCCATCCGTGCAGATGTCAGGCATTCCGTTCGGGACCACCGACTGGTCGCAGGTCCCGCGAACCGAGCACAAGGGCGAGAAGGGCTGCGCCTACTGGCGAACGCAGCACTTCGGCGCCATCCGCGTGCGCATGGTCGAGTACACGCCCGGCTACCTCGCCGACCACTGGTGCACCAAGGGGCACATTCTCCTGTGCACGGACGGCGAGCTGCACACCGAGCTCGAGGACGGGCGCACGTTCACGCTCCGGCCCGGCATGAGCTACCAGGTCGCCGACAACGCCGAACCCCACCGCTCGCACACGGAGTGCGGAGCGAAGCTCTTCATCGTCGATTGAGCCGCGTGCCCGGCCCCTGCCTCGGGCGGGCATGCCGCGGCGGGTTTCGCACACCGTGAAGATCGTCATCAACGGAATCGGCGTCGCCGGGCCGGCTCTTGCCTACTGGCTGACGAAGGCCGGGCACGAGGTCCTCCTCGTCGAGGCGGCGCCCCGCGTGCGCGAAGGCGGCTACATCATCGACTTCTGGGGCATCGGCTACGAGATCGCGGAAAGGATGGGCGTCGTCGGCGAGATCCGCCGCCTCGGCTATCCCGTGCGCGAGGTGCGCTTCGTGGGTCGCGACGGCCGCAAGCGGGGAGGATTCGAAGTCTCGGTCTTCGGCCGCGTGACCCGCGACCGGTTCACGAGCGTGCCGCGCTCCGACGTGTCGGCGACGCTGTACCGGGCGATCGAGGGAAAGGTCGAGGCGATCTTCGGCGATTCGGTGGCAGCCCTCGACGAGCATGACGAGGGCGTGCGCGTCTCCTTCGATCATGCGCCGGCACGCGAGGCGGACCTGGTCATCGGCGCCGACGGGCTGCATTCGCGCGTGCGCCGCCTCGCGTTCGGGGCGGACCCGGAGTTCATCGTCCCGCTCGGCTACCACGTCGCGGCCTTCGAGGTCGAAGGCTACCGCCCGCGCGACGAGCTGGTGTACGTGAGCCACGGGCTGCCGGGCCGGCAGGTGTCGCGGTTCACGCTGCGCGGCGACAGGACCCTCTTCCTCTTCGTCTTCCGCGACGAGTACCTGCGCGGGGAAGAGCCGAAGGCTGTCCTGCGCGAGGCCTTCGCCGGCTCCGGCTGGGAGTGGCCGCGGATCGAAGAGGAGCTCGCGCGCGCGGGCGACCTCTACTTCGACACGGTCAGCCAGGTCCGCATGGAGCGCTGGACGAAAGGGCGGATCGCGCTCGTCGGCGACGCCGCGGCCTGCGTCTCGCTCATGGCGGGCGAGGGGACGGGGCTCGCGATCGCGGAGGCGTACATCCTCGCCGGCGAGCTGCAGGCGTGCGCAGGCGACTTCCGCGCCGCCTTCGCGCGCTACGAGCAGCGGTTGATGCCGTTCCTGCGAAGGAAGCAGGCCTCGGCGGCGACCTTCGCCTCGTCGTTCGCCCCGAGGACCTCCCTCGGGATCGCGTTCCGCAATGCGATGACGCGGCTGATGCGGGTGCCGGCCATCGCGGACCGGCTCATCGGCCGCGAGCTCCGGGACGACATCGAGCTGCCGGACTACGGATTCCCGCGGCCGTGACCGGGCGCGCCCGCGAGCCGTATCATTCCGCGGCCGGGCCATGCCGCCTGGCCGCACGACCCGATCGCCGGATGGCGCGAAGGAATCCCTGGCCCATGTATCGCCTCTACTACTTTCCGGGCAACGCGAACCTCGCCCCCCACATCCTGCTCGAGGAGGCGGGCGCGCCGTACGAGCTCGTGCTCGTGGACCGGGAGAAGGAAGGGCAGAAGGATCCCGATTACCTGCGGCTGAACCCGAACGGCCGGATCCCGACGCTGGTCGACGGCGATCTCGTCCTCTTCGAGGCGGCCGCCATCTGCCTGCACGTCGCGGACCGCCATCCCGAGGCGGGGCTGGCGCCGGCGCACGGGTCCGCGGATCGCGCCCACTTCCACAAGTGGCTCATCTACCTCACCAACACGATCCAGCCCGACTACATGGCCTTTCGCTATCCGGAGAAATACACGGCCGACCCGGACGGGCTCGCGGCGGTGAGGCAGCAGGCGGAGCGGCGGCTGGCGACCGGCTTCGCCGTCCTCGAGGGAGCGCTCGGGAACGACCCGTACCTCGTCGGCGGACGGTACTCGGCGTGCGACGCCTACCTGTTCATGCTCTGCACCTGGGCCCGGCGGCTCGCCAATCCCCCGGCCGCCCTCCCGGCACTGCGTCGCGCCCTGGACGCCGTCGCGGTCCGGCCGGCCGTGGAGCGGGCCTTTTCAGCCGAGGGTCTCGACCCCCGGGCCTACGCCACGCGACCCTGACCGAAAGCCCGCCGCCGCCGATGAACACTGCCTTCGACGATCGCCTCCGGGCCCTCGGGATAGAGCTTCCCGTCCCCAGCACGCCGGGCGCCAACTACGTGCCGCACGTTCGCACCGGCAACGTGCTCTACCTCACCGGCCAGCTCTCGCAGTGGAACGGCGAGCGCCGCTTCATCGGCAAGCTGGGCCGCGAGTTCACCGTCGAGCAGGGCCAGGAGGCGGCGCGCCTCAGCGCCCTCAACGTCCTCGCGCACCTCCGGGCGGCGCTCGAGGGAGACCTGGGCAGGGTCTGCCGCTGCATCCGCCTGACGGGGTACGTGAACTCGACCCCGGAATTCACGGCGCAGTCCCAGGTGATGAACGGCGCGTCGGACCTCTTCGTGCAGGTCTTCGGGGAGGCGGGGCGGCACACGCGCATCGCCGTCGGCGTGGCGGCCCTGCCGTACGATGTGGCGACGGAAGTCGAGGGCATTTTCGAGGTCCGCTAGGCAAACGCGCGGACCGCCGCGCAACGTGGTCATCAATCCCCAAGGAGAGCGCGCGTGACCTCACCCACCCCGCCCATCGCCATCCTCGCGACCGACGCTCCGGCGAGGACGAAGCGCTCGAACTACCCGGAGCCGTTCGCCTCCCGCATGGAGGGCCGGCAGAAGCAGCCGCTCGGCGATCTCTTCGGGCTGCGCAACTTCGGCGTGAACCTCACGCGCCTTCGCCCCGGCGCCGTCTCCGCGCTGCGCCACGCGCACACGAAGCAGGACGAGTTCATCTACGTGCTCGAGGGGCGCCCGACGCTGCACACGGACGAGGGGCACACGCCGCTTCGGCCGGGCATGTGCGCCGGCTTCCCGGCCGGCACGGGCAACGGGCATCGCCTCGTCAACGACACCGCCGAGGAGGTCGTGTACCTCGAGATCGGCGACCGGACGCCCGGCGATGAAGGCACCTATCCGGACGACGACATCCAGGCGCGGCAAGTCGACGGACGCTGGGTCTTCACGCACAAGGACGGCTCGCCCTACTGAGGCGCGGCGCGTCGAAGGACGGCACCGGATGCGAACCCCAGGTCACTCGCCGGCCGCCGCGCTCCGGCGCTTCGTCGACGCCCAGGAAGGCGTGTACGCCGAAGCGCTGGCGGAGATCGTCGCCGGGCAAAAGAGAACGCACTGGATCTGGTTCGTGCTGCCGCAACTGCGCGGGCTTGGACAGAGCCGCATGGCCCTCGAATTCGGCATCGCGGATCGGGAGGAGGCCGCGGCCTACCTGGACCACCCGGTGCTCGGGCCGAGGCTCGTGGAGTGCGTGAACGCGATCCTCGCCCACGCCGGCCGCGGCGCCGCGGAGATCCTCGGGGAGGTCGACGCCATGAAGTTCCGGTCCTGCCTCACGCTGTTCGCGGAAGCGGCGCCGCGGGAGCCGTGCTTCCGCAGGGCCCTGGCGACGTTCTACCGGGGCCAGCCCGACGGCGAGACCCTTCGCCTCCTTGGCCAGGCGAACACGGGCGCACCGGAGGCCGGCGGCCAGGCCGCGCACTCGACATCGCACCGGAGAGAGAACCCATGAGCACCGAAGTCGAGGCCCTGAAGCACTTCTACGACGCGATCAACCGAAACGACCTGGCTGTCATCGCCCGGGACTTCGACCCCGCGATCGTGCGCAACGAGCCCGCGAGCTTCCCGACGGGCGGCACCTACCGGGGCATCGCGGAAGTGCAGGCGAACGTGACGAAGGGCCGCGGATCCTGGGCCGAGGGCACCTGCGAGCCGGAGAAGTACCTGGTGAACGGGGACCGGGTCGTGGTCTACCTGCACGCGTGGGTGCGCATGAAGGGCGCCACCGAGTGGATGGGCGGCCGGTTCGCCGACGGCTTCGCCTTCCGCGACGGCCGGATCGTCGAGTACCACTCGTTCGCGGAACGGGCGGAAGCCTGCCGGTGGGCCGGCATCGAGGATGGGGAGGAAGCGTGATTCCCCAGCATCGCGTGGCGCACCGGGCCGGGAGCCTGCCGTGACCGAGCCCCTCCTCACCTGTCGCGGCACCGCCTGCCCCTGGCACTGCGGATCATCGCCCTGTTCGCGGTGTTCGGGTTCCATCCGCTCACGGTCGCGTGGCCCTCGGGCTGGGCGTGGCACACGGGCCCGCGGTCGGAGTACCTGGAGATGATCCTCGCCATCCACGCGACGCTCGGTGCCTTCCTCTGGCTCGCCGCGCGCTGAACCGGCACGCATGCGCGAGGGACTGCATCGGGACGGCTACGCCCTGCTTCGCGGCGCGATCCCGGCCGCCTGGCTGGAGGAACTTCGCGCGGCGTTCGAGTCGGGCGTGCGGCCCTCGGACCAGTGGCGCGCGCCGCGCGGACCCGGCTGGCGCCACTCGCTGCTGGACCTCGATCCCCGCGTGCAGGCCGTTTGCCGGCTGCCGGCACTGCTGGCCGTGGCGGGCGAAATCATCGGGGAGCGCTTCTTCCTGTCGCAGGTGGAGGGCCGCGAGCCCCTGCTGGACGGCGGCCACCAGAGGCTGCACCGGGACCTGTCGGCCGAGCGGCCGGGCGACACGGCGATGGCCCTCGCGTTCTTCGACGACTACGGCCCCGCGAACGGCGCGACGCGCATCGTTCCCGGCAGCCATCGCCCGGCGCCGGGCGAGCCGCCGTTCGACCCCGACGACGAGTCGTGCTCGGTGCACGTCTCCGGCTCGGCCGGCGACATCCTGGTGTTCGACGCGGACCTGCTGCACGCCGCGAGCCGCAACCCCACGGGCGCGCGCCGGCGCTCCATCCTGCTCGCCTTTCTCTCGGAACGGCTCCACGCCTCGCACCTGGCGACGGCGGCGCTGCGCGACGTGAGGATGGACACGACCGAACGGTTCGACCCGGCGGCGCGCATCCCTTGAAGGCGGGCGCGACGGCCGCGCGGCGCAACCGGCGTATCCTGCCGCCTCGCCCGGCGTTCGCCCGGGCCCGCCACGAAAGGAGCGCACGATGAGCCACGAGCGTGCGGCGCCGCTGCTCGCCGCCGCGCTGGCCCTCGCCCCGATCCCGCTCCGGGCCGCCCTGCCGCCCCAGCACCAGAACCTTCGCGACCTGGAGGCGATGGTCGCCTTCGTCCGCCAGCACGCGCGCGTGGCCGCCACCCTGAGGTCCATCGACCTGCGCCGGTTCGTCATCCACTTCGGCGAGGATTGCGAGGCGCGCTTCGAGCGCCAGCGCATCGAGCACCCCCCGGGCTGGGCCGGCCCGCAGGCGCCGCTCGTCTTTTCCCGCGCGACCTGCCCGGTCGACTAGCGGGGCGGCGGCCTACTCCTCGGCGCGGCCCGTCCCCTCGCGATCGCGCGCGTAGTGCCGCGCGAGCGGGAAGGGCGGCAGCCACGATTCGCGGCGCACGGTCCACAGCTCGTAGGTCGGCTGCAACTGGTCGGGCGCATCCAGCGAGCCCAGGTTCACCTCGACCTCGTCGCCGCTGCGCCCGAAGACGGACGAGCCGCAGCGCGGGCAGAAGTGCCGCCCCGCGTAGTCGCCCGTCTCGCCCTCGACCGTGACCGCGTCGGCGGGAAAGATGGCGGAGGCGTGGAAGAGCGCCCCGTGGTGCTTGCGGCAGTCGAGGCAGTGGCAGAGGCCGACACGGTACGGCCTGCCCGTCGCCACGACCCGCACCTTGCCGCAAAGGCACCCACCCGTGAGCCTGTCCATGCCGATTCTCCTCTGGATTCCCGCGGGCGATTGGTTTACAACGAATGGCCGCCCCGTGGCAATCGCGCACCGCGGGCGCTCCCCCACACCGGCAGGAGGCGCATCGATGAAGCGAGTGACGGGCATCGGCGGCATCTTCTTCAAGGCGAAGGACGCGGCATCGCTTCGCGCCTGGTACAAGCGTCACCTGGGCATCGACGTGCAGGAGTGGGGCGGGGCCGCGTTCTCCTGGACGGACGAGGCCGGCAAGCCCGCCGGCGGAACGACCGCGTGGTCCGTCAACGGCGCCGACAACGACTACTTCGCCCCGAGCACCGCGCCGTTCATGGTGAACTACCGCGTGGCGGACCTCGCCGCGCTGCTGAAGGCGCTGCGCGAGGAAGGCTGCCAGGTGCTGGAGAAGACGGACGACTCCGAGTTCGGCAAGTTCGGCTGGGTCATGGACCCGGAGGGCAACAAGGTCGAGCTCTGGGAGCCGCCGTCGGGGCGGTAGGTGAGGCGGCCGCGCGGCGGGATAGGCGATGACGGACGACCTCGGGTTCAGCTACCGCGCCACCGCCCAGGGCGTGGTGCACGTCTCGCGGGGCGGCCGCATCGTGACCACGCTGCGTGCCAGGGCGGCCGCGGATTTCATCGCGCGCGCGCAGGGCGCCTCCGACGAGGCCGTGCAGCAGCTCTGCGCGCGGGTGACGGGCAACTACAAGCGCGGCAACGAGGGGCGGGCCGGCCAGGCGCGCCGGGCGAAGGGCCGCGCGGCCTGAGCGCGTTCCGGTCGTAGCCGCGGCCGGTGTATCGTGCCGGCTCCTGCCGCGGGTGCGCCCGCCCACACAGGGGTCACGCCGATGTTCGATGCCGACGAGAAAACCCTCATCCGCCTGCACGCCGCCACCCGGGACGGCGCCGACCGGTTCTGGTCCTACGCGTCCGTGCTCGTCGCCCCGGTGCTCATGGCGCTGTACGGCATCGTGCAGCGCGAATACGTGGCCGTGAGCGTCGCGTTCGCTGGCCTGCTGGCGATGGTCGTGTGGGCGGTGTTCCGGGACCTTCGGCACGCCGGGCTCTACCGCCAGATCTGCCGGAAGATCATCGCGGCGGACCTGCTGGACGGCCAGCGGGAGTGACGGTGGCTGGCACGCCGTCGCCCGCCTCTCCGGCCGGCGAGCACGAGATCACCATCGACCCCGCGACGGGATTCGTCACCGTCGTCGGCACCGCCGCGACCATCCGGCCCGGCGAAGGGCGCGAGGCCGTGGCGGCGGCGCTGGCGCCCTTCCTGCGCACCACGCAGGACCACCGCAATGGTCACGAGTGGCTGCGCTTCCGGGGCCTCGCGTTCGGCGGCCGGCCCGCGGCGCTGTCGGTGTGCTTCCACCACGGCAAGGCGCGCGAGCTCGCCTGGAGCGTCGACCTGCGCGACGACCCCGGCGAGGCGTCCTGGCCCTCGCCCGGGGAGATCGAGGCCGAGGTCGCGTTCGTCCTGGCCGTGCTGCGCGAGCGCCTGGCGCGGCCGTTCCGCAACGGCGAGGAGCGATTCGCGTGGGGCGTCGCGTGGTCGATGTACGACCGGCGCGGCGACACGGCGGGCTCGGGGCTGCGGTACGGGCCGTGACCGCGCGCGGGGCCGCTTGAACACGCTGCGCGCCGGGGCGCTCACGCTCGAGCCGCAGCTCGGCCGGCACGCGCCCGAGATGTACCGCGTGCTCTCGGACCCGGCGATCTACGAGTTCGAAAACGAGCCGCCCGAGTCAGAGGCGTGGCTGCGCCGGCGCTTCGCGAGGCTGGAATCGCGGCGCTCGGCGGACGGCACGGAGCAGTGGCTCAACTGGGTCGTGCGCCTGCCGACCGGCGAACTGGCGGGCTACGTGCAGGCGACGGTGATGGCCGGGGGCAGGGCGCAGGTCGCCTACGAGTTCGCGAGCCGGTACTGGCGGCAGGGCATCGGCAGCGCGTCGGTGGCCGCGATGCTCGCCGAACTGCGGGATGCGTACGGCGCGGGCACCTTCGTGGCGGTGCTCAAGACGGCCAACTTCCGGTCGATGGCGCTGCTGCGCAAGCTGGGATTCGCGCCCGGGCCGCCGGCCGGCGTCGAGCCGGTCGCGGGTGAGCCCGACGAGACGGTGCTGTATCGGCCGGCCGCCGAAGCCGCCGCGAGGAAGCCATGAAGCGCACCTGGACCATCATCGGCGTCGCGGACGTGGCCGCGAGCCTTCGCTGGTACCAGCGGCTGCTGGGCCTGCCCGAGGCGGCGCCGGCCCACGCGTACTTCGGCCAGGTGCTCGATGCCGACGGCACGGTGCTGCTGTGCCTGCACGCGTGGGGCGAGCACGATCACCCGAGCCTCGCGAGCCCCGCGCGCGCCACGCCCGGCAATGGCCTGCTGCTCTTCTTCCGCGTGGACGACTTCGGCGAGGCCCTGCGCCGCGTGCGCGCCGCCGGCACGCCGCTGGACGAGGAGCCGCACCGCAACCCGGCCACGGGGACGATGGAGTTCTCGCTGCGCGATCCTGATGGCTACCATGTCTCGGTGAGCGCGCTCGACGCGGCGTGATCCTCGCGGAGCGCGCGGAGGCGTGGCATCATCGCCCGCCGGAAAGGAGGCGAGCATGAGAAGCGGATCGTGCATTTGCGGGGCCGTGAAGTTCACGGTTTCCTGCGAGCTAAAGCCCCCCGACGCCTGCCACTGCGTGCAGTGCCGCAAGTTCTCGGGGCACTTCTCCGTCGGCACCGACGTGCCGCGCAGCGCCGTCGAGATCACCGGCGCGGAGAACATCGCCTGGTACCACTCCTCGCCCAAGGTGCGCCGCGGCTTCTGCCGCACCTGCGGGTGCTCGATGTTCTTCGACCCGCCGGCCAAGGACTGGCTGGGCATCTCCATGGGTGCCTTCGACGGGCCCACGGGCACGCACACGGAGCTGCACATCTTCATGGCCGAGAAGGGCGACTACTACGAGATTGGCGACGGGCTGCCGCAGTACGAGCGCATCCCGCCGATGCCGCCGCGCTGAGTCTCGCGCCCCGGTGAGCGCCATGTCCGCCGAGCACCGCTACGGTCCGTCGCCGAGCCAAGCCGCCGACCTGCTCCACCCGGGCGGCGGGCCGGCGTCCGTGGTGTGCCTGCTGCACGGCGGCTTCTGGAAGGCACCCTACGGCCGGGACCAGATGCAGGACATCGCCCTCGACCTTCGCGAGCGCGGGCACGCGGTGTGGAACATCGGCTACCGGCGCGTCGGCGAGCCCGGCGGCGGGTGGCCCGGCACGCTCGACGACGTGGTGGCGGCGCTGGACCTGCTCGCGGCCCTCGCCGGCGAAGGCGCGGCGCCGCTCGACCTGCGGCGGGTGGCAGTGGTGGGCCACTCCGCGGGGGGGCACCTCGCGATCGTGTGCACGGCGCGGCGGCGGCGCCTGTCGTCCGTCGTGAAGCCGGTGATCGTGGCCGGCCTCGCGGCGATCACCGACCTTCGCGCTGCCGCGGCCGAACGCATCGGCGGCGATGCCGTGGCGGCCCTGCTGGGCGGCGAGCCGCAGTCGCATCCGGATCGCTGCGCCGACGCTTCGCCCGTCCTGCTGCTGCCGCATGGCTCGCCGCTCGCCCTCCTGCACGGCACGGAAGACGACGCGGTGCCGATCGCCCAATCGCGGCAGTTCGCGGGGGCGGCCACTCGTGCCGGCGACGACGCCCGCCTCGTGCCGGTCGAGGGGGCTGGGCACATGGACTTCCTCGACCCGCGATCGGCCGCGCACGCCGCCCTGTGCGCCGAGCTCGGGCGGGCCTTCGCGGACGAGCCGCCCGGCCCCTGCGCGACCGCGGCGGCGACCCGTCCATGAGCCCTCCCGCCACGGTGCCGGGCACCGAGGGCTACGCCGACCAGGCGGCCTCGCTCGTCGGGCCCTACGAGGCGCTCGCCTTCGAGGAGGTCCACCGCGAGGAGCTGCACCTCCTACCGGATTCTGCGGCGCGCATCCTGGACGTGGGCGCCGGCACCGGACACGACGCGGCGTGGCTCGCGGCGCGCGGGCACGAGGTGCTGGCCGTGGAACTCGTCGCGGCGTTTCGCGCGGCGGCCGCGAGGCTGCACCCCTCGCCCGCCATCGAGTGGCTGGAGGACGCGCTGCCCGACCTGGAGCGGGTCCACGCCCGCGGGCAGGCGTTCGACGCGATCCTGCTCACCGCCGTGTGGATGCACCTGGACGAGCCGCAGCGGCGCGCGGGCATGGGCCGGCTTGCGGCCCTGCTGGCGCCGGCGGGCGTGCTCGTGATGTCGCTGCGCCACGGCCCGGTGCCGGCGGGGCGGCGGATGTTCGAGGTCTCGGGCGAGGAGACGATCGCGCTGGCGCGGACGCGGGGCCTGGAGCCGGTGCTGCACGCGAGGACGGCGTCGGTGCAGGCGGCCAACCGCGCCGCGGGCGTCACCTGGACGAAGCTCGCCTTCCGCAGGAGGGACGCGTGATGGGCGCGCCGCGCGCGCATCCTGGAGAAAGGTGCGGCGCAAGCGGCAGCGGCGTCCTCATGCGTCCGGATCTTCGCCGGGCGCGGGCTTGCGCATCGCGATGACGCCGTAGCGCAGCCACCCCAGCCGGCTCGTGCTTTCCAGGAAGGCCGTCTCGAGCGCGGCGAACCCGTGGCGGAAATCGACGCGGCGGGCCAGAGCGCGCAGGAACGGATAGGTGGGCAGCGTCTCGCGGGTGATGTCCCGCGCGGCGACGAGATCGAAGCCGCACTGCGCCGCCAGCGCGCGATAGCCCTCGAAGGAACAGTGGATGTCGACCTGGCCGTAGAAGCGCCACGCGGGCGGCAGGCGATCGCGCAGCCAGAGCAGCGGCCGCAGGCGGCGCCGGGCGAGGAAGTCGGAGAGCGCGAGGCGCCCGCCGGGGCGCAGCACGCGGAAGGCTTCGCGCAGGAACGCCGCCCGATCGGGGAAATGGAAGATGCACTCGACTGCCGTCACCGCGTCGAACGAGCCGCTCGCGAAAGGCAGCCGGCAGGCATCGCCGCCGATCCACTCGACGCGATTCGATCCCGTCACCGCCTGCCCTTTCGCGACACCGAGCTGGCGGGTGTCCACGTTCAGGCCGACGAGGCGCGCGTCACGCAGGCGAATGTCCAGGCTCGCGATCGTCCCGCCCAGGCCGCAGCCCACGTCGAGGATCGCCTGGCCGTCCGCCACGCGCGCGGCCTCGCACACCTCGAGCGCCAGGCGCTCGGCCGCGAGGTCGAAGGCCGTCGCGTCGACGGGCCCGGCCGGCGGCTCGGCCCAGTAGCCCCAGTGCACGTGCCGCCCGAACGCCCGCGACACCTCCGGGTCGGCATCCAGCCGGCGCAGGAGCGCGTCGAAGTAGGGAAGGGGTCGTGCGTTGGCGGACATGGGAGGCGGGCGGGGCGATTGCCCAGCATACCGCCTCGCCGGCCGGCAGCGCCGCGCAAGGTGTTAGGCTTCGCCATCCCGGAAGGAGGCCACGGATGAAGATCACCGTCGAAACCACCGTCGCGGCGCCGATCGCCGAGGTGTGGCGCGCCTACACCACGCCCGAGGACATCAAGCGCTGGAACGCCGCCTCCGACGACTGGCACACCACCGCGGCCACGGTGGACCTGCGGGAGGGCGGCGCGTTCTCCTCGCGCATGGAGGCGAAGGACGGCAGCTTCGGCTTCGACTTCGCGGGCACCTACACGAAGGTCGTCGCGCCCACGCGCCTGGAGTACGCCTTCGGCGATCGCACGGCGCAGGTCGAGTTCGCCGAGGGGCCGCAAGGGGTGCGCGTGCGCGTCACCTTCGACGGCGAGGACACCCATTCCGTCGAGCAGCAGCGGGCCGGGTGGCAGGCCATCCTCGACAACTTCGCGCGGCACGTCGCGGCGGGGCGCTGAGCGCCGACCGCGAGCCCGCTTCCGACCCGGAGGACCCGATGTCCACCCGCAAGATCCCCGCCGATCCCGAGTCCGACCCGCGCGTGAAGGCCGTCTTCGACGACATCCGCGCCACGCGCAGGACGGACTTCATCAACAACCTGTGGCGAACGCTGGCCTTCGACCCCGCGCTGCTCGAGAGCACCTGGGGCGAGGTGAAGGCGCTGATGGCCGCGCCTTCGCACCTGGACCCGCTCACCAAGGAGATGATCTACGTGGCGGTCTCCATCGCCAACGCCTGCACCTACTGCATCCACTCGCACACGGCCGCCGCGCGCGCCAGGGGCATGACGGACGCGCAGCACGCCGAGCTGCTGGCCATCGTCGCGCTGGCCGCGAAGACCAACCACCTGTGCACGGGGCTGCAGGTGCCCGTGGACGCGGCGTTCGACGCCGGCGCGGCGTGAGGCGAAGCCCGGCCGCGCCGGCCGCGCTGCTGCGCTTCGACGGCGCGCGCCGGCGCGACCCCGCCGTGGCGCAGTGGTTCGCCGACCGACCCGGCGAGCTGGGCGCGATGGCCCGCCGGTGGTTCAACGCCATGCGCCGGCGCGGCGCGGACGTGCGCGAGCTGGTGCACGACGGCTGCGCGGTGGCGTGCGTGGGCGACGCGCCCTTCGCCTACGTGAACGCCTTCCGGGCGCACGTGAACGTGGGGTTCTTCCAGGGCGCCTTTCTCCCGGACCCCGCGGGGCTGCTGGAGGGCACGGGCCGGTTCATGCGCCACGTGAAGCTGCGGCCCGGCCGGGCGCCGGATGCGAAGGCGCTGGAGGCGCTGGTGGGCGCGGCGTACGAGGACATCGTGGCGAAACTCGGCGGCGGCGCGTCGCCCCCGGAAAAGGGAGGCAGGATGCCGGCGAAGAAGGCGAAGGCGAACGAGGACGCGGACGCTTCCGGGCGCATCGACGCGAGGATCGCCGGGCTCGGCGACTGGCGCGGCCCGATGCTGGCGAAGCTGCGCGCGGCGATCCGCGCGGCCGATGCGGGCATCGTCGAGGAGTGGAAGTGGGACGTGCCGGTGTGGTCCTGCGATGGCATCGTGTGCACGGGCGAGACGTACAAGAGCGCGGTGAAGCTCACCTTCGCCCGCGGCGCCTCTGTCGCGGACCCGGCCGGGCTCTTCAACGCGAGCCTGGAAGGCCACACGCGCCGCGCCATCGATTTCCGCGAGGGCGACGCGGTGGATGCGAAGGCGTTGCAGGCGCTCATCCGTGCCGCGGTGGCGGCGAACCGTTCCCGGAAGAAAGGCTGAACCATGACCGACGCGACCCTGCGACTGCACGTCGATGCGCATTACCTGAGCCCGTACGCGATGTCGGTGTTCGTCGCGCTCACCGAGAAGAACCTCGACTTCACGACCGCCGAGGTAGACCTCTCCGTCGGCCGCCAGCACGATGCCGCCTACGCCGCCACCTCGATCACGCGGCGCGTGCCCACGCTGGCGCACCGCGACTTCGCGCTCTCGGAGTCCTCGGCGATCACCGAGTATCTCGACGAGACCTTCCCGGGCACCCGGCTCTACCCGGCGTCGGCGCGCAGCCGTGCGCGGGCGAGGCAGGTGCAGGCCTGGCTGCGAAGCGACCTCATGCCCGTGCGGGCCGAGCGCTCCACCGAAGTCGTCTTCCTGGGCGCGAGGAAGGCGCCGCTCTCGCCCGAGGCGCAGGCGGCCGCGGGCAAGCTCTTCGCCGTGGCCGACACGCTGCTGCCCGTGGGCATGACGAACCTCTTCGGGGACTGGAGCATCGCCGACACGGATCTGGCGCTCATGCTCAACCGGCTCGTGCTGCACGGCGACGAGGTGCCGGCGCGGCTCGCCGCCTATGCGCAGGCGCAGTGGCAGCGCCCGTCCGTGCAGGCCTGGGTGGGGCGCGAGCGCCCGCCCTTGTGACGCGCGACGAATCGCGGCTGCGGCTCGTGAAGCTCGTCCACACCGCGGTGTGGGCGGTGTTCGCGGGCTGCATCGTCGCGATACCGGTCTTCACCGCGCGGGGCCGGACGGACGTTTCGCTCGGGCTGGCCGGCTTCGTGATGCTGGAGGTGGCCGTGCTCGCGCTCAACGGGATGCGCTGCCCGCTCACCGACGTGGCCGGCCGCTATACTCCCGACCGGCGCGAGAACTTCGACATCTACCTGCCCCTTTGGCTCGCGCGCCACAACAAGGGCCTTTTCGGCACGCTGTTCGTGGCCGGCGTGGCGTACACGCTGGTGGCGTGGATGACCGAAGGCGCGGGCCACTGACACCGGGAGCGACCATGAGCGTCCAGCCGCGGGAAAGGTTCTCCTCCGAGATCACCCTCGATCCGGCGATGGTCGGCCACTGGGCCCGCGCGGCCGGCGATGACAACCCGGTGCACCACGACCCGGGCTTCGCGGAGCGCACGCGTTACGGGCGCCTCACCGCGAGCGGCACGCACACCACCGCGCTCCTGCTCGGGCTCACCGCCTCGCACTTCTCGAAGGGCGGGTCGATGGTGGGCCTGGAGTTCTGGGTGCGCTTCCGCCGCCCCGTCTTCGCGGACGAGACGATCCGCCTGGAGTGGCTGGTGGTGAAGGTCACGCCCAACGCGAAGCTCGGCGGCGACGTGGTGGAGCTGCGCGGGCGCATCCGCGGCGAGGACGGCGCGACGGCGCTGGGCGCGAAGGGCCGCGTGCTGGTCACGCAGGCGCTCTAGGGCCGCCATGACCCACGCGCCGCTCACGATCCGCCCCCTGTCGCCCGAGCTGCACGACGACTTCCTGCGCTTCTTCGAGGGCGAGGCCTTCGCGGACAACCCGCGGTGGGCGACGTGCTACTGCCAGTACCCGCACGTGGACCACTCGCGCGTCGCGTGGCACGACCGCACGGGCGAGGAGAACCGCGCCGCGGCCTGCGGGCGCATCGAGTCCGGCCGCATGCAGGGCCTGCTCGCCTACCGCGGCCACGAGGTCGTCGGGTGGTGCAATTGCGCGCCGCGCATCCTGCTCGAGGCCTTCGCCAGCGAGCCCGACCCGGACGCGGATCGCCTCGGCCACATCGCCTGCTTCGTGGTCGCCAAGGCGCACCGGCGCGCGGGCGTGGCGCGGGCCCTGCTGGGCGCCGCCTGCGAGATGCTGCGCCGCGAGGGCGTGGAGATCGTGGAGGCGTGCCCGTCGCGGAGCGCCGCCACCGACGCCGAGAACCACTTCGGGCCGCTGTCGCTGTACCTCTCGGCCGGGTTCGGCGTGCACCGCGAGGAGGACGACGGCCGCGTGATCGTGCGCCGCCGGCTCGACCCGCCGGCCGCCTGAGGAAGCCGTGATGCCGGTATCGGTGCACGAGACGGATTCGCCGGCCGAGGCGGACCTGGCCGCCGTCGACGAGGGGCTCGAGGGCCACAACCAGGTGGCCGCGCCGCTCAGCGACGTGAAATCCCTCGCCGCTCTGGCGCGCGATGCGCGGGGTGCGCTGGTGGGCGGCGCCGTCGGCCGCACCTGGGGGGCGTGCTGCGAGCTGCAGCAGCTCTGGGTGGCGCCGGCGCACCGCAAGGCCGGCGTGGGCTCGCGGCTGCTCGAGGCGTTCGAGGCCCGGGCGCGCACGCGCGGCTGCACCGTGTTCTACCTCACCACGCTCAGCTTCCAGGCACCCGACTTCTACCGCCGGCACGGCTATGCGGTGCTCGCGTCCATCGACGGCTACCCCGACGGCATCGTGAAGTTCCTCATGCACAAGCGCGGGGCCTGAGCGGGGCGAATCCGGCGGGGCGCCCGGCCGCGTCCAAGCACGATTCCCAACCCGGAAAGGAGGCCCGCGTGGGCATGGCTCGAACGGCAGCGAAGGCAGGCTTCGCGATGGCACTCCTGGCCGCGCTGGCCGGGACCGCCGCGGCGGCGGACGACGGCGCGCTGCGCCGCGAGATCGAGGCGGCCGACGCCGCGCTCTTCGCGGCCGTGTTCGACCGGTGCGACCCGCAAGCCGTGGCCGCGATGGTGACCGACGACTTCGAGTTCTTCCACGACAAGTGGGGCCAGATCGCGAAGACGAAGGCCGACTTCGTGAAGGCCATCGCGGGCGGCTGCGAGCGCCAGCGCCAGGGCACGGACTTCCACGCCCGGCGCCGGCTGGTGCCCGGCACGCTCGCCGTCTTCCCCATGAAGTCCTATGGCGCGCTCGAGATGGGCGAGCACGAGTTCTTCAGGGTGGAGAAGGACGGCAGCCTGAAACCCACGGAGTACGCGCGCTTCGCGCAGCTCTGGCGGCAGCAGGGCGGCCAGTGGCTCCTCGCGCGCGTGATCAGCTACGACCACGTGGACGGGCCGCGGCCGGCGGCCAAGGCGCCGTAGCGGGGGCGCTCCGGCAGCCGACACGCGCGGCGGGCTTCGTCGTAGGATGGCGGGCCGCGTCCCCCGACCGCCAGGAGGCCCTGCCATGAGCACCGTCCTGCTGCACCGCGTCCTTCGCGCCCCGCCCATGCGCGTCTACCGCGCCTTCCTGGAGCCCGAGGCCCTCGCGCGGTGGCTGCCGCCGTTCGGCTTCACCTGCAAGGTGCACGAGCTGGACGCGCGCGTGGGCGGCGCCTTCCGCATGTCCTTCACCAACTTCGGCTCCGGCAAGGGCCACGCCTTCGGCGGCAATTACCTCGCGCTGGAGCCGGGCCGGCTCATCCGCTACACGGACGTCTTCGACGACCCGAACCTGCCCGGCGAGATGCAGACCACGGTGGAGCTCGAGGCCGTCACCTGCGGCACGGGGCTTCGCGTGGAGCAGAAGGGCATCCCGGAGGCGATTCCCGTCGAGATGTGCTACCTCGGCTGGCAGGACTCGCTCGTGATGCTCGCCAAGCTCGTGGAGCCGGAGATCCCGGACTGACCGGCGCCCGGCGAGGCGCGCTTCCCGGGGAGGGGAAAGCGATGCGGCACACCGAAAGGCTCACCGCGACCGTGGAGGGCGACTTCGTCGTCTTCCTCATCGGCATGCGCATCAACTCGCCCTGGAAGGTGCACCGGTGGCTGCCCCTCACGCGGGCCATGCCGCGCATGCTGGCCGAGCTGCAGGCCGAGCCCGCGCGCGGCCTGCTGGGCGGCGAGATGTGGTTCGGGCGCACCACGATCCTCGTGCAGTACTGGAGGAGCCTGGAGCAGCTCTTCACCTACGCGAAGGACAAGGACGCCGTGCACCTGCCGGCGTGGCGCGACTTCAACCGGCGCATCGCGGCCACGGGCGACGTGGGCGTGTGGCACGAGACCTACCGCGTGCTGCCGGGGCACTACGAGAACGTGTACGTGAACATGCCGCCGTTCGGGCTGGGCCGCGCCGGCACGCTGCACGCGGCCTCCGGCGAGCGCCAGTCGGCCGAGGGCCGGGTGAGGGCCAGTGCGTCCGCCGCCTCCTAGCCCGCGCCGCGAGGCCGAGGCGAAGGCCGCGTGGGCGCGAGGGCCGGGCATGCGCGCCGCACGACCCGCGGGCGCGCCGGCCACCGTCGCCAGGGCGCCCCGGTCGGGACTGCTCACCTTCCTCGCGCTGGTCTTCATCGCCCTGGGCGGGTTCGCGACGCTCGTCGCGCTGCTGCAGGTCGCGGTGTTCAACCTGTTCGTGCCGGCCGACCTGCTCGTCGAGCTCGCGGGCGCGCCGGAGAAGGTGGACGAGGTGCCGGCCGCCATGCGCTTCCTGGTGCTGAACCTGCGCGCCTTCGCGTTCTTCGGATTCGTCTTTTCCGTGCTGACGCTGGTCTCGGCCGTCGGCGTGCTGCGGCGCCGGGACTGGGGCCGCCTCGTGCTCATGGCGTTGCTCTCCGCCGGCGCGCTCCTCAACACGGCCACGGCCGCCTTCCTCGTGTGGCTCGCGTTCCAGCCGCGGCTGCCGGCCTGGCTCGTCCCGCCGGAGGCGGCCGTGTCGGTGCCCGACGCGGGCGCGGGCCTGGGCCAGCTCGCGCTCTCGAGCCTGGTCTTCGCGGCCCTGCTCGCGGGGCTCGTGGCCTACCTGCATTCCCGCGCGGTGCGCGAGGAATTCGACGCGTTCTGAGCGCTCGACCGCCGGCCGCGCGTTCGCCAGAATGTCCCTGTCCCCCGGAAGGAAGCCCGCCATGGTCCGCTGGATCGCCGCCGCCGCGCTCATCGCGGCAGCCTGCCTGCCCGCCGCCGCCGACACGCGCGGGGACGGCCGCGGCGGGCGCTTCGAGGACGACCTCTTCGTCCACCTGGAGGGCCGGTGGGACCTGACCCGGCGCATCGGCGGCCGGGAGGCGCACAACGCGGTCGAGGCGCGGTGGGCGCTGCAGCACCAGTTCCTGCACGTGCACATGAAGGACAAGGCCGAGCCCCCGCGCTACGAAGCGGAGGTGTACATCGGCTACTCGCACGCCGCGGACGAGTACGTGGCGCACTGGATCGACAACTTCGGCGGCCGCTACTCCGCGATGGGCCGCGGCAAGCGCCAGGGCAACTCGGTCGAGTTCCGCTTCGAGTATCCCGACGGCCCGTTCTTCAACACCTTCACCTGGGAGCCGAAGGACGGCACCTGGCACTGCCACCTCGAGTCGGTGGGCAAGGACGGCCGGCGCACGACGTTTGCCCGCGACCGGCTGGTGAGGCAGCATTGACGCCCGCCCCCCGCCATCGTCCCGACCCCGGAGGTTCCATGCAGCTCGGCGCGTTCTCCGTGAGCCTCGCCGTGAAGGACATCGCCGCCTCGCGCGCCTTCTACGAGCGGCTCGGCTTCACCGCGTTCGGCGGCGACGCCGACCAGGGCTGGCTCATCCTCAAGAACGGCCCGACGCTGGTGGGTCTCTTCCAGGGGATGTTCGAGAAGAACCTGCTCACCTTCAACCCGGGATGGGACAGCGACGCGCAACCCGTGCCGGGCTTCACCGACGTGCGCGAGATCCAGGCGCACCTGAAGGCCGGCGGCGTGGCGCTGCTGCGCGAGGCGGACGAGGCGGGCACCGGGCCGGCGCACATCGTGCTCGCCGACCCGGACGGCAACCAGATCCTCGTCGACCAGCACGTCGACCGCGGCGGGCAGGCGCCGGCGGCCGCCCGCGAGGCGGGCCGCACGGTGCTGCTGGTGGTGGACGTGCAGGTGGGCGTGATGGCGAATGCGTGGGAAGCCGCGCGCGTCATCGGCAATGTCGCGCTGGCCGTCGAGCGGGCGCGGGCGCAGGGCGTGCCCGTCGTCTGGGTGCAGCACGGCGACGACGACCTGCCGGAGGACAGCGAAGCCTGGCAGCTCGTGCCCGAGCTGGTGCCGGCCGCAGGCGAGACACGCATCCGCAAGCGATTCAACTCGGCCTTCGAGGGCACGGACCTCGCGGGCGAGCTCGCGAGGCTGGGCGCCACCCATGTCGTTCTCGCGGGCGCGGCGAGCAACTGGTGCATCCGCGCCACCGCGTACGGGGCGCTGGACCGCGGCTACGACCTCACGCTCGTCGAGGACGCCCACACCACCGCGAGCATCGCGCTCGAGGGCGGGCGCGCGATCGAGGCCGAGGCCATCGTTCGCGAGCTCAACATCGCCATGAAATGGCTGGCCTACCCGGGCCGGCGCAATGCCATCGCCAGGGCCGCGTCGCTCGACTTCGCGGCACGAGGAGGAAGCGCATGAACGAGACCGCCAACGAATCCCTGCGGGCGCTGCGGCGCCTGCTCGCCAACGGGCCCCTCACCGCGCTGCCCAAGCGGCCGGCGGACCAGGCACTGATCGCGCGCCTGGCCACCGCGCAGTTCGCGCCGGGCCGCGGGTACGCCGAGGCGGAGGTGAACGAGACGCTGGCCGACTGGCTGGCCACCTTCAGCGCGCCGTACGGCATCGACCACGTGACGATGCGAAGGCTCGTGGTGGACCTTCGCCTGCTGCGCCGCGACAAGGCGGGCGCCACCTATCGCGTCGCCGAGGATCTCGCGCCCGCGCCCGAGGTGGAGCCGGCCGAGGTGCTGGCCGCGATCGCGGGCGAGCGCCGCAGCCGCAAGGAAGTGCGCGCGGCGTGAGCGGGCGGGAGGACCGGTCATGCACGCTCGCGCGGGGCGCTGGCTCGTGGCCGCCGGCGTGGCGCTCGCCGTGAGCGCGGCGGCGGTGGCACTGGCGGTGATGCCCGGCTCGGGACCGGTCGTGTCGGCCGTCGCGCAGGCCGCCGAAACCTTCGCCTCGCCCGGCGAGTTCCTGTGGTGGACCACGCTCGGCGGCGTCTTCGCGGGCCGGCCGAACGACGCGACCGGCTACGCGGTGTGGGTGCTGGGCACCGCGCTCTTCTGGTTCGTCGCCTGCGCGCCCTTCGTCGCCCTCGCGGGCCGGCGGCGCCGTTCACGAAAGGAATCCCCATGAGCCGCCTTCGCGTGCTGAGCTTCGCCGTTTCCCTCGACGGGTACGGCGCCGGGCCGGACCAGAGCCTGGAGAACCCGCTGGGGGTGCGCGGGCCGGAGCTGATGCAGTGGTTCTTCCCCACCGACGCCTGGCGGCGCATGCATGGCCTGGACAAGGGCGAGACCGGCGCCGACAACGACATGGCGGCGCAGGGCTTCGCGGGCATCGGCGCGTGGATCCTCGGCCGCAACATGTTCGGCCCCGTGCGCGGGCCCTGGCCCGACGGGAGCTGGAAGGGCTGGTGGGGCGAGGAGCCGCCGTACCGCGTGCCCGTGTTCGTGCTCACGCACCACGCGCGGGAGCCGCTGGAGATGGCCGGCGGGACCACGTTCCACTTCGTGACGGGCGGCATCCACGAGGCGCTCGAGCGCGCACGCGAGGCGGCCGGGGATCTCGACGTGCGCCTGGGCGGGGGTGCGTCCACGGTGCGCCAGTACCTCGCCGAGCGCCTCGTCGACGACCTGCACCTCGCGGTGAGCCCGGTGCTGCTGGGCCGGGGCGAGCCGCTGTGGCAGGGCTTGGACCTGCACGCGCTGGGCTACGAGTGCGAGCGGACGGTGGCCGGCGAGCGCGCCACGCACCTCTTCCTGCGGCGGCAGGCGTGAGAAGCGCGCGGGCGGTCCTCGCGCGGTGGTCGCTCGCGGCCGCGGCCCTCGCGGCGGCGGCGCTGCTCTCGGCCTGCGCGGCGACGGGCGGCGCGGCGGCCGATCCCCGGGGCGAGATGATGGCGCTGCTCGAGCGCTCGGCCGAGAGCTGGAACCGCGGCGACCTCAAGGGGCACCTCGCCATCTACGACGAGTCGGTCACGGTCAAGACGAAGGACGGCCCGCGCGCCGGCATCGCGCCCATCGAGGCCTCGTTCGGCCGCGCGTACTTCGTCGACGGCAAGCCGAAGCAGCAGCTGCGCATGGAGCGCGTGGCCATCCGCCTGCTCTCGCCCGAGTCGGCGCTGATGACGGGGCGCTTCGTGCTGCACGGCGGCGGGCTCGCCGAGCAGTCGGGCTGGTTCACGCTGGTGTGGCTGCACACGGCCGCGGGCTGGCGCGTGGTGCACGACCACACGAGCTGACGACGCGCGGCGCCCGATGGGACAGGACGACCTGGCCGCCCCGTGCCCCGGCTGCGGCGCGCGCTTCGCGGCGCACGACGGCCCGGTGCACCCGTACATGGAGTCCTCGCCGGGCTGCTGGGCGGCCTACGGCGAGGTGCTGGCGCGCGAGTACGCCTCGCCCGCGCTGATGGCGGTGCACCGCCTCTCCGTGGACGCCTACGCGGTGCAGCACCCGGGACGGCCCTCGTCGCGGCAGGCCGTGCAATCCGTGGGCCTGCACCTGCTGCGGCTGGAGATGCAGCTGCGGCGAGGGCTGTCCCCGGCGCGCGCGAACGAGGCGATGCTCGCGCTGGGCCGCCACAAGTCGGCGCTCGCCTGGCTGGAGCCGCCTGCCTCGCTCGGCGCGGTCACGGTGGCGGACGTGCTGCCCTGCACGGCGCCGGAGGACCACGCGCGGGCGGTGCGCGCCTGGGCCGAGTCGGCGCTGGAGGCGTGGGAGCCGCACCGCGCCACGCTGGAAGGCTGGCTCGCGCTCGCGCGGGCGTGAAGGGGAGGCGAAATGGACGCGGCCTTTCTCGAGGCGCTGAAGGAGACGATCCGCCGCGAGGGCAAGGTGCAGGCGGTGAAGGCGGTGCGCGAGCGCCTGGGCGTGGGCATCGGCGAGGCCACGGCGCTCCGCGACCGCGCGCGCGGCACCGACGCGATCGGCGCGGCCGAGGTATCTTTGCGCCTTTGCCAAGGACCCGGGAGGCACGGATGAGGGCGGCGAGACTGGTGCTGGCGGCGGCGCTCGCGCTGCCGGCGGCGGCCTTCGCACAGGTCGACCTGGCCGTCTCGGAGTACTTCCGGACGGCGCCGGGCTCGGGGACGATCACCGGGACGGGGCACGTGCAGTTCCTCCTGTCGCTCGATCGGGTGAAGCCCCTGCCGACGGGTGCCGTGATCACGGTGGAATACGAGGACCCGGCCGCGCCCTCCCGGCCGGTGGTCGCGGACTACGGCCCGCCGCGCGGGGCCGGGCCGCTGCACTTCGAGTCGCGCCGCTTCCGCTGCGCGGACCCCGGCCGCACCTACCACGTCACGGTGCGGGTCTTCGCAGGCGCGAGGCGGCGCACCGTCCTGTCGACGCACGTGCAGCCGTTCCTCTACCAGGGCACGCAGGGCGAGATGCGCGAGTTCAAGCTGCCGCGCTGCAAGGCCGGGCCATGACGGCGGCGCAGACGCGGGAGACCGAGCCGCTGCTGCTCGAGCTGCCCGAGCGCATCGAGACCGGGCGCCTGCTGCTGCGGGCCCCGCGCGCGGGCGACGGGCCGGCGCTGCACGCCGCGCTCGTCGACTCGCTCGCCGAGCTGCGCCGCTACCTCGCCTCGCTCCCCTGGGTGGCGCAGGAGCAGACGCCGGCCTCGGCCGAGACCTGGTGCCGCAACTCGCAGGCCAACTTCCTCGCGCGGCGCGACCTGCACTTCCTGCTCTTCGAGAAGGCGAGCGGCCTGGTGGTGGGCGCCACCGGCCTGCACCACGTGGAGTGGGCGACGCCCAAGGCGGAGGTGGGCTACTGGTGCCGCACGACGCACGCCGGCCGCGGGCTCATGGGCGAGGCGGTGGCGGCGCTGGCCGAGTACGGCTTCCGGCACCTGGGCGTGGTGCGCCTGGCGATCGTGACCGACGAGGAGAACGCCGCCTCGCGCCGCGTGGCCGAGCGCGCCGGCTTCGTCCTGGAGGGCATCCAGCGGCACGAGCGCCGCGCGCCGGACGGCACGCTGCGCAACACCTGCCTCTACGCCCGCCTCGCGCCGGAGGTCGCGCGGCCGTGAGCCCCGCGATCGTGGTGGACGCCCTGCGCGCGGAGGACCGCGAGGGGTGGGAGCCGCTCGCGCGCGGCTACAAGGCCTTCTACGGCACGACCGTGACGGACGCGGAGTACGACGCGGCGTGGCGGCGCCTGATGCAGGGCCACGTGGTGCACGGCCTGGCCGCGCGCGTGGACGGGCGCGTCGTCGGCATCGCCCACTACCTCCTGCACGCGAGCGCCTGGTCCGAACGGGTGTGCTACCTGCAGGACCTCTTCACCGTGCCGGACGCGCGCGGCCAGGGCGTGGCGCGCGCGCTCATCGCGGCCGTGGGCGAGCGGGCGCGGGAGGCGGGCTGCGCGCGCTGCTACTGGCAGACGAAGGCGGACAACGCGGTCGCGCGAGCGCTCTACGACCGCGTGGCGCGGCACGACGGCTTCATCCGCTACGACCTGCCGATGGGCGAGCCGCCGCGATGAGGGTCCTGCCCGCGATCCTCGCCGCCGCGGCGCTCGCCGGCTGCGCCGCCACGGGCACGGTGCAGTGCGAGCGGGGCGAGACGCCGGCCGTCAGCGACTTCCTCTACTTCGGCACGCAGATGGCCGAGGGGCGCGTGGGCGCCGCGGACTGGGCGGCGTTTCTCGCGGACACGGTGACGCCGCGCTTTTCCGAGGGGCTCACCGCGTGGCCGGCGGCCGGGCAGTGGAAGGCGGGCGACGGGCGGCTGGTGCGCGAGGACTCCTTCGTGCTGAGCCTGGTGCACCGCGACGACGAGCGGACCGAGTCGCGGGTGCGCGAGGTGATCGCCGCGTACAAGGCGCGATTCCGGCAGGAATCGGTGCTGCGCGTGAAATCGGTGGCCTGCGTCACCTACTGAGCGCCGAGCGCATTGGACCTCGGTCCCACGAAGGCCCGCGGATGACGGGTGAAACGATTGCGTGAAATGCGGAAGGTGTAAAGTAACCGAAAACCACACGCAGGCTCCCGCACGGCGCGCACCCGTGCGACTCCGCGCATCACGACAAGGGGCAGGACAAGAATGAAACGCAACGCGGCGGCCCGGTGGGCCCGGTCGGTCCTTTTCCTCGCGTTCGCGGTGCTGGGCCTGGAGGCGCAGGCCGCCCAGCTCCAGGTCTTCATCGACACCGACAACAACACGGCCACGGGCTGCACGATCGTCACGCCCGCCGGCAACTTCGTCGGCGCCGAGGAAGTCCTCACCACCAACATCGACACGACGGTGAGCCCGCCCGCGGTGGGCGCCATCGTCCAGCAGGCCTGCGTCGCCCCGCCCGCGGGGCTGGGCGCGCCGGTGGCCGTCTCCCCCGGCGGCTGGAACGTGGGCCTGGGCGTGGGCGTCGGCGGCACCGACGTCATCGAGACCTTCTTCCCGGCCGCCGCGCCGGCGGGCACCTATCGCTTCGGCTTCGCGTACGTGGACCCGGTGACGGGCCCCGACGCGCTGTTCACGGTGACGGGCGCGCCCGGCGGCGGTCCCATCGTCTTCGCCTTCGGGGCGGCCACGGCCATCCCGACGCTCACCGACGCGGCGATCTTCCTGCTCGCGTTCCTGGTGTGGCTGGCCGCCGCGCGCGCGCTCAAGCGCCGGCAGCTTCCCACGGCGCTCGTCTCGGCCCTCTTCGTGGTGGTCATGGCGGGCGCGACGCTCGCGGCCGTGACGCTGGACGGGCAGATCACCGACTGGGCCGGCATCTCGCCCATCGCCAACGACCCGCTGGGCGACGCCAACCCCGGCAGCGACATCCGCGCGGCCTTCGTGAAGTTCGAGCAGGGCGACGGGCGCCTGTACATCCGCGCCGACGTGCGCACCGCCTCCGGCCCGGCCGCCACGGCCGACGCGTACGCCACGGCCACCGGCGTGCCGCTCGTGGTCGCCGCGCCCGGCGTGCTGGCGAACGATTCGCTGGGCGTGCCGCTCGCCACGCTCACGAGCTTCGGCGGCGGCTCGCTCGGCGGCGCCGTCACGGACAACGCCGCGGGCGCCACGGTGGCCCTGGCCGGCGGCACGGTCACGGTGAACGCGGACGGCTCGGTGAGCTTCTCGCCGGCCGTGGCGGGGTCCTACACCGTCCAGTACCGGCTCTCGAACGTCAACGGCACCTCGGACGGCACGGTGACCTTCACCGTCTCGCAGGTGCCGGCCATCACCAGCGCCAACGCGGCCACCTTCACCGTGGGCGCGGCCAACACCTTCACGGTGACGGCCACGGGCTTCCCGGCGCCGGCGATCACCTTCGGCGCCTGCGCGCCCGCGCTGCCCGCGGGCGTGACCTTCATCGACAACGCCAACGGCACCGGCACGCTGGCGGGCAACCCGCCCTCGGGCTCGGCCGGCGCCTACGCCTGCACGGTCAACGCGACCAACAGCGCGGGCAGCGCCCCGCCCCAGGCCTTCACGCTCACGGTGAACGAAGGTCCGGTCGCGGTCGCCGACGCCTACTCCGTCGCGCACGACACGGTGCTGAACGTGCCCGCCGGCACGGGCCTGCTCGCCAACGACTCGGGTACGCCGGCGCCCGCGGTGAGCAGCGTCACCGGCAGCGGGCCGGCCTGCACGGTGTTCCCGTGCGCGATCGCCACGACCAACGGAAACGCCACGGTGGCGGCCGACGGCAGCTTCAGCTACACGCCCAACGCGCTCTTCGCGGGCGCGGATGGCTTCTCCTACGTGGCTACCAACGCCGGCGGCAGCAGCGGCGCGGCGGTGACGATCACGGTGACGAGCGCGCCGCCGGTGGTGGACCTCAACGGACCGGCCGCGGGCATCGACTTCGGCCCGGTGGCCTTCACCGAGGGCGGGGGCGCGGTGGCGATCGTGGACGGCGCGCAGCTCACGGTGACGGATGCCGACAGCGCCAACCTGGCGAGCGCGACGGTGGCCATCACCAACCTGCTCGACGGCGCCTCGGAGTCCCTCGCCGTCACCTGCCCGGCGGTGGCGCCGGGTTGCAGCGGCGCGATCCTCGCGGCCGACGTCGTGTACACCCCCGGCACGGGCACGCTCACGATCACGCGTGCGGCGCCTCTCGCGGACTACCAGGCGCTGCTGCGCACGCTCGCCTACGCCAACGCCTCGGCCGCGCCGACGACGACCACGCGCGACATCACCGTCACCGTGAACGACGCCATCACGGACAATTCGCCGCTCGCGCACGCGACGGTGACGATCGGCGCCGTGAACAACGCGCCGACGGTGACGGTGCCGGCCACGGCCACCACGCCCGTCAACGCGGCGTTCAACTTCGCGGCGACGGTGAGCGTGGGCGATCCCGACGCGGGCACCTCCCCCGTCAAGGTCACGATCACCACCACCAACGGCACCGCGATGCTCTCGGGCACCGCCGGCCTCGTCGTCACGGGCAACGGCACGGGCTCGGTCGTCTCCACCGGCCCGCTCGCGGCGCAGAACGCCGCGCTCACGGGCCTCGTCTACACCCCCACGGCGGCGTACGCGGGCCCGGCCACCCTCAAGGTGGACATCGACGACCAGGGCAACACCGGCACGGGCGGGCCGCTCACCGCCACCGGCACGGTCGCCATCACGGTGGACAACCCGCCGGCGGTCACGAGCACGCTGCCCGCCAACGGCGCGACGTCCGTGGGCACGAACGCCACGGTCACCGTGAACTTCAGCGAGCCGGTCACGGTCACGGGCAGCGCCTTCACGCTCGCCTGCCCGACGGGCTCGCCCGTCGCCTTCACCGTCGCGCCGGCCTCGCCCGCGGCGAGCTTCACGCTCACGCCGGGTGCGACGCTGCCGGCGGGCGTCACCTGCACGCTCACGGTGGTGGCGAGCCAGGTCACCGACAGCGGCGGCCAGCCGATGACGGGCGACTTCACGGCGACCTTCTCCACCAACACGCTGCCGACGGTCACCACGACGGTGCCCGCCAACGGCGCGACGGCGGTGGCGCCCTCGACGACCGTCACGGTGAACTTCAGCGAGCCGGTCAACGCGACCGGGGCCTCCTTCACGCTGCAGTGCCCGGTGGCCACGCCGGTGGCCTTCACGCTCTCGGCCTCGCCCTCGAACACGTTCGTGCTCACGCCCTCGGCGCCGCTGCCGGTCTCCACGGCCTGCACGGTGACGGTGGTCGCGGCGGGCGTGACGGACGTGGACGCGAGCCAGCCGATGGTGGCCAACTACGTCTTCGGCTTCACGACGGCGACGCCCCCGGCCATCACGAGCGCGGCCTCGGCCAACTTCACGGTGGGCTCGGCCGGCACCTTCACGGTGACGGCGACGGGCAACCCCACGCCGGGCCTCACGCGCACCGGCACGTTGCCCTCGGGGCTGAACTTCCTCGACAACGGGGACGGCACGGCCACGCTCTCGGGCACGCCGGCCGGCGGCACCGACGCCGCGAGCCCCTACGCGCAGGTGATGACGGCGACCAACCTCGCCGGCTCGGCCACGCAGAACTTCACGCTGAACGTGTGCCCGGTGATCTCGTCGACGCCTGCGTCGATCCCGCAGCCCACGCGCACCAACGCGTACTCCACCACGCTCGCCGGCAGCGGCGGGACGGGTCCGTATACCTTCGCCGTCACGGGCGGCGCGCCGCCGGGCGGCCTCACGCTCGCCCCGGGCGGCCTCCTCAGCGGCACGGTCACGGGCGCAGGCGCGTATTCCTTCACGGTGACGGTGACGGACACGGCCAACGGCTGCACCGGCACGACCGCCTACTCGGGCACGGTGAACGAGCCGCCGGTGGCGGGCGCGGACACCTTCGACGCGGTGGGCAACACCACGCTCGAGGTGAAGGCGGCGGGCGCGGTCACCGGCCCGCGGCTGCTCGTCACGACCTCCAACCTCCTCAGCAACGACAACGACGGCAATGGCGGCGCCAACGGCACGGGCGTCACCGCCACGGCCGGCACGTTCGCGACCGTCTCCGGCGGCTCGGTGACGCTGGCGGCCAACGGCGAGTTCACCTACGAGCCGCCGGTGAGCTTCACCGGGGCGGATTCCTTCACCTACACCGTGAGCGACGGCATCGGCACCGCCACGGGCACGGTCACGATCAACGTGGCCCAGAAGGTGTGGTACGTGAAGAACGACGCGCCGGCGGGCGGCGACGGCCGCTCGGCCACGCCGTACAACACGCTCGCGTCGGCCATCTCCGCCTCGGGGGTCGGCGACACGGTCTACGTGGCCGCGGGCAACGGCACGGGCACCAACCACGACGGCAATTCGGTCCTCAAGAATTCCCAGCGCTTCATCGGCGAGGGCGTCGCGCTCACGGTGCCGGGCACGTTCAACGGAGTGGCCAGCCCTGTGCTGAAGGCGGCCGGAGCCACGCCGACCGTCGGCAACGTGCTGGGCGGCGACTCGGTGACCCTGGCGACGGACAACACCGTCGCGGGCCTGGCGATCACCGGCACGGCCCCGGGCATCGCCATCACGGGCGGGTCGGTCGGCACCCTCTCGATCACCAGCACCTCGGTCAACACCGCCGGCGCGGGCGTGAGCCTCACGGGCGCGGGCCTGCCGAGCGTCAACGTGGTGCTGTCCTCGCTCAGCGCCAACGGCGGCCCGCTCAGCGTGAACCTCGTGGGCCCGGCCGGCACCGCGGACCTGGGCTCGGGCGCGCTCAACGGCGCGACCGGCAACTCCTTCGTGGTGAACGGCGGCACGGCCAACGTGAGCTACGCGGGCACCATCGCCAACGCGGTGGCCGGCGCGCAGGTGGTGAGCGTCCAGAACAAGACCGGCGGCACCGTGAACCTCTCGGGGGCCGTCACCGGCACGGGCGCGCGCATCTTCCTGTCCAACAACGCCGGGTCGGCGGTGAACTTCTCGGGCGGGATGGGCATCACCACCAACGGCAACCCCGCGTTCGTCGCGCAAGGCGGCGGCACGGTGACCGCCACGCAGAACAACACGACCATCGTGAACGCGCTCTCGGCGACCTCCGACACGGCGCTCAGCGTGACCAACACCACCATCGGCGCGGCCGGGCTCACCTTCCGCAGCATCAGCTCGCAGGGCGGCAATCCCACGGGCATCGTGCTCGACAACACGGGCGGCGCCGGGGCGCTGGCGGTGGTCGGCAACGGCGCGCCGGCCAGCGGCGGCACGATCGCCAACAAGGGCGGCACCGACGGCGACGCGCTCACCGGCAACGGCATCTTCCTGCGCAGCACGGCGAGCCCGTCGTTCCAGTGGATGCAGCTCAACGACTTCGCGAACTTCGCCATCCGGGGGTTCGTCGTGAACGGGTTCACGCTGGCCAACAGCGTGATCAACGGCACGAACGGCAACTCCCACGTCGCTTTCACCCAGCCCAACGCGGAGGGCAGCGTCGCCTTCGGCGCGGGCTCCGGCGAATTCGGCGGCCCGGCAAACGGCCTCACGGGGGCGGCGGCCATCACCAACACCGCGATCAGCGGCGCTTTCGAGAACAACCTGCGCGTGGTGAACCAGAGCGGGGCGCTGGACCGCCTGGTGCTGGACGGCGTGACGATCGGCGCCAACAGCACCACGGACGGCAATGACGGGGTGCTGGTGGAGCCGCAGGGCACGGCGACGATCCGGATGACGGTGAACGCCTCCTCCTTCACCTCGGCGCGCGGCGACATGCTGCAGTACGTGGACAACGGCTCGGCATCGAACCAGGACCTGGTGCTCACGGGCAACTCGTTCATCAACGGCCACCCGGCGATCGCCACCGGCGGCGGCGGCGTGACGATCTCGAGCGGCTTCAACAACGACCTGCCGCTCACGATCAGCGGCAACACCTTCCGGGGCGCGGTGGGCCACGCCGTGCTCATCGTGAAGACGACGGGCTTCGGCACGCTCTCGGGCACGTTCGCCAACAACGTGATCGGCGCCTCGGGCGTGGCCAACTCGGGCTCGGCCGAGGGTTCGGGGCTCAAGCTGCAGACGGTCGGCCAGGGCACGGTGACCATGGCCATCACCAACAACCAGATCCGCCAGTACAACAACTACGGCATCGAGCTGCTCGCCGGTGGCGGCGCCACGGCACAGCCCGGTGCGTTCAACACGACGATCACGGGCAACACGATCGAGCAGCCGGGCACCACCGCAGGCTCGCTGGGCACTCCGAAGAACGGCGTGCACCTGAACATCGGCACGGTGCCTGGCGACACGTTCACGGCCTGCTCGGTGATCACCGGCAACACGCTCTTCGCGAGCGGGGCGGATGCCTCGCCGCCCGTGGGGTCGGACTTCGACGTGCGCCTGCGCCAGCGCCAGTCCACGACGATCCGCCTGCCGGGCTACGCCGGCGCGACCACCGACAACGCGGCGGTCGCCGCCTTCGTGGTGGGCAACAACCTTTCCGGCGGCGTGCCCACGGCTATCGCGAGCAATACCGGCATCGGTTTCACCGGCGGTGGCGCCACCTGTCCCTGAGCACGGAGAGTCGACCATGGCAGAGCCGTTCCTTTCCGAGATCCGCCTCATGAGCTTCGGCTTCGCGCCGAAGGGCTGGGCGCTGTGCGACGGGCAGCTGCTGCCCATCAACCAGAACCAGGGCCTTTTCTCGCTGCTGGGCACGACCTTCGGCGGCGACGGCCGCGTGAACTTCGGCCTGCCGGACCTGCGCGGGCGCACGCCCATCCACGTGGGCAGCGGCCACACGCTGGGCGAGCGCGGCGGGGAGCAGGCGCACACGCTGTCCATCACGGAGATTCCCACTCACGCGCACGTCGTGAACGCCTCCCCGGCGGCCTCAGGCGGCAACGCCAGTCCCAACGGCCGGTACCTCGGCGGCGCCAACAACGCCTACCGCGCGCCCGACGGCCTCGTGGCGATGCACCCGGCGACCGTGGGCACCGCGGGCGGCAGCCAGGCGCACCTGAACATGCAGCCCTTCCTCGCGCTCAATTTCAGCATCGCGCTGCAGGGCATCTTCCCCTCGCCTACCTAGGATCCCTTGCCATGGCCCAACCCTACGTCGGCGAAATCCGCCTGTTCGCGGGCAACTTCGCGCCCGCCGGATGGATGTTCTGCGAGGGGCAGCTGCTGCCGATCTCGGAGAACGAGACGCTGTTCAACCTCATCGGCACCACCTACGGCGGCGACGGGCAGAGCACCTTCGGCCTGCCCGACCTGCGCGGGCGGATCCCCGTGCACATGGGCAGCGGCTTCGTGCTGGCCGAGACCGGGGGTGCGGAAGAGGTCACGCTCACGATGAACCAGGTCCCGTCGCATTCCCATCCGATGCTTGCGTCGAACCTCGCGGGCAACCGGATCCTGCCGACGGGCAACGTGCTGGCCGCCTCGTACAACGTGACGCCCTACATCAACGACGTGCCCACGGGGGCCCTGGTCGGCGGCGCCATCGGCGCCACGGGCGGCAGCCAGCCCCACGCCAACCTGCAGCCCTACCTGTGCGTGGATTTCATCATCTCGCTCTTCGGCATCTATCCTTCGCCGACCTGAGGCTTCCATGGCAGATCCCTTCGTCGCCGAGATCCGCATCTTCCCCTTCAATTTCGCCCCGAAGGGCTGGGCGTGGTGCGACGGGCAGCTCCTGCCGCTCTCCCAGAACACCGCGCTCTTCTCGCTACTGGGCACCACCTACGGGGGCAACGGCAAGTCGAACTTCGCCCTGCCTGACCTGCAGGGACGCGCGCCCATGCATCCCGGTCAGGGTCCGGGGCTGTCGCTGCACGACCTGGGCGAAATGGGCGGCTCGGAGACGGTTTCCCTGCTCGAGTCGGAAATGCCCTCCCACGGGCACACCTTTGCGGCGGACGTCATCGACCTGGCCGACACGAACGTGCCCAGCGGATTCGCCTCCCTGGCCATCTCCTCGGGAGGCACCCTCTACCAAGGGGCGGGCGGCACGATGCTGAGTGGCAACGCCCTGGCGCCCGCCGGCGGCGACCAGCCGCACAACAACATGCAGCCCTACCTCACCTTCTACTTCAACATCGCGCTGCAGGGCGTCTTCCCGCCGCGCACCTGACCACGGGCCCGCCATGGACCGCCGAAACTTCCTCGCCGCCGCAGGCTCGCTGGGCGCCGCCGCCGGCACGCTGGCTCCTCTGGAATCGAGCGCCGCGCAGGCGCGGGGCGAACGCCTCTCGCGTGCCGCCGGTGCCGGCACGACGCCCGACCCGCGCCCGGCCGGCATCGCGCTCGCCTTCCTGGAGGGCGGCGCGGGCCTGCTCGCACGCGCCGGCGGAGGCGGTGACGCGAAGGCGCTCGCCGGCGCGCTGCCGTGGCGCGCGTGGCGATCCGGGCAAGCCTGCACCGCCTTCCCCGCCGACCGCCTGGCCGTCTCGCTGGGGCTGCTGCGCGCGCCGGAAGGGCGTGCGCCGCTCCTTTCCCGCCTGGAGGTCGTCGCCCACTTCGCGGTCGAGGGCTCGGACGAGGTCGCAGCCTTTCCCGCGTGGCGACACGAGGCCGGCCGCGCCTCGCCGCCCATCTCCTTCGACGCCTGCGCGCCCCAGCGCGTGGTGCTGCAGGTCGACTACGAGATCGACGCGGCCCACGCCGATCGCGCCGGCCTCGCGCGCGCCGGTCGCCTCCTGCTGCCCCTGGGCGGCCGGGAGGGAGCGGGCGAGGGCCTCTACCTCCTCGCGGGCCCGTCGCGGAAATCGGGGAACGTCCCCGATTTCTCGCGGCACGCGTTCAGCGGCGACGTGCATGCGCCTGTGCGGCGCCTGGACGGCGCGCCGGTGGACTTCGACTACGTCGCCGTGACGCTGCGACCCGCGGCGGCCTGAGCCCCCTGTCGACCGACGTCCCCGCCGGGCCGGGATTCCTCGCCTTCTCGCGCGAGCGCCTCGCCGCGCACGGCCTCGCGCTGCGCCCGGCCGGCGCGCAGGACACCGCGTTCATCGCGGCCGTCTACGCCACCACGCGCGAGGAGGAGCTGCGGCCCGTGCCGTGGAGCGAGGCCGAGAAGAAGGCCTTCACCGACTGGCAGTCCGCCCAGCAGGAGCGCCACTACGGGCTGCACTATCCCGCGGCCGAGCGCCTCGTCGTCTCGCACGCGGGCGACGACATCGGGCGCATGTACGTGGACACGACCGGCGCGGAGGTGCGGCTCATGGAGGTGACGCTGCTGCCCGCGCACCGCAACCAGGGCCTGGGCACGCGCCTGCTGGAGGCGCTGCTCGATTACGCCGATGCGCTGGGGATCGAGGCCTCGCTGCACGTCGAGCCCTTCAACCCGGCCCGGCGGATGTACCTGCGCGCCGGGTTCGCGGCACGCGAGATGCGCGGGATCTACGAGTTCATGGTGCGGCCCGCGCCGCGAAGCTAGTTGAAGGTGGCCTCGTAGCGCGTGGCGGCCGCGTCCTGCCCCACCGGCACGAGGAAGATCTCCACGTGCCCGCGCCGCGGATGGGCGAGGCGGTAGGTGGCCTGCGGCAGCAGCGGCTTCGGCGGCCCCAGCAGCAGCAGCGAGAAGGGGGCTGCGCGCAGGCGGTGCGGCGGCAGCGGGTTCACGGCCTCCACGGCGAGCTCGAGGGTGACGGGCGCGCCGTCGGCGAGCAGGTCCAGGCGCAGGGGGCCGCCGAGGTCGCGGAAGTCGTCGGGCAGCAGGGTCTCGTCCATGGCGGAATTCTAGCCTGCCCGCGGCGCGGGGCTGCGGACGGGAGGCGAATGGCGTTAAGCTGCGGTTCGCCCTCCGCAAGGCCCGTCGCATGATCCTCGAAATCGCCTCGCTGCACGTGAAGCCCGGCCAGGCGCCGGCCTTCGAAACCGCCTTCCGGGAGGCGCAGGCCATCATCGCCTCCATGCCCGGCTACCTCGGCCACGAGCTGCAGCGCTGCCTGGAGCACGAGGACCACTACATGCTCCTGGTGCGCTGGGAGAGCGTGGAGGCCCACGAGGAGGGCTTCCGGCGCTCGCCGCAGTACCAGGACTGGCGCCGCCTGCTGCACCACTTCTACGACCCGTTCCCGACGGTGCTGCACTACGAGGCCGTCGCGGGCACGGGCGGGTAGCCGGCCGTGGAGCCGCAAGCCGTCGTCCAGCGCCAGCTCGACGCCTACAACGCCCGCGACCTCGAGCGCTTCCTGGCCGCCTTCAGCGAGGACGTGCGCCTGTACCGCCTGCCGGCCACGGAGCCCGCGCTCTCGGGCAAGGCCGACTTCGGCGCGTTCTACGCGCGCGAGCGCTTCGTGCACGCGGGGCTGCGCGCGGAGCTTCTCGCGCGCATGGTGCTGGGCAACAAGGTCGTGGACCACGAGCGCATCCACGGCGTGGGCGAGCGGGCCTTCGAGGTCATCGTGGCCTACGAGGTCGTGGAAGGGCTCGTCGTGCGCATGTGGTCGCTCTCGCCGCAGTGAGCGAGCCCCCCTTCCTCCTCGACGGCACGCGCGTCGTCGCGCACGCGGCGGTGGCGGACCCGGGCGGCGCGCCCGCGGGGTTCGTCTCCGGCGGCGTGTCGCTGGAGGCCGGGCAGGTCGCGCGCCTGGCCATCGCCGAGAACCTCGCGAGCGACGGCGTGTTCCTGCTGTGCTGCACGGACGACTGGGCGGCGCTCTCCGCGGAGCGCTTCGCCACCGAGGACGAGGCGCGCGAGGCCGCGGCGCGCGCCGGGCTCGCCACGCGCTGGGAGCCGATGCGCGCGCTCAGCGAGGCGGAGGAGGAGGAAGTGCGCATCGCGCGCCGCTTCCTTCGCGAGCTCGCCGACGAATTCCCCGACGGCTAGCGCCGCGGACGAGACGGAGCGAAGCATGATCCCTTCCCTGCTGCGACGCGCGGCGGCCCTGGCCGCGCTGCTTCCCGCGCTGGCCCTGGCGGCGGCCGGGCCCTCCCCGGACAAGCACCCCTACGACGAGGGCGCCGACGCCAAGGCGCAGATCCGCGCCGCGCTCGCCGGCGCACGCGAGGCGAAGAAGAGCGTGCTGCTCGTCTTCGGCGCCAATTGGTGCCCCGACTGCCGCCTGCTCGACCAGTCGATGAAGACGGGCGCCACCGGCGAGCTGGTCCACTCGCACTTCGCCGTGGTGAAGGTGGACGTGGGCAAGTTCGACCGCAACCTCGACGTGGCCGCCTTCTACGGCGTGCCGCTGAAGAAGGGCATCCCGGCCGTGGCGCTGCTCTCGCCGCGCGGCAAGGTGCTGGAATCGACGCGCGCGGGCGAGCTCGCGGACGCCCGCCACATGGGCGAGGCCGGCATCCTCGCGTTCTTCGAGGCCCTGGCGGCCCGGCGCCCCTGAGCACCGGCGCCCGCCCGGTCGAGCCGATGGGCGCGGGCATCGAGCTGCGCTTCGAGATGACCGACGCGCTCTTCGCGCGCGCCGTGCGCGAGGAGTGGCTCTCCCACGGCCGGCGCCTCTTCGACCGGCGCTTCCTCGCCGTGGTGGCCGCGAGCCTGGCGGTGGCGTACTTCGGCCTGCGAGGCCAGGCGCACTGGCTGGGCTGGCTGGCGCTCGTGCCGCCGGGACTGCTCGTGGTCCTGGCTATCGCGTGGGGGGTCGCGCTGTGGTGGCTGCCGCGGCAGGCGCCGCGGCGCCTGGCGCGCCTGGCCGACCGCGCGGTCGCCCTGGACCTGGACGAGGCGCGCCTCGCCTTCCGGACCGCCAACGAGCGGCTGGAGGTCGCGTGGCCCGAGCTCGCCGAAGTGAAGCGCCTGCCCTCGGTCTGGCGCTTCTGCCTGCGCACCGGCGCGCGCATCCCCGTGCCCGCCCCGCTCGTGACGGGCGAGGCCGAGCGGCTCGTGCGCGAGCGCCTGGCGGGCGGCGCGGGTGGCTGAGGCGGCAATGGGCGCCTTCGACTCGCCGGTGCTGCACACGCCGAGGCTGCGATTGCGGCCCCTGCGAGAGGGCGACGAGGCGGCGCTGCTGGCGATCTTCGGCGACGCGCGCGTGATGCGCTACTGGAGCACGCCGCCGTGGCAGGGGCTGGAGCAGGCGCGCGCGCTCGTGGCGAATGACGCGGCGGCGATGGCCGCGGGCGAGGCGCTGCGCCTGGGGCTGGAGCCGGCCGATGGCGGCGCGATCGTCGGCACCTGCACGCTCTTCGCATTCGCCGCATCGAGCCGCCGCGCGGAGATGGGCTACAACCTCGCCTTCGACGCGTGGGGCGCGGGTCTCATGACCGAGGCGCTGGAAGCGCTGCTCGCGCACGGCTTCGGCGCGCTCGGGCTCAACCGCGTGGAGGCGGACATCGACCCGCGCAACGAAGCCTCCGCGCGCCTGCTCGGGCGGCTGGGCTTCGCGCGAGAGGGCCTGCTCCGGGAGCGCTGGATCGTCGCGGGCGAGAAGTCCGACTCGGCGTTGTACGGCCTGCTGCGCGCCGACTGGCAAGCGCGGCGGCGCGGCTGAGCCCGCAGGGGCCGCGCCGGATTTTCCGGCAGAATGGCGGGCCATGGCCGCCCCGCTCGTCCCCAACCTCGCGCTCTTCGCGTTCTTCGCGCTCCTCCTCTGGCGCGGCTGGGCGCGCTACAAGCGAATGGTCGGCCGCCAGCGCCTGTCGCGCATCCGGCCCTGGGTGACGCTCGCGATCTTCCCGCTCATCGTGCTGCTCGTCGCGCTGGCCACGCGCACGCACCCCGAGCGCCTCTGGTTCCTCGCGGGCGGGCTCGCGGCGGGCGCCGCCCTGTCGGTGTACGGGCTGCGCACCACGACCTTCGAGCCCACGAAGCAGGGCCTCTTCTACACGCCCAACCGGCACCTGGGCCTCGCGCTCTCCGTCCTCTTCCTCGCGCGCGTCGCCTGGCGCGTCGTGGAGATCCAGCGCTCGGTGGAGGAGGCGGCGAGCGGCGCGCAGGGCTTCGTGCGCAGCCCCCTCACCCTGGTGGCCTTCGGCCTGCTGGCGGGCTACTTCATGGGCTACGCCGCGGGACTCGCGCGCTGGCGCCTGGGCGTGATGCGGCGCAAGCGCGAGCGCGAGGCGCGCGAGGCGCTCGCGGCGGCGCAGGCGCCGGCCGACCCGCCGCTTCCGCCCGCGGAGCGCGATGGGCCCTGACCAGCTGCGCACGATCGCGGGCGTCGCCTTCATCGGCATGCTCGTGGCCATCGCGCTGAGCCTCGTGCTGCGCTCCCTGCTGCTGCGCGAGCTCAGGACGCGCCACTACCCCGTGTACAACGCGCTGGGCCGGCCCACCAACCGCCAGCTCGCCTCGCTCCTGCCGCGCGACCGCGAGGCGCAGGTGCAGTTCTGGAAGTTCCTGTGGGGCGCGCAGCCCTTCGCGATGGGGGACGCCCGCGTGAAGCTGCTGGCGGGCGCCGCGCGCGCCACGGACGTGGCCGTGGTGGCGGGCGTGGTGGCGCTGCTGTGGACCGGGCGGGGGGCGCGCTGATGCGCGCGCACCTGCGCGTGGCGAGGCCCGTGGCGGACGTGGCGCGCGCGACGGCGATGTACCGCGAGGGGCTCGGGTTCGCCGTGGTGGGGGCCTTCCGCGACCACGAGGGCTTCGACGGCGTGATGCTGGGCCACGAGGGCCTGGGCTGGCACCTGGAGCTCACCGCGTGCCGCGCGCACCCCGTGGCGCCCGCGCCCACGCCGGAGGACCTGCTCGTCTTCTACCTGCCGGACGCGGCCCCCTGGCGCGCGGCCTGCGAGCGCGCGCTGGCCGCGGGCTTTTGCGAGGTGGCGCCCTTCAACCCGTACTGGGCGGCGCAGGGGCGCACCTTCGCCGATGCCGACGGCTACCGCGTGGTGCTGCAGAACGCGTCCTGGGCCAACCGGGAGCGCGCGCCGTGAGCCGCGGGCGGCGCCGGCTGGTGAAGGGCCTGTTCGCGCTGCTGGCCTCCCTGCCGGCCACCACCGGGCTGGGCATCTACTTCGCCCTCTCGCTCGCCGGCGGCCTGCAGGCGCTGGCCACGCCGGCGAAGGCGCACCCGGGCTCGCCCGCGATGATGGCGCTGTGGGGCTTCGCGGGGCTGCTGGGCCTCGCGGGCTCGTGGACCTGGGTGTTCCTGCCGCGCGGCGCCGGGCCCGCCTGGCGCGCCGTCACGGCGGGCGCGCTCTTCGCGGGCCTGTGCGCGCTGCTGCTGCTGGTGCCCGGCGCGTGGACCTCGGGACTCGCCTGGGCGGTTTGGCCGGCATTCGTCGCAGGGATCGTGCAGGTGGGCTGGCTCGTGCAGCCGCGCCTGGCCTTCAACCCCGACGCCCCCACGACCTCGGCCTGAGCGCAGGCAGGACTGTTCCGGCTTGTTACGGCGCGTGGCCCGGGCGCGCCCGCCATGCTCCAATGGCGCGGGACCCACACGAAGGGAGAACCGCGATGAACGGGACGAACGCGTTCGCGCTCGAGGGCGGCTGCGACTGCCGCCGCGTGCGCTACCGCCTGGAGGCGAGGCCGCTTTTCGTGCACTGCTGCCACTGCCGCTGGTGCCAGCGCGAGTCGGGCGCCTCCTTCGCGCTCAACGCCATGATCGAGTCCGAGCTGGTGACGATCCTCGGGGTGGAGCCCGAGCTGGTGGACACGCCCTCGGAGAGCGGCCAGGGCCAGCTCGTCGCGCGCTGCCCGCACTGCCGCCTCGCGGTGTGGAGCCACTACGCGGGCGCGGGCCGGCGCGTGCGCTTCGTGCGCGTGGGCACGCTGGACGACCCGGACCGGCTGCCGCCGGACATCCACATCTTCACGGCCTCGAAGCAGTCGTGGGTGGTGCTGCCGCCGGGCGCGCCCGCGGTGCCGGAGTACTA
>JAKOWJ010000261.1 GCA_029781595.1 Pseudomonadota bacterium | reverse complement strand
CTACTTCCTCGTGCGCTCGCCGTCCCGTCCTCCGCCGCAGATCGTGGCGCAGCGCGAGCTGCGTCCCGAGGCCGCGGCGCCCGCGAAGCCCGCGCCGCCGCCGGCGCCCGTGGTGCGCTCCGCCGAGGACCTCTTCGCCGACCTCTCGCGCAGCACCGCGCGCATCACGGTCTACGACGTCGCCGGCCGCGCCGCGGCCCTGGGCAGCGGCGTGGTGACGGGCATCGGCACCGTGGTCACCAACTGCCACGTGGCCACCGCGGCCGGCGGCACGCTCTCGGTGAAGGTGGGCGGCGAGCAGTTCTCCGCGAGCGTCGAGGTGGCCGACGAGGAGTACGACCTGTGCAAGCTCTCGGTCCTGGGCCTCACGGCGCCGGCGGTGCCCATCGGCTCGGCCGACACGCTCAAGACGGGCCAGAAGGTCTACGCGATCGGCGCGCCGCAGGGGCTGGACCTCACGATCAGCGACGGCATCGTCTCCGGCATGCGCGAGCTGCCGCAGGGCCGCGTGATCCAGACCACCGCGCCCATCTCCCCCGGCTCCTCGGGCGGGCCGCTCTTCGACGCGTACGGCCGCCTCGTGGGGATCATGACCTTCCAGCACCGCTCGGGGCAGAACCTCAACTTCGCGGTCCCCGCCGACTGGATCGCGAACATCCGCGCGCGCCAGGCCGAGCACCCCCTCACGGAGGCGATGCAGCGGGTGATGGCGCCCAACTGAGCATGGCCGCGCCCCCCGTCGCGCAGGCCCTGGCCCGGGCGCGGGAAGCGTTTCCCGTGCTCGCCGGGCTGCCGCCGGCGCTGGCCGGTCGCCTGGAGGCCGAGTGCCAGGCGATGCAGGTGCCCGCCGGCGCACACCTCTTCGACGAGAGGAGCCCCTGCGGCGCCTTCCCCCTCGTGATCGCCGGCCGCGTGAAGGTGGCCAAGCTCTCGCCCTCCGGGCGCGAGATCGTGCTCTACCGCGTGGGGCCGGGGCAGAGCTGCCTGCTCACCTCGAGCTGCCTGCTGTCGCGGCGCGAGCACGCCGCCACCGGCATCGCCGAGTCCGAGACGACGCTCGTAGCGGTGCCGCGCGAGCTCTTCGACGCGCTGATGGCCGGCTCGCCCGCCTTCCGCGACTACGTGCACGCGCTCTTCGCCGACCGCCTGGGCGAGCTGATGACGCTCGTGGAGGAGGTGGCCTTCCACCGCCTGGACCAGCGCCTGGCCGCCTGGCTGCTGGCGCACGGGCCCGAGGTCGCCGCGCGCCACCAGGACATCGCCGCCGAGCTGGGCAGCGTGCGCGAGATCGTGAGCCGGCTGCTCAGCGACTTCGAGGACCGGGGGCTGGTCGCCCTGGGGCGCGGGCGCGTCACGGTGCGCGATCCGGGCGGGCTCGGGTCCCTGGCGGGGGGGCGCTGAGGCGCTGTGTAACCGCGGTCACAGACGATCCGCGGGCCGCTCGCGTAGCGTTCGGGGCGTTCCCCCAACCCATCCGGAGACCCAGCATGAAAGCCAACGTCGGCGGCATCGACAGGATCCTGCGCATCGCGGCGGGCATCGCCCTCCTCGCCTTCTTCTTCGTGAGCGCGTCCAGCGCCCGCTACTGGGGCCTCGTGGGCCTGGTGCCCCTCGCCACGGGCCTCATCGGCTTCTGCCCCCTGTACCCGCTCATCGGCCTGAACACCTGCCCTGCCCGGCGCTGAGCCGGCGCGCCTTGCGCGCGCTCAAGTGGTCGCGGGCGGCGGCCGATACCCTTCGTCGACGGCGCCCGTTCCGGGGCGCCGCGACGACGCCATGAAGACCGGACTGCCCGCCCTCCTCGCCCTCCTCCTCCTGCCCCCGGCCGCGTTCGCGGGCCGCCCCCTCAACACCGAGGATGCCGCGACGCTGGACGACCGCGCCTGCCAGCTCGAGTCCTGGGTGGACCGCACGCGCGGCCGCGTCACGGATTTCTCCTTCGTGCCCGCCTGCGGGCTCTTCGGCGTCGAGTGGCAGGCCGGCGCCGTGCGCACGCACGAGGCGGGCCACAGCGCGACCTCCGCCACGTTCGTGCAGGGCAAGCACGCCTTCCGCTCCATCGACGACGGGGACTGGGGCGTGGGCCTGGTCGCGGGCGTCGTCCGCGACCCGCTGCGCGAGGCGAAGAACGACTGGGGCGACCCGTTCGTCATCGTCCCCGTGAGCCTGGGCTTCGGTGCGGACAAGGACACGCGCTGGCTGGTGCACCTGAACCTCGGCACCGCGCGCAACCGCCAGGACGCGCGCAACCTCACGCTCTGGGGCGTGGCCGTGGAAAAGCCCGTGACCGCCGCCTTCACCGCGGTCGCCGAGGCCTTCGGCGAGAACGCCGCGAAGCCCTGGCTGCGGGCGGGCGGGCGCTGGTCGCTCGCCGAGGGTTTCGACGTCGACCTCACCTGGGTCACGCGCGCCGGCGCGCCGTCCGCCGAGCGCTACTGGTCGCTCGGCCTGCACTGGGAAGCGGCGGGCGTGCTGCCCTGAGTCGCTAGGCGCGCTCCTCGCGCTCGGGCGTGGCCGTGATGCGGTGGACCGAGAGGTCCGCGCCCTCGAATTCCTCCTCCGCGTCCAGGCGGATGCCCACGACGGCCTTGAGCGCGCCGTAGATCGCGAAGCCGCTCGCGAGCGCCGTGGCCACGCCGAGCGCCGTCCCCGCGAGCTGGCTCGCGAGCGACACGCCGCCCAGCCCCCCCAGCGCCTTCTGCCCGAAGAGGCCGCAGGCGATCCCGCCCCACGCGCCGCACAGGCCGTGCAGCGGCCACACGCCCAGCACGTCGTCGATGCGCAGGCGGTTCTGCGTCGCGTTGAACATCGCGACGAAGAGCCCGCCGGCCACGAGGCCCGTGGCCAGCGCGCCCAGCGGGTGCATGACGTCCGAGCCGGCGCACACCGCCACCAGGCCCGCGAGCGGCCCGTTGTGCACGAAGCCCGGGTCGTTGCGGCCCACGACGAGGCCCGCGATCGTGCCCCCGGCCATGGCGAGGAGCGAATTGGCCGCCACCAGCCCGCTCACCTTGTCGATCGTCTGCGCGCTCATCACGTTGAAGCCGAACCAGCCCACCGACAGCACCCACGCCCCCAGCGCGAGGAAGGGGATGTTCGACGGCGGGAAGGCGACCACGCGGCCGTCCTTCGTGTAGCGGCCGTGGCGCGGGCCCAGCAGCAGCACGGCGGCCAGGGCCACCCAGCCCCCGAAGGCGTGCACGACCACGGAGCCCGCGAAGTCGTGGAACTCCGCGCCGAAGGCGGACTTGAGCGCGGCCTGCACGCCGAGGGCCTGGTTCCAGGCGATGCCCTCGAAGAAAGGGTAGGCGAGCCCGACCAGCGCGCAGGTCGCCGCGATCTGCGGGTTGAAGCGCGAGCGCTCGGCGATGCCGCCGGAGACGATGGCCGGGATGGCCGCCGCGAAGGTGAGCAGGAAGAAGAAGCGCACGAGCTCGTAGCCGCTCTTGCCCGCGAGGCTCTCCGCGCCGGTGAAGAACGTCGTGCCGTAGGCCACCGCGTAGCCCACGAAGAAGTACGCGATGGTGGACACCGCGAAGTCCACCAGGATCTTCATGAGGGCGTTCACCTGGTTCTTGCGGCGCACCGTGCCGAGCTCGAGGAAGGCGAAGCCGGCGTGCATGGCGAGCACCATGATCGCGCCGAGCAGGATGAATAGGACGTCGGCCGACGTCTTGAGCGGTTCCATTGGGGGGTCTCCGGGGTCGCGGGGTGTCTCTTCTGCCGCATCGGGGCGGTTCTCGCCCGGATGATACCCATGCCGGCGGCGCGGCGCCTCGATTGGCGCGGCCGCCGCCCGCCGCTACCATGGCGCCTGGCCCACCGCGAAGGAGGCTTCCCCATGAAGGGCGACAAGGCGGTCATCCGGCACTTGAACAAGCAGCTGGTGAACGAGCTCACGGCGGTCAACCAGTACTTCCTGCACTCGCGCATGTTCGCCAACTGGGGCTTCGGGGCCCTCGCGAAGAAGGAGCACGAGGAGTCCATCGGCGAGATGAAGCACGCGGACCGGCTCATCGGGCGCATCCTCGTGCTCGAGGGCCTGCCCAACCTGCAGGACCTGCACAAGCTCTCCATCGGCGAGACGGTGCCCGAGGCGCTCGCCGCGGACCTGCGCCTGGAGCAGGGCGCGCAGGCCACGATCAAGGAGGGCATCGCCCACTGCGAGAGCGTGCGCGACTACGTCTCGCGCGACGTGCTGCAGGCGATCCTGGACGACACCGAGGAGCACATCGACTGGGCCGAGACCCAGCTCGAGCTCGTCGAGAAGGTGGGCCTCGCGAACTACCTGCAGTCGCAGATGGGCGAGGCGAGCTGAGCTTGCGCCCGCCGCGAAAGCGAACGGCCACCCACGGGTGGCCGTTTTCTCGCCCGGCGCCGGCGGCCGCTCAGGCGGGGCAGGCCGCGCCCAGCGCGCGCATCTCGGCCTTGTGCTCGCGGATCACGCGCTTCGCGTCGCACCGGCAGCGCCCGCAGCAGGTGGCCACGCCCAGCTCCGCCGAGACTTGCGCCAGGGAGTCGGCGCCCAGCTCGACGGCCTGGCGGATTTCGCGTTCGGTGACGCCGTTGCAGTTGCACACGTACATCGCGGTTTCCTGGAGTCGGGCCCGGAAGGCCGGGATTCGCGAGCATCCTATCATCAATAGGAATGATTCGCAATTGCGGATTATCAATCCCCGCCCCGCGGCGCCGGCCCCCCGTCGCTGACCCCGGAAGCCCGCCGTGGACCTCGCCGCCCTCGTCTCCCAATACGGCTACTTCGCGGTGGCCGCCGGGGCGTTCCTGGAGGGCGAGACCGTGCTCGTCCTGGCGGGCCTGGCCGCCCACCGCGGCTACCTCGAGTTTCCGGCCGTGGTGGCGATCGCGGCCGTGGCCGCGGTGGCTGGCGACCAGCTCTTCTTCCACCTCGGGCGCCGGCACGGCAAGGTCGTGCTCGCGCGCTTTCCGGCCGCCGCGGCGCGGGCCGGGCAGGTGGACGCCCTGCTCGCGCGCTGGCACGCGCCGGTGATCGTGGCGCTGCGGTTCCTCTACGGCCTTCGCATCGCCGGGCCCGTGCTGCTGGGCGCCGGACGCTGTCCCGCGTGGAAGTTTCTCGTCTTCAACGTGATCGGCGCGCTCCTGTGGGCCCCCGTGGTGGCCGGCGCGGGCTGGGTGCTGGGCGAGGCCGCCGGGTCCTTCCTCGACGACGTGAAGGCGGCGGAGGGCTGGCTCTTCGGGGGCCTCGTCGCCGCGGGCATCCTGGGCGTGGTGGCGCACGCCGTCGTGCGCCGCTGGCGCGCGCGGGCGGGCCGGGACGGGCGCCGGGGCTAGGCCGCGGCCACCGTGCGGTCGCGCCGCGCGGTCCAGGCCATGCCGGCCGCGAGCCCCACGGCCACGAGCGCGAAGAACACCACCTGCATGCCCGCGGGCTGCGCCTCGTAGCCCACCAGGCCGTGCAGGAGCGTGCCGATGGCGGAGTCGTCGGACACGAAGGCCGAGGTGTCCCACGCCGGCGAGGCGAGCTGCGGCAGCAGGTCCGCCTGGATGAGGAAGCGCGCGCCCTGCGCCGCCATGCCCGCGGCGAGCAGCAGCACGAGCGCCGAGGTGGCGCGGAAGAACCACTGCAGCGGGATGCGCAGCAGCCCCGCGTAGAGGAGCCAGCCCACGAGCACGCCGCCGGCCAGGCCCACCGCGCCGCCCGCGAGCATCGTCCCCGCGCTCGCGCGGCCGCCGAGGGAGACGCCGTAGAGGAAGAGCACCGTCTCCGAGCCCTCGCGCAGCACCGCCAGGGCCACCACGATCGCGAGCACGCCCATTTCGCGGCGCCCCTCGCGAACGTCCTGGCCCACGGCGCGCGCGCTGGCCGCGAGCTCCCGGCCGTGCCGCGCCATCCACAGGTTGTGCCAGGCCAGCATGGCCACCGCCGTGAAGAGCACGCCGGCGTTGAAGAGCTCCTGGCCCATGCCGTCGGCCAGGCCGGAAATGGCCTCGGCCCCGAAAGCCACGGCGCAGGAGCCGGCGAGGCCCAGGCCCACGCCGGCCAGCAGGCGCGGCCAGCGCCCGGCGATGCCGCGCGTGGCGGCGGCCACGATGCCGATGATCAGCGCGGCCTCGAGGACCTCGCGGAAGACGATGAGCGCGGTGCCGAGCATGGGCGATCTCCTAGCGGGCGACGACGACGCCCTGGGCGGTCTTCTCGTGGAACTCGCCGAAGAACTTGTACTCGCCGGCCTTGAGCGGGCCGATGGAGATCACCGCCGTGCTCTTGCCGGGGATCACCTTCTCGCGCTTGAGCGAGTGGCTCTCGAACTCCTCCGGGGTGGCGTCGCGGTTCTCGACCACGAGCTTCACCTTGCGGCCGGCGGGAACCTCCACGCGGTCCGGGCTGAAGCGGTGGTTCTCGATCACCAGGCGCACCTCGTCGGCGGCGAGGACGGGGGCGGCGAGGGCGAGGAGCAGGGCGGCGAGGGCGAGGCGTTTCATGGCGGGTTCCGGGTTGGGAGTTCTCTTAATGCTAATCGTTCGCATTTGTGTTGGCAACCTGCCATTGCGAAACTCATTTCCCGCGCCGGCCGGCTCCCCGGCCCCGCTCGCGCCCGCGCCGGACCACCGGCGCCCCGCCGGCGCCGTCCGTCGCAACCCGTCCCCGCCCGGTGCCGGCGGGCCGATACGATGCGCCCCTCGACCGAACAAGGGAGCCTGCATGCTGTCCGCAATCGACCTGGGCAAGTCCTTCGCAGGCCGCGAGGCCGTCGCCGGCGTGAGCCTCGAGGCGCGCGCGGGGGAGATCGTCGGCCTGCTGGGCCCCAACGGGGCCGGCAAGTCCACCACCGTGGCGATGCTCTGCGGCATCCTCGCGCCGGACCGCGGCCGCGTGACGCTCGCGGGCGATCCCGTCGGCGAGGGCGCGAGCCCGGCCAAGCGCCGCATCGGCCTGGTGCCGCAGGACATCGCGCTCTTCGAGGACCTGCCCGCGGCCGCCAACCTGCGCCTGTTCGGCGCGCTCTACGGCGTGGGCGGGCGCCTGCTCGAGGAGCGCATCGCGGCCGCCCTCGAGCTGGTGGGCCTGGCCGACCGCGCCCGCGCGCGGCCGTCGACCTTCAGCGGCGGAATGAAGCGGCGCCTGAACATCGCCTGCGCGCTCATCCACGACCCCGAGGTGCTGGTGCTGGACGAGCCGACGGTGGGCGTGGACCCGCAGAGCCGCAACGCCATCTTCGCCAACCTCGAGACGCTGCGCGGCCGCGGCAAGGCGCTCGTCTACACCACGCACTACATGGAGGAGGTCGAGCGCCTCTGCGACCGCGTGGTGATCGTGGACCACGGGCGCGTCATCGCCGACGACACGGTGGCGGGCCTTCGCGCGCGGCTGCCCGAGGCGGGGCCGCCGCGGCTGGAGATCGACGGCCCCGTCGACGAGGAGCTCCTCGCGCTCCTCGCCGCCCGCGGCCTCTCGGCGCGCGTGACGGGCGGCGCCACGCTCGAGGGCGTGTTCCTGCACCTCACCGGCCGCGCCACGAGGGACTGACCATGGGACCCGTCCTCGCCCTCGCCCGCGCCGACGTCGCGCTCTTCCTCGCCAACCGCCGCGCGCTGCTCGTCTCGCTGGTGGCGCCCATCCTCATCGCCGCCTTCTTCGGCGCCGTGCTCGGCGGCGCGCCGAAGAAGCCCTCGCGCGTGCCCCTGGCCGTGACGAACCTGGACGCGAGCGCCGTGGCCGCGAAGATCGTGGCCGCCATGAAGGCCGACGAGACCTTCGCCATCGAGGAAGCCGCGGAACCGGCGGCCCGCGCGCGCGTCCGCGAGGGCAAGGCGCGCGCCGCCGTCGTCATCCCGCCGGGATTCGGCGAAGCCGCCGCCGCGGGCTTCTTCCGCCCGGATGGCGCCAAGCCCGAGATCGCGATCCTCTACGACCCGTCGCAGGCGGTGACGCTCTCGCTGGTGAAGGGCCTGCTCGCGCAGCACGCGATGCAGGCGGTGAGCTCGGCCGCCTTCGGCCCGGAGATGGGCCCGAAGGCCATCGAGGCCTCGCGCCGCGAGCTCGCCGCGAGCCGCACGGTGGACGAGGCCACGCGCCGCGACCTGGGCACGCTGTTCGACGCCGTGGAGCGCCTGCAGCTGCGCGAGCGCGCCCCGGGTGATGGCCAGGCCGCCAGCGGAAAGGCGATGCCCGGGTTCACGATGCCCTTCGCGACGAAGGACGAGGCGGTCACCTCCGGCGCGGGACGGCGCTACAACGCCTACTCGCACGCCTTCGCCGGCATGGCGGTGCAGTTCATCCTCTTCATGGGCATCGAGGCCGGCATGGCGCTGCTGCTGATGCGGCGGCAGGGATTGTGGAAGCGCCTGCGCGCCGCGCCGGTCTCGCGCGCCGCCCTGCTCGCCTCGCGCGTGGCCTCGGGCACGGTCATCGCCTTCGGCCTGCTCCTGGCCATCTACGCGGCCGCCGTCGCGGTGTTCGGCGTTCGCATCGAGGGCAGCGCCGCCGGGTTCGCGCTCGTCGGGTTCGCCTTCTCGGTGCTCACCGCGAGCTTCGGCCTGCTGGTCGCCTCGCTGGGCCGCACGCCCGAGGCCACGCGCGGCATCGCCGTGGTGGCCACGCTCCTGCTCGTGATGCTGGGCGGCGCGTGGGTGCCCACCTTCGTGTTCCCCGACTGGCTCCAGGCGGCCACGCTCGCGGTGCCCACGCGCTGGGCCATCGACGGGCTGGAGGCCGCCACCTGGCGCGGCCTGGGATTCGGGACCGCGCTCGTGCCGGCCGCCGGGCTTCTCGCCGCGGCGGCCGCGTGCGCCGCGATCGCCATCGCGCGCTTCCGCTGGGAGGAGTGAGCCGCCCGCCTTGCCGGCCGTCAATCGCGGGCGGCCGGCCTGCGGCACAATGGCGGCCACCATGCGAAACGCCGCCCTTCTCACGCTCGCCCTCCTCGCCGCGCCCTGCGCCGCGGCGCCGTCCACCCCGGCCGCGCCCGCCGCGATGCCGCCCGGCCACCCGCCCGTGGGCGAGGCGGCGCGGGAGAAGCCCTCCGCGTGGGCCGTGCTGGGCGACTACCGCCTGAGCGTGAAGGTGCCGCCGGGCGGCGAGACGGCCACGTGGACCTTCCACACCTTCGACGACCCTTCCGACGTGCTCATCGAGCTGGACACGCCCGGCGCGAAGACGCGCACGAAAGGCGCGCTGCTCCTGCTCGGCGGCTCGCTGATGGCCGCGCGCGGCTTCACGCCCGAGAAGGGCTTCGAGGTGGACGCGCTGGACGTGGCCGTGCTCAACCTCAAGATCCTCACGCGCCTGCTGGACATCGCCGTGCCCGAGGGCCCCTCGAAGCTCTTCGGCACGAGGACCGTGAAGGCCGAGGGCCGCGCCGAGCCCATCCTCGCCTTCACGCCCAGCGCCACGGCGAAGTTCGCCGCGCCCTGGACCCTCACCGGCACCGTCTCGCGCCCGGACCTGAAGGACATCGACTTCGCGCTCACGGTCGAGGAGCCGGGCGACAAGCCCGGCACGCGCCGGCGCTGGTCGTTCACGGGCCGCGCGAGCGGCTCGCCCATCGGCCGCCAGCTCGACGGGAACATGAGCCTCGCCGGCTGGAAGGCCTACCGGCTGGGCGGGCCGGACCCCGCGAAGGGCAAGGCGCACGCCGCGCTGCGATTCGGCGCGACGCTTCTCGACGGACCGTTCGCGACGCTCAAGGACCTGCGCGCCGCCCAGCGCTAGCGTCCGCGGCGCGGGCGTGCGCGGCGAGCGCCTCGACGATGCCGGGCAGCAGCGGCAGCGGCAGGTCGTGCGCCATGCCCTCGATCTCCAGCAGGCGCGCGCCCGGCACCAGGCGCGCGACCTCGCGGCCGGCCGAGCGCGGGATGAGCGGGTCGTCGTCGCCGTGGATGACGAGCGTGGGCGCCGTGATGCCGCGGATCTCCTCGCGGCGGTCCCCCGAGGCCAGCATCGCCAGGATCTGCCTCGCCACGCCGCGCGAGTCGTAGCCGCGCCGCGCGGTGCGCTCGCAGTGCGCGCGAAGCGCCGCCGGGTCCGGGGGAAAGCGCGTGCTGCCGATGGCCCCCATCACCTGCACCAGGTGCCCGGTCACGCTCTCGACGCTGCCGGGGTCGGCGGGCTTGTGCAGGATCGCCGAGAGGGCGCGCGGGCGCGCGACGGCCGTGTACGGGTTGCCGCTGCCGGACATCACGCTGGCGAGGCTCGCCACGCGCGCCGGGTGCCGGGCCGCGAGCACCTGCGCGATCATGCCGCCGAGCGAGGCGCCCACGACGTGCGCGCGGGCGATGCCCAGCGCGTCCAGGACGCCCGCCGCATCGAGCGCCATGTCCGCGAGCGTGTAGGGCGCGTCCACCGGCATGCCCATCATCGCGCGCGCCATCGCCACGGGGATCGCCAGTCGCGGCCCGTCGGCCACGCGCTGCGAGGCGCCGCAGTCGCGGTTGTCGAAGCGCACGACGCGAAAGCCCGCGGCGACGAGCCCCTCGACCAGCGCGTCGGGCCAGAAGACGAGCGGCATGCCCAGGCCCATCACCAGCAGCATGGCGGGCGCGGACGGGTCCCCCTGCGACTCCACCGCGAGCGAGAGGCCGTTCGCGGTCAGCGTGGGCATCGGCGCGCTAGAACCATCCGGGACGCCGCGGGTCGCGGTAGAGCCAGGCGCGGGCGCCCTCGCGCGCGAAGGGCTTCCACCGCCCCTCGGGCTGCGCGAGGCGGTCGGCGATGGCGTGCCAGGCGAGCGGGTTGAAGCCCAGGCCCAGGTGGCTCGCCTCGACCTCGATGTTCTCGTGCAGGGGCCCGGCCTTCTCCACGCTGCACTGCCACGCGACGATGCCGTCGGTGCGGCTGAAGATCGAGGTGGTGGGCACGGGCGGCGGCACGCGCAGCGGCTCGTGGATGTCCGCCGAGCCGATGCGGTGGCCCGTCACCTTCTCGTAGAGGCGCCAGGCGTTGGTGGCCTTGGGGTGGCCGGTGAACGGCGTGCCCAGCGTGACGACCAGCCGCACGGCGCGGGGCGTCTCCTTGGCGAGCTCGCGCGCGTAGATGCCGCCCAGCGACCAGCCCACGAGCGAGACCTTGCGCCGGTGGCGGCGGTGGATCTCCGCGAGCCGGCGGCGGCACGCGTCCATCACGCCCTCGCGCGGCCCGCGGTTCGCGCCCTGGCCCCAGCCGTACGGCGCGTAGCCCAGCGACTCCAGGAAGCCGCGCAGCGGCGCGGTGGTGCGGTCCGTGGCGAGCAGGCCCGGGAAGAGGAGCACCGGGTGGCCATCGCCGCGCGGCGACTGCTCGAGCAGCGGGCGCAGCAGGAGGGAGGCGCCGTACTCCCACGGCGCGCGCCACTCCAGTGCCAGGCGCAGCACGCCGGGCGCGCGCATGAGGCCGTAGTCGTACCAGTGCTCCAGGTGGTGCGTCTTCTTCATCGCCGCAGGCGGGTGAGTTCCCGGTGCGCATCGTACAGCGCGCCGGCCAGCGCGCGCACGCCGGGCATCGCCGCCCGCGCCGCCACGATCCCGAAGTCGAGCGAGCCGGCGTAGGACTGCACGGTGACGTTCAGGCCCAGGCCGTGCTCGACGATGGAGGCGGGCCACCACGCGCGAAGGCGGGCGCCCGCGAGGTAGAGCGGCGCCGCCGGGCCCGGCACGTTGGACACCACCACGTTCGCGAGCGGCGGGAAGGCCCGCAGGCCCTGCGCCACCCCGTAGGCGCGCGCGATCGCCGAGAGCACCCACGGCGCGCCCAGCGACGGGAAGTCCACCGGCAGGACGGCCTTCGCCTTGACGGTGAAGGCCTTGGCGCGTCCCGCCGAGTCGCGGATGGCCTCCAGTCGCGCCAGCGGGTGCGCGAGGTGCGTGGCGAGGCTCGCGACCACGAGCGTGGCGCGCGTCGAGTACGCCGTGTCGCCGTCCGCGCGCAGCGACACCGGCATCGCGGCCACCAGGGGCTTCTTCGGCAGCCCGCCCGCCTCCACGAGCGCGCGGCGAAGCGCCCCGCCCACGATCGCCAGCACGACGTCGTTCACCTTCGCGCCGTGGCGCTTCGCGACGGCCTTCACCTCGGCGAGCGGGATCGAGGCCGTGGCGAACGCGCGCTCGCCGGTGATGGCCACGTTGAACGCCGTGGGCGGCCCGCGCAGCAGGCCCTTGCCGCCGCGGACGGGCCCGCCCAGCGCGGCGAGCGCGGCCACGCCGTCGCCCACGAGGCGCGCGGCGTCGGGCAGCGAGCGCAGCAGCTTGCCGTACTCGCCGGCGCTCTTCGCCACGGCCGCGCCCAGCAGGGTGCCGAGCCCGGGCGTCTCTTCGAGGGGCGCGGGAGGCGGCACGCGCACCCTGCGCGGCGCGGGCGAGGCATCGTGCAGCGCCTCGGCCAGGCGCACGCCCGCCACGCCGTCCAGCATCGCGTGGTGGACCTTCACGTAGAGCGCCACCTCGCCCGAGGCCAGCCCCTCGATGGCGTGGATGGACCACAGCGGATCGCCCCGGTCCAGCCGCTCGGCGTGCAGCCGCGCCACGCGCGCCTCGAGCTGGGCCATCGTGCCGGGACGCGCGAGCCGCACGCGGTGGAAGTGGCGGTCGAGGTCGACCTCGCGGTCCTCCACCCACACGGGGCTCGCGACGTCGAAGGGTAGCGAGGCCAGGCGCCGGCGCAGCACCGGCAGCAGCGGCAGGCGCGCGGCGACCTGCGCGCGGGCGCGGTCGACCCAGCCGGCGCGTCCGCGGGCCGGCGGCTCGTAGAGCTGCACCGCGCCCACGTGCATGGGAGTCTCTGCCGTCTCCAGCTGGAGGAACGCGGCGTCGATCCCGGAAAGCGGCTTCATGCCGACATGGTAGGGCCGCCGGCGCGGGCGTGCGCGCCGGCGCGCGGTGCTAGCATCGCCGCATGGCTGGCCCGGCGCACGCGACGTCCCCGGCGACCGCGTCCGCGCGGCGCCCGGCGCCGCTCGCTCTCGCGGCGACCCTGGCGGCACTGGCCCTGGTCGGCTGCGGCGGCAAGGCGCGCACCTACGAGGAGGCGATGGGCCTGGCGCGCAAGGCCCTCGCCTCGGGCGCCAACGCGCGCGCCTTCGACGCCTGTCGCCGCGCGTTCGATCTGGCGGAGGACCGCGGCGGCGGAAACGGCGTGGTGGAGGCCCTGGACTGCGCCGCCGAGGCCGCGCAGCGCGACGCCCGCCCCTGGGACGCGCTGCCGCTGTACGAGCGCACGCTGGAGCGCCACGACGAGGTGCTGCGGCGCTCCCGGTCGCGCTACCGGCTGCGCAACAACCACGGGGTGGCGCTCTACGTGCGCGGACGGCCCGAGGAGGCGATGCGCGTGCTGGAGCGCACGCTCGACGCGTGGCCCGGCTCGCCCGCCTCCTCGAGGGCATACGGGAACTACCGTGCCCGCATGCGCGTGGTCACCAACCTCGCGCACCTGGCGCGCGAGGCGCCCTCGAGCGAGGTCGCGGCGCGCCTTTCCGGCGAGATCGCGGGCGAGGTGGAGGCGGCGGTCGCCGACGCCGGCCGCAACGTGGGCGCGGTGCTGGGCGCCGGCGAGGCCCTGCAGGCCATCGCCGCCGTCCTGCGCCGCCGCGGCGACGGCGAGCGCGCGGCGGCCCTGGCGGCGCTGGGCCAGGAGCAGCAGGCCGCCGAGGACGAGTACACGGACCTGCGGCCGGCCCTGCGCCGCGAGTGCGAGGTCGTCGCGGCCTCGGGCGGGCAGGTCGAGGGGTGCTTCCGGAAGATCCCCTGAACCCGCCCGGCGCCGGCGGCTAGCGCCGGGCGCGCGCCTGCTCGAGCTCGCGCTCGAGGTCGTCGATGCGCTCCTGCATCGACTTGAGCTTCATGTTGAGCACGCCCACGTTGAAGAACTGCACGTCCTCGGCCGGCGCGTCGACGCGGTTGCCGTAGCCCAGCCACGAGGAGTCGTAGACCTTCACGTCGCGGAAGCCCAGCGAGGCGAGCACCGTGGCCGTCTCGGAGGCGCGCACGCCGCTCTGGCAGTACACGATGGTCTCCTTGGCCGGGTCCAGCTTCGCGTAGAGCTTGCGCAGCGACTCCTTGTCCTTGAGCGACATGCCCGCGTTGTCGGCGACGAGCTTCCTGCGCAGCTTGCCGGGCGTGTCCGGGTCCATCCAGTTCTGCTCGTAGGGGATGCTCACGGCGCCCGGGATGTGGCCACCGCGCAGGGCGCGGATGTCGTCGCCCCTGTACTCGCCGGGCGTGCGCACGTCGACGATCTGCACCTTCGGGTCGCGCAGGCGCGCCACCACCTCGTCGGTGGTGACCGCGAATTCCGGGTGCTCCTTGAGCGAGAGCTTCACCGGCGCGAGGCGAGTGGCCTCGGTGGCCACGGGACGGCCGGCGGCCTTCCAGCCCTCCAGGCCGTCGTGGAACACGCTCACGTTCGTCGCGCCGTAGTAGCGCAGGGTGAAGAGCGCGAAGTAGGCGTAGGGGTTGCCGCGGGCGCCGTAGACCACGATCTCCCTGGCCGGGTCGATGCCCGCCTCGCCCAGGACCTTCTCGACCTGCGGCGTGGGCAGGAAGTCCTCCGTGTTCATGTTGCGCAGCACCATGCCGACCTGGTTCACGTTGACGGAGCCGGGCACGTGGCCCTTGGCGTATGCGCCCGCGTCGCGCGTGTCCCAGACGATGGCGCCGCGCTTGAGCGCCGCGTCGACGAACGCCGCGTCGACGATGGGGCCCATGGCGCGCGCGGCGAAGCCGGCGGCGAGGAGCAGGCCGGCGAGGAGGATTCTCTTCATGGAGGGACCTTCACGGGGAGTGGGGCCGGCAATCTACCACCGCGGCCGGCGCCGGGAAATGGCGGGGGGGTATGGCTTCGCGTCCGGGCCCGGAATGGTCCAGAATGGGCGTTTTCGCACCGCAGCAACCCACGCCCGCTCCATGCCCAACGACTCCAAAGGCGCCCCCGAAAGCGCCCACGTCACCAACTTCATCAAGCAGCGCATCGAGGCGGACCTGGCCTCCGGCAAGTACGCCCAGCGCCGCTGGGGCGGCCGGCCCGGCAAGCTCGAGACGCACGCCGACGCGCCGCCCGACCCGGCGCGCATCCGCACGCGCTTCCCCCCGGAGCCCAACGGCTACCTGCACATCGGGCACGCCAAGTCGATCTGCCTGAACTTCGGCCTGGCGCGCGAGTACGGCGGCATCTGCCACATGCGCTTCGACGACACCAACCCGGAGAAGGAGGAGCAGGAGTACGTCGACTCGATCATCGGCGCGGTGAAGTGGCTGGGCTTCGACTTCGGCCCGACGAACGAGTACCTCTACTTCGCCTCCGACTACTTCGACCTCATGTACGAGTTCGCCGAGTGCCTCATCGAGCACGGCGACGCGTACGTGGACTCGCAAACGGCCGAGGAGATGCGCGCCACGCGCGGCACGCTCACCGAGGCGGGCACCAATTCGCCCTACCGCCTGCGCTCGCCGGCGCAGAACCTGCGCCTCTTCCGGGAGATGCGCGACGGCGAGCACGAGGACGGCGCGCACGTGCTGCGGGCGAAGATCGACATGGCCTCGCCCAACATCAACCTGCGCGACCCGGCCATCTACCGCATCAAGCGGGCGACCCACCACCGCACGGGCGACAAGTGGTGCCTGTACCCCATGTACACCTACGCGCACCCCATCGAGGACGCGCTGGAGAACATCACCCACTCCATCTGCACGCTGGAGTTCGAGGACCAGCGGCCCTTCTACGACTGGGTGCTCGAGCGCCTGGCGCAGCACGGCATGCTGCAGCGCCCGCTGCCGCAGCAGATCGAGTTCTCGCGCCTGAACCTCACGCACACGGTGATGAGCAAGCGCTTCCTCCTCAAGCTCGTGCAGGAGAAGTTCGTCGAGGGCTGGGACGACCCGCGCATGCCCACGCTGGTGGGCGCGCGCCGGCGCGGCTTCACGCCCGAGGGCTTCCGGATGTTCGCCGAGCGCATCGGCGTGTCCAAGAGCGACAACTGGATCGACCCCTCGGTGCTCGAGGACTGCATGCGCGAGCACCTGAACGAGGTGGCGCCGCGGCGCATCGCGGTGCTCGACCCGCTCAGGCTCGTCATCGACAACTTCCCCGAGGGGCACGTCGAGGAGTGCCATGCGCCCAACCACCCGCAGAAGGCCGACTGGGGCACGCGCACCGCGCCCTTCTCGCGCGAGCTGTGGATCGAGCGCGAGGATTTCCAGGAGAGCCCGCCCAAGGGCTACTTCCGCCTCTTCCCGGGCAACACGGTGCGCCTGAAGTACGGCTTCGTCGTGAAGTGCACGGGCTGCGAGAAGGACGCGGCCGGGAACGTGACGGCCGTGCACTGCGAGTACTTCCCGGACTCGAAGTCGGGCACGCCCGGCGCCAACAACTACAAGACGAAGGGCGTCATCCACTGGGTCTCGGCCGCGCACGCGCACGAGGCCGAGGTGCGCCTCTACGACCGGCTCTTCAAGGTGGCCACGCCGGGCAAGGCCACGGGCGACTACCTGGACGACCTCAATCCCGATTCGCTGAAGGTCATCACCGCGTACCTGGAGCCTTCACTGAAGGGCGCGAAGGCCGAGGAGCGATTCCAGTTCGAGCGGCACGGCTACTTCGTGGTGGACGGCGAGGGGGACGGGCGCTGGATCACGCGGACGGTGACGCTGCGGGATTCGTGGGGAAGCCTCGCAGAGAAGCGCTAGCCGAGGGCCGGCAGCCCCAGGTTGGACAGATACCGAAAAGTGGCGTCGTAGTACTCGGGCGGGCGCGTCGGGTCCTCCCGGTCGCCCGGCGGAACAAAGATGACCATTCCCTGGCGAGCCCGGGTCAACAGAACTCGGTAGGCGTTGCGCAAATACGCCCGCCGTTCCACCTGGCGAACGGACTCCCATCGGCTTCCACGAAAGTCGTGAAAGGTCCACCCGCTTCCCGCAAATCGAAGGTCTCCATCCCAATTCACGCATACCCAATCCAGTTCCAGCCCCTGAACCTGGAACTCGGTCGCACAATCTTCCAGATAGTCGCTGGATCGAATGTCGGAGCTATCCCCTAGGAACCAATTGACGGGGTCGATTGCCACTCGGATGTCGATGGCATGAGGCTTGAGGCGCATGGCCTTAGAGGACGCGACCATGCCAACGCGCTCGGTTCCTCTGGCCGATTTGCGTATCCACCTCTTTGCCGCCCCGAGATCTCTCGTTATGAAGATTGGATAGCGACCACGAAGCGATTCGAATATCCGCCTGGCGCCCTCCGTTTCACAGTCCAGCAGGGCCTTGACGAAGGCAGACAGGCTTTCCGCACGGAAGGACCGCATGGACACCGCGAGGTGCAGCGAACCTTCAAGGTGTGACTTGCCCCTGGCCGTCACCATGTCCAGCGCGCGCCCAGCTGCATATTCCGAGTCCACAAGCTTGTCCGAAATGTATAGATGCCAATCGGGGAATTGTTCAGTGCAGGCCACAAGCCACTCGGCAATACCCGCCTCCCCCGTGTGAATCTCCTGCCCTCCGCCCACGAGACATACAATCGCCGCCCAATCGGAATGGCGATTCATGTAGGAGATCAAGAATGCCGCCTCCGATTGATTGAAATCCGGGCGCTTCTTCTTCTGCCGCATGAAAGACGCGGTCTTCCGCAGATTCCAAGCCCGCTGCGCCTCGTCAAAGATCACCACTCGATCCGCGGGGGGGCCGTCGTCAACCAAGGCCTCATCTCGAAAGTGATGGACATTCTGGATGAAAGCTTTGACGGGCTTTGCAGCGCCCTCTTTCGTTATCCGATTGCCCGCCGCCCGATTCCGCGACTGCTCATCAAGCGTTAGGGCCTCCCGGAGCACTGCGACCAGCGGTCCGTTCCCAGAAAGGAACACGGCATGGGTTGGATTGCCTTCCTCGCGACGCTTGGTAGCCACATTCAGCCCCACGAGCGTCTTTCCGGCCCCAGGCACACCGGTAACGAAACAGATGATCTTCCGCGAGCGGCTCCTCGCGTCATCGATGAGTTCTTCCAGGCGCTGGGAGGTCTCCCGGAGGTTTCTCGCGCCCGCGTCATGTCGCGCGATTGAATCCACAGAATGCTGAGAGAAAAGTGCTCGAGCAGCCTCCACAATCGTCGGAGTAGGCCGATAGGGCGCTACGCTCCACTCTCGCGCTTCGACAATCGGTCCGACCTCTAGAGCGGCGGCCTCGCGGATCGCCAGCCCCACTGCACTGGGATGCAGAAGAAGTGGGCGGGCGACACCGTCTTCTGCGAACTCAAGCGAGGCATTCCGGGACGAAAGGGCACCAGTGGCTATCAGAATGGGCACGATACGAGCCGAATGACTCGCTTCATGGAAGTTCTTGAGATCGAGCGCATAGTCCCACACCTGATTTCTCGCGCTTGCCTCGAACTCCGAAGCTTCAACCTTGAACTCAAGCACGAAAACGACGCGGCCGGAAAGCACCACCGCATCAATGCGACTTCCCACGCGAGGGATAGTGAACTCAAGAAACAGCTCGCCGTCCACCCCCGCCAGCCACTCTTTGAGCAGGTAGGTCTCCTGTTGCCATGCATGGACCTGTTCAGCGACCGAGTCAAACTGACCATTGGCCGCGAGCTTTCCCACAATCGAGTCGACGCTGGTCGACAAGAAGCGGGCAATCGAGTCCTGATACCAGGCCCGTGAGATAGTCGATCGCACCATTTGAGTTTGTTGCACTTCCGGATCTGCTCCCTTCACCACGCAAAATGCGAGTAATTGGATCCAGATTCAAGCAAGCGGCTCCACAGTCGGCTGCGGTGGAATCGCTCTGCAGCACCGCAGAATACGGCATACGTCAATCCGGAAACCAGAGTACCGAAAGTCGATTCGACCGTAGACGACTCAAGGGACCTATACCTTCCCCATGTAATCCCCCTTCTTCAGGGGAACCCCCGCGTGCCGCAGGATCGCGTACGCGGTCGCCACGTGGAAGTAGAACTTGGGCATCGCGTGGTGCAGCAGGTACGGCACCGCCCCCACGGTGATGGGCTGCCCGCGCGCGGACCAGGTCACGCTGCGCGACTCGGCGCCAGAGAATGACGCCGGGTCAACGCCCTCCAGGAACGCGATCGCCCGGTCCACCCGCGCCTGCAGCGCGGCGAAGTCCGCCTCGTCGTCCGTGAACGCAGGCGGCTCGGCGCCCGACAGGCGCGCGGCCGCGTCCACCGCCGCGTCGCACGCGATGCGCACCTGCTCCACGAGCGGATACATGTCCTCGGCGAGGCGCGCGCCCAGCAGCGCGCCGGCCTGCGCGCCACCCGACGCCGCGTGCGAAGCGCCCTTGTCGAGGATGCGGCGCAGCTGGCCCAGCATGCGCACGAAAGTGCCCAGGCCGACCTGGTCGAGGGTGAGTGCCATGGCGTGCTCCGGTGAGGCGGCGGCGATGCCGTGAGCTTAGCGCACGGCCGCCCCCGCCCGGCGGATGCGAGGCGGCGCCCGCGCACCGCCACGGCCGCGCCCGCGGTTCGCCAGATTCGACCGCCATCCTCGGCGCGTCCCCCCAAGGCGCACGAAAGGCGACCCATGCGATTCCCCCTCCTCGCCCGCGCGGCCACGCTCGCCGCCGTCACCCTCTCCCTGCTCCTGCCGCTCTCACTCGTCTCGAACAAGGTGGCCGAGCGCCGCCAGCGCGCCGAGGAGGTGCAGCGCGCCTTCGAGAGCGAGACGAGCGGCCCGCAGACCCTCGTCGGCCCGCTCCTCGCGCTCTCGTGCGAGGAGACGGTGAACGAGGAGCGCGTGGTGATGCGCGCCGGCAAGGAGGAGACGCTCACCGAGACGAAGACGCGGGCGTGCCCCACCGCGTACTTCACGCCGCGCACGCTCGCCGTGCGCGGCGACGTGAAGGTCGACCGCCTGCACCGCGGCATCTACCCCATCCGCCTCTTCCATGCGGCGCTGGGCCTGCGCGGCGAATTCGACTGGCCGGGGCCGCCGGACCGGGAGGGCGCGCAGGCGCGGCGCTGGACGGGCGCGTCGATCGTCGTCGCCACGGGCGACCGGCGCGGCATCAAGGCCGTCTCGCCGCTGGAGTGGGGCGGGCGGCGAATCGCCTTCGACGCCGGGCGCGGTGGCGACGACCGGCGCTTCTCGCTGGAAGCGCCTCTCGGCCCGGTCGCCGGAATGAAGTCCGGCGAAACCCTCGCCTACGCCTTCTCGCTGGAGCTCGCCGGCACGCGCCAGTTCAAGGTGGGCCCCGTCGGCGACAGCTCGACGATCCGGCTCGCGGGCAACTGGCCGCACCCGTCCTTCACCGGCGCCTTCTCGCCCGACGCGCGCAGCGTGGGCCCGGAGCGCTTCGAGGCCGCGTGGAAGCTCACGCAGTACGCCACGGGCGGGCGCGCCGCGTGGCAGCCGCGCGCCGGCGCCGACCGCGCGCCGGCCTGGGACAAGGTGGCGGGCTTCGCCCTGGCGGACCCCGTCAACGTCTACAGCCTGTCGTACCGGGCCAACGAGTACGGCTTCCTCTTCGTGCTCTTCTCCTTCGCGGCCCTGGCGCTCGCCGAGGCCGTCGCCGGCGTGCGCCTGCACCCGGTGCAGTACGCGCTGGTGGGCTCGGCCCTGGCCGTCTTCTTCCTGCTGCTCATCGCGCTGGCCGAGCACCTCGCGTTCGGCCCCGCCTACGCGCTCGCGGCCACGGCCTGCGCGCTCCTGCTCGCCTTCTACCTGCGGGCGCCGCTGGGCACGAACGCACGCGCGGCGCTTTTCCTCGCGCTCTTCGCCGCGCTCTACGGCTCGCTCTACGCGCTGCTGCAGAGCGAGGACCACGCGCTCCTGGCGGGCTCGCTCCTGGTCTTCGGCGTGCTGGCGGCGGGCATGGTGGCCACGCGCCGGCTGGACTGGCATGGCCTGGCCGCGCGCCTGCGGGCCGGGGCCGCCGGCCAAGGTGCGACCGCGTGAGGGCCCGTCAGGTGCGGCGGCGCAGGCGCAGCTGCGGCGAGTCGAGCACGCCCGGGTTCACCACGTTGATGGGCGAGCCGGCGGCGTACGCGACGACCTGGTCGAAAATGTCCGAGAACTGCGTCTCGTACTCCTCGCGCGTCACGTAGCCGATGTGGGGCGTGGCCACCACGTTGGGCAGCCTGAGCAGGGGATGCGCGGGGTCCGTGACGGGTTCGTGCTCGAAGACGTCCACGGCCGCGCCGCCCGGCCGCCCGGCCCGCAGCGCCGCCTCCAGGGCGCCGCCCTCCACCAGCGGCGCGCGGCTCGTGTTCACGAAGATCGCCGTGGGCTTCATGCGCGCGAGGTCGGCCGCCGTCACGATGCCGCGCGTGGCGGGCACCAGCCGCATGTGCAGCGAGAGCACGTCGCACGATTCGAAGAACGCCTCCTTGCTCGCGGCCACGGCCAGGCCCTCGGCGGCGGCGCGCGCCCGCGACTCCTCCCGCGCCCACACGAGCACCCGCATGCCGAAGGCGGCGCCGTAGCGCGCCACCTCGCGGGCGATGCGGCCGTAGCCGTACAGGCCCAGGGTCTTGCCGCGCAGCGTCGTGCCCACGCCGATCTGCCAGCGGCCGGCCTGCAGCGAGGCCATCTGCTGCGGGATCGCGCGCGCCGCCGCGAGGATGAGGCCGAAGGTGAGCTCGGCGGCCGCGTAGGACGGCGAGCCCGGGTGCATGTAGGAGCACACGGTGACGCCCAGCCGCGTGCACGCCTCCACGTCCAGGTGCGGGTAGACGCTGCGCTGGCTGACGCACTCGAGCTTCGGCAGGCGCTCGAGCAGCGGCGCCCGCACCTGCGTGCGCTCGCGGATGAGTACGAGGACCTCGGTGCCGGCCAGGCGCGCGGCCAGGGCGTCGAGATCCTGCACGTGGTCGTTCCACACGGTGACCTCGTGGCCCGCGAGCTTCGCGAAGCAGTCCAGCGTGCGCAGCGTGTCGAAGTAGTCGTCGAGGATGGTGACGCGCATGGGTACTCCGGAAATGCCGGCCGACGCGGCCGGAAAGGCGCGATTGTGCACTCCCGCCGGCGCGTTGGCCGGAGGTCCCACGCCCCTCACCTTTTCCGCCCGGCGTCCGATCTCAAGGGGCAGCGGTATCCATCGCGCGCGCCCCCTTTTGGAGCCGCGGCACCAAAGCACGGGAAAAAATCATGAAGAACATCCACTTGCTGTCGGTCAGGGCCAAGCTGGTCGCCATGGCCACCCTCACCTGCCTGCTGTTCGGCGCGGCCACCGTCGTCGCCCTGGTGGGCCTTCGCACCACGGAGAGCGACCTCGTCGGGTACCTGCGCGGCGAGCTCGCCACCGAGCGCGCCGTCACGGCCGCCTACGCCAACGGCCTGCAGATGGGCCAGGCCATCCGCAACATCCTGCTCGACCCGCAGAACCCCACCGCCTACAAGAACCACGCCGCCGCGCGCGAGAAGTTCGACGCGGCGCTGGCGCAGCTTCGCCAGTCTCCCGACCTGCTGAAGGAGGGCCGGGCCACCGCCGACCGCCTCGCCGCGCTGGACGCCGAGTGGGCGCCGATGCACGCCGACATCACGGCCCGCGCGAAGTCGGGCGAGACCGACGCGGCCAAGGCCGCCCTCGTGAAGGTCGAGACGCCGCAGTGGCGGCGCATCCGCGGCCTGCTCCTCGAGGAGAAGGACCGCCTCGCCTCGCTCTCCGGCCGCGTGCGCGAGAGCGCCATCCGCCAGGCCGACGCCGCGTTCGCCATCTCGGCGGCCGCGGCCCTCGCCGCCCTGTTCGCCTGCGCCGCCATCTCGTTCCTCATCGTCCGGCAGCTGCTCCGGACGCTGGGCGGCGAGCCCTCGTACGCGGTGCAGGTGGCGAGCCGCATCGCCGCGGGCCAGCTCGACTCGCCCGTGTGCGTGAAGGAGAAGGACCGCGAGAGCGTGCTGGCCGCCATGTGCGCGATGCAGGAGCACCTGGCCTCGATGATCTCGGAGATCCGCCTGGGCGCCTCGTCGGTGAGCGGCTGCGTCGACGCGCTGAAGGCGGACCAGGAGGCGCTGGTCGCCGCCGCGGGTCGCCAGGCCGAGTCCGGCGGGGCCATCGCCTCGGCCATCGAGGAGCTGAGCGTGAGCATCTCGCAGGTGGCCGAGCACGCCCAGGAGGCCGACCGCCTCAGCGCGCGCAACACGGAGGACATCGAGCAGGTCTCGCGCGTGATCCTGGAGGCCACGGAGGCCAGCCACCGCATCGGCGAGGTGATGGCCAGCTCCGCGACGGTGATGGGCCACCTGCACGACAGCACCGCCGCCATCTCCAAGGTGACGAAGGTGATCGAGGACGTGGCGCAGCACACCAACCTGCTGGCGCTGAACGCGGCCATCGAGGCCGCCCGCGCCGGCGAGCACGGCAAGGGCTTCGCGGTGGTGGCCGAGGAGGTGCGCAAGCTCGCCGAGAGCACCGCCTCCTCCACCCGAGAGATCACCACGATCATCGCCGGCGTGCAGGAGAGCGCCGAGGAGGCCGTGAGCACCATGGCCGAGGGCCGCGCCCTCGCCGAGCGCAGCGCCGAGCACGTGCAGTGCGCGCGCGCCAACATGAGCTCGCTGCAGGAAGGGGCCGCCAAGATCCACGAGAACGCCTCCGCCATCCGCGCGGCGCTCGAGGAGCAGCGCTCGGCCAGCACCGAGATCGCCTCGCAGATGGAGGCGATCGCCCGCATGAACGACGAGAGCCACGCGCTCACGCGGCACTCCGCGGGCGGCGCGCAGGAGATCCGCAGGCACGCGGGCGCCCTGGCCGACCTGGTGGCCCGGTTCCGCCTCACGGCCGCGCCGGCCGCCGGGGACTGAGGCGGGGCCTAGCGCCGCGCGCCCGAGCGGACGACGAGGGCGATGCCGCCCAGGATGGCGGCCGAGCAGGCCGCCAGCCGCAGCGTGGGCGCCTCGCCCAGGAAGGCGACGCCGCCCACCGCCGCGATCACGGGCACGCTGAGCTGCACCGTGGCCGCGGTGGTCGCCGCCAGCGCCGGCAGCGCCGTGTACCAGATGGCGTAGCCCAGGCCCGAGGCGAGCGCGCCGGAGGCCACCGCGTACAGCACGCCGGCGGCGCCGGCGGAGGCGTGCGGCCAGGCGAAGG
>JAKOWJ010000244.1 GCA_029781595.1 Pseudomonadota bacterium | reverse complement strand
GAGAGATCCACGATCGTCGATTCCAGCCCCACTTCGCACGCGCCGCCGTCCAGGACGGCGAGCGCCGCGCCGAACTCCTCGCGAACGTGCGCCGCGGTGGTGGGGCTCACGCGCCCGAAGCGGTTGGCCGAGGGCGCCGCCACCGCCCCGCTGCCGGCCGCCGCGAAGGCGCGCAGCAGCGCCTGCGCCACCGGGTGGGACGGGCAGCGAAGGCCCACCGAGTCCTGCCCGCCCGTGACGATGCCGGGCACGCGCGGCGACTTGCGCAGGATGAGGGTGAGAGGCCCCGGCCAGAACGCCTGCGCGAGCCGGCGCGCCGCGGGCGGGACCTCGGCGGCCCAGTCCTCCAGCCGCGCTTCCGGCGCGAGGTGGACGATGACGGGATGGTCCGCGGGCCGCCCCTTGAGCGCGAAGATGCGCGCGACCGCCTGCGGGTTGGTCGCGTCCGCGCCCAGCCCGTAGACGGTTTCCGTGGGCAGCGCCACCAGCTCGCCGCGGCGCAGCAGGTCCGCGGCCTGCGCCACGGTGGGCGCGGGCGCGGCTTCGGCGTCCGGTCGGGGAATGTCCATGGGCGCATTATCCCCCGGCGCGCGTCCGGCTTGACGCGCCGCCCGCCCCGGCCGACCATTCGCGCCCTCGGGCCGCCACGAGCGGCCCCGCCCCCGAAGGAGCCGGGCCCCATGAAGGACCTCACGCAGGGGCCGATCGGCCGCCACCTCGCCGCCATGGCCGTGCCCGTCGGCGCGGGCATGCTGCTGCAGATGCTCTACTACCTCGTCGACCTCTACTTCGTCTCGCGCCTGGGCGAGGCGGCCCTGGCGGGCGTGAGCGCCGCCGGCAACGCGTTCATGGCCGTGCTCGCCCTCACCCAGATGCTGGGCGTGGGCACCGTCACGCTCGTCTCGCACGCGGCCGGCCGCAAGGACCGCGCCGAGGCCAACCACGTCTTCAACCAGTCGGTGGTGATCGCGGCGCTGTGCGCGGCCGTGACGCTCGCCGCGGGCCTGGGCCTCGCCGGCGCGTACATGCGCCTGCTGGGCGCCGACGAGGCCACGCGCGCGGCCGGCCGCGCCTTCCTGCACGCCTTCGTGCCCGGCCTCGCGCTGCAGTTCGCGCTGGTGGTGATGGGCTCGGCGCTGCGCGGCACCGGGATCGTGAAGCCCACGATGGTGGTGCAGGCCGCCACGGTGCTGCTCAACGTGGCGCTCGCCCCGGTGCTCATCGCCGGGTGGGGCACGGGCGTCGCGCTGGGCGCGGCCGGGGCGGGCCTCGCGAGCACGCTCTCGGTGGCCGCGGGCGTGGGCCTGCTCTCCGTGTACTTCGTGCGCCTGGAGAAGTACGTGGGCTTCGACGCGGCGCAGTGGCGCCCGCGACTTTCCACCTGGCGGCGCCTGCTCGACGTGGGACTGCCCGCCGGGGGCGAGTTCCTGCTGATGGCGGTGTACGCGGGCGTGGTCTACGCGATCATCCGCGACTTCGGCGCCGCGGCGCAGGCCGGCTTCGGCGCGGGCTCGCGCGTGATGCAGGCGATCTTCCTGCCGGCCCTGGCCATCGCCTTCGCCGCCGCGCCCATCGCCGGGCAGAACGTGGGCGCGGGCCAGCCGGGGCGCGTGCGCGAGACCTTCCGCGCCGCGGCGATCGCCAACACCGTGGTGATGCTCGCGCTCACGGCGCTGTGCCAGTGGAAGGGCGAGGTGCTTCTCGCGGCCTTCGCGCGCGAGCCGGCCGTGCTCGCCATGGCCGACCAGTTCCTGGGGATCATCTCGTGGAACTTCGTCTGCGTGGGGCTGGTGCTCACCTGCTCGAGCCTGTTCCAGGCGCTGGGCAACACCTGGCCCTCGCTCCTGAGCTCGGCGGTGCGCCTCTTCACGTTCGCCATTCCCGCCCTGTGGCTCGCGCGCCAGCCGGGCTTCCGCATGGAGTCGGTGTGGCACCTGTCGGTGGCCACGGTGGTGCTGCAGGCCGTCGTGAGCCTCGCGCTGCTGCGCTGGCAGTTCCGGGAGAAGCTCGCGCGCGCCTAGTGCGCCTTCTCCCAGTCGGGGCCCACGCCGGCCTCGACGACGAGGGGCACCGCGAGCTCGGCCACTCCCGTCATGAGCCGCTCGACCTGCGGCTTCACGCGCGCGAGCTCGCCCTCGGGCACCTCCAGCACCAGCTCGTCGTGCACCTGCATGACGAGCTTCGCGCCGAGGCGCTCGGCCTCCAGCCAGCCCTGCACCGCGATCATGGCGAGCTTGATGAGGTCCGCGGCCGTGCCCTGCATGGGCGCGTTGATGGCCTGGCGCTCGGCGCCCTGGCGGCGGGACTGGTTGGCGCTCGCGATGTCGGGCAGCCACAGGCGCCGGCCGAACACGGTCTGCACCCAGCCGCGCTCGCGCGCCTCGGCGCGCGTGCGGTCCATGTACGCCGCCACGCCCGGGTAGCGCTGGAAGTAGCGGTCCATGTAGCTCTGCGCGGCGGCGCGCTCGATGCCGAGGTTGCCCGCCAGGCCGAAGGCGCTCATGCCGTAGATGAGGCCGAAGTTGATCACCTTGGCGGTGCGGCGCTGGTCGGCCGTGACCTCGCCCTGCGGCACGCCGAAGACCTCCGCGGCCGTGTGGCGGTGGATGTCCTCGCCGGCGGCGAAGGCCGCGATGAGGCTCGCGTCGCCCGACAGGTGCGCCATGATGCGCAGCTCGATCTGCGAGTAGTCGGCCGAGACGATGGCCGAGCCCGGGGGCGCGACGAAGGCCTCGCGGATGCGCCGGCCCTCGGCGGTGCGCACGGGGATGTTCTGCAGGTTGGGGTCGGTCGACGACAGGCGCCCGGTCACCGCGACGGCCTGCGCGTAGTTGGTGTGCACGCGGCCGGTGCGCGGGTTCACCATGCGCGGCAGCTTGTCGGCGTAGGTGCTCTTGAGCTTGGCGAGCGCGCGGTGCTCCAGCAGCGCCCTGGGCAGCGGGTGGTCCAGCGCCAGCTTCTCGAGCACCTCCTCGTCGGTGGAGGGCGCGCCCGAGGGCGTCTTCTTCACCGGCGGCAGCTTGAGCTGCCCGAAGAGGATCTCGCCGAGCTGCTTGGGGCTCGCGAGGTTGAAGGGCTGCCCGGCGAGCTCGTGCGCCTTCGCCTCGAGCGCGAGCATCTTCACGCCCAGCTCCTGGCCCTGGGCCGCCAGGCGGGCCGAGTCGACCAGCACGCCGTTTCGCTCCATCGCGAGCAGCACGCCGGAGACGGGGATCTCGATGTCCGAGTAGATGCGCCGCAGCCTCGCGTCGGCCTCGATGCGCGGCCAGAGCGCGCCGTGCAGCTGGAGCGTGACGTCCGCGTCCTCGGCCGAGTACTCCGCGGCCCGCTCCACGCCCACCTGGTCGAAGGGGATGCTCGAGGCGCCCTTGCCCGCCACCTCCTCGTAGTGGATGGTGTTCGCGCCCAGGTGGCGAAGGGCGAGCGAATCCATGTCGTGGCGCTGGTGGCTCTCCAGCACGTAGGAGGCGAGCAGCGTGTCGTGCGCGACGCCGGCCACCGCGATGCCGTGGTTGGCGAGCACGTGCCGGTCGTACTTGGCGTTCTGCCCCACCTTGGGCCGCGCCGCGTCCTCGAACCACGGCTTCAGGCGCGCGAGCGTGGCCTCGCGGTCCAGCTGGTCCGGCGCGCCCGGGTAGCGGTGCGCGAGCGGGATGTAGCAGGCCTCGCCGGGCGTCACGCTGAACGAAAGGCCCACCACCTCGGCGGCCATCGGGTCCAGGCTCGTGGTCTCCGTGTCGAAGCAGGCGAGGGGCGCCGCCCCGAGCCTGCCGATCCAGCGCGCGAGCGCGGCCTCGTCCATCACCGTCTCGTAGGCGCGCGTGGCCACGAAGGCCGCCGCGGGCCCGGGCGCGGACGGCGATGCGGCGGCGCCCGCGCCTGCGCGCGCGGGAGCCTTCGCCGGGGACTCGCCCTCCTCGCCCTTGAGCAGCGCCTCGCGCATCGAGCGGAAGCCGAAGCGCTCGTAGAGGGCCGCGAGGCGCTCCCTGTCCGGCGCGCGCTCGACCAGCGACTCGATCTCGAAGGGCAGCGCCACGTCCGTCTTGACGGTGACGAGCGTGCGGCCCGTGGGGAGCCAGTCCAGGGCCTTGCGCAGGTTCTCGCCCACCACGCCCTTCACCTCGCCCGCGTGCGCCATCACGCCCTCGAGCGAGCCGTGGTCCTGGATGAGCTTGGCGGCCGTCTTGGGGCCCACCTTGTCCACGCCCGGCACGTTGTCCACCGCGTCGCCCATGAGCGCGAGGTAGTCGACGATGCGCGAGGGCGGCACGCCAAACTTGGCCTCGACGCCCTTCGGGTCGAGGACCTCGTTCGACATGGTGTTCATCCAGGTGACGCGGTCCGTGACGAGCTGCGTGAGGTCCTTGTCGCCCGTGGAGATGAGCGTCTCCCAGCCGTGCGCCGACTCGGCGTGGCGCGCGAGGGTGCCGATGACGTCGTCGGCCTCCACGCCCTCCACGACCACCAGCGGCCAGCCCAGCGCCCGGATCGTCTCGAAGAGCGGCTCGACCTGCACCGCGAGGTCCTCGGGCATCGCCTGGCGCGTGGCCTTGTACTCGGGGTAGATCTCGTCGCGGAAGGTCCGGCCCTTGGGGTCGAAGACGGCGGCGATATAATCCGAGGGCCAGTCCTGCTTGAGCTTCCTCAGCATGTTGACCACGCCGAAGATGGCGTTGGTGGGCTCGCCCGCGGGGCTCCTGAGCTCCCGGATCGCGTGGAAAGCGCGGAAGAGGTAGCTCGAGGCGTCGACCAGCAGCAGGCGCTTCTTCGTGTCGTCCATTTCTCCGCCCAGGGCACGCCATGCACAGCAAGGTTCCGAAACCGACCGATCCGCAGCTCGCGTTCAGCCCGCAGTCCTCCGCGCGCGAGGCCTGGCGGATGTTCGAAATTATCGCAGAGTTCGTCACCGCGACCGAGCGGCTGCGCGCCATCCACCCGGCCGTGACCATCTTCGGCAGCGCGCGCGTGAGCCCCGGCAGCGGCGCCTACGCGCTGGCCGAGGACATCGCGCGGCGCCTGTCGGACGCGGGCTTCGGCGTCATCTCCGGCGGCGGGCCCGGCATCATGGAGGCGGCCAACAAGGGCGCCTTCGCGGGCACGAGCCCCAGCGTGGGCCTGAACATCCAGCTGCCGCACGAGCAGCACGCCAACCCCTACCAGGACGTCTCGCACACCTTCCAGCACTTCTTCGCGCGCAAGGTGATGTTCGTGAAGCTCTCGTGCGCCTTCGTGATGCTGCCCGGCGGCTTCGGCACGCTCGACGAGCTCTTCGAGGTGCTCACGCTCGTGCAGACGGGCAAGATCCGCCGCGTGCCGCTCATCCTGGTGGGCGAGGCGCACTGGCGCGGGCTCGTCGACTGGATCCGCGAGCGCCTGGCCGCCGACGGGCTCATCGGCCCGGAGGACGCGGACCTGCTGCAGGTGATCGACGAGCCGCAGGCCGTGGTGGACGCGATCTTCGACCACTACCACACGCGCGGCTTCACGCCCTCGGCCGCGGAGCGCGAGGCGGAGTTCGCGCTCTGAGCGCGCGCCCTGGTGCTAAACTGGATTCCGGTTCCGACAGACCCGCCGCCATGCGCCTCGCCTTCGCCGCCACCTGCCTCGTCCTCGCCGCCGCCGCCACGGCCGCGGCCCCGGAAAAGGGCTCGCCGATGGACGCGCCGCCGCCGCCCGTGATCCAGGGCGACCCGGCGCCCGACCCGGTGGTGACCGTGCGCCAGGAGGGCGACCGCAAGATCGAGGAGTACCGCATCCGCGGGCGCCTGTACATGATGAAGGTGACGCCCAGGCACGGCCTGCCGTACGTGCTCATCGACCACAAGGGCGACGGGCAGTTCGCCCGCCAGGACAACCTCGATTCGGGCCTGCGCGTCCCGCAGTGGGTGCTGCTCGAGTTCTAGATTCCCGCCCAGGCTTTCCCGAGATGTCAGTCTTCACGCCGGTCTCCGACGACGAGGCGCGCGCCCTGCTTCGGCGCTACGCGCTGGGCGAGCTCGAGTCCCTCGAGGGCATCGCCCAGGGCATCGAGAACACCAACTACTTCCTCGACACCACCACGGGGCGCTACGTCCTCACGCTGTTCGAGAAGATCGCGCGCGAGGACCTGCCGTTCTACGTGGGCCTCATGCACCACCTGGCCGGCCGCGGCGTGCGCTGCCCGGCGCCCATGCCGCTCGACGGCGGCGGCTTCCTCTCCGAGGTGAACGGCAAGCCCGCGGTGATCGTCACGCGCCTGCCCGGCGGCCCGCAGCTCGCGCCCTCGCCGGCGCAGTGCCGCGAGGTCGGCCGCCTGCTCGCCGGCATCCACGAGGCGGGCCTGGAGTACGACGCGGGCCTGTCCAACTGGCGCGGCGCGGCCTGGCGCGAGGCCTTCGCGCAGAAGGTGCTGCCGCGCCTGCCGCCCGCCGAGGCCGCGCTGGTGGAGAGCGAGAACCGCTACCAGTCGCTGCACGACGACACCGTGCTGCCGCAGGGCGTGATCCACGGCGACCTCTTCCGCGACAACGTCCTGTGGGACGAATCCGGCGAGGGCGGCGTGATCGACTTCTACTTCGCCTGCGACGACGCGCTCGTCTACGACCTCGCCATCACCGCGAACGACTGGTGCGTCGACGCCGACGCCACGGTGGACGCGGAGCGCGCCGCCGCGCTCGTCGCCGGCTACGACGCGCACCGGCCGCTCACCGAACTGGAGCGCGAGCTCTGGCCCGTGATGCTGCGCCGCGCGGCGCTGCGCACCTGGCTGGGGCGGCTGGAGTACAACCACTTCCCGCAGGCCTCCGAGATGACGATCCCCAAGGACCACGACTTCTCCCGCCGGCTCCTGGAGCGCCACATCGTCCACGCGCGCCCGCTCGGGCCCGCCGGGAGCTGAGCGCCGTGGCGAGCGCGCTTCGCGTGCGGGACCTGCGCGCCGGCCGCGGCTTCGCGTGGGTGGCCGGCGGCTGGCGCCTCTTCCGCGGCGCGCCCCTGGTGTGGATGGGCCTGGGCGCGGGCTGGATGATCATCACGCTGGGCCTGGTGCTGGTGCCCATCGTCGGCGGCGTCGCGGCCAACCTCCTGCAGCCCGTCTTCTTCGCGGGCTTCGCGCTGGCGGCGCGCGGGCAGGCCTCGGGCCGCGCCCCGGAGATGGGCGACCTCTTCGCCGGCTTCCGGCGGCCGCTGCGCCCGCTGGTGAACCTGGGCGCCATGCTGCTCGTGGCCGAGATCGCGATCCTCGTCCTGCTCACCACGCTCGGGCTGCCGGGCGTGGGCGACGGCGACGAGGTGGCCACCATCGCGGACTACGTCGAGCGCCTGCGCGGCAAGGAGTGGATCCTCGCGGTGGGCTTCGTGCTCACCGTGGCGATCAAGGGCGCGCTGTGGTTCGGCCCGGCGCTGCTCGCCTTCCACGACCTCAGCACGGCGCACGCGGTGCGCTGGAGCGTCTTCGCGGCCCTGTCGAACGTGGGCGCGATGCTCGCCTACGGCGTGGCGATCACGCTGGTGTTCCTGGCGGGCGCCATCCCCTGGGGCCTGGGACTCGCGCTGGTGATCCCGCTCATGCTCGCGAGCACCTACGCGGGCTACGCGGAGGTGTTCGAGGAGGGGCCGGCGGCCGAAGGGGACGCTACGCCGGCGTGAGCTTGGCGTACTGCAGGGCCAGCCACTTGGTGCCCTCGCTGCGGAAGCGCACCTGCACCCGGGCGTCCAGCCCGCGGCCCTCGACGTTGATCACCACGCCCTCGCCGAACTTCGCGTGGCGCACGTTGGCGCCGATGGCGAAGGGGTGCTCGTCGGGCCGGTTCGTCTCGAAGCCCGCGCGCGGCGCGCTGGCGTAGCGGTCGGGATCGGCCCTCGGCGCGCGCCCGCCACCCGCCCGCCAGGATTCCCCCCCCGGCGACGCGCCCGACGCCCACGCGGGCGCCCCGCGCCCGCCGGAGTACGCGGCCGCCTCGCCGCGCTCCGGCAGCACGATCCAGCGGCACAGCGCCGCGGGGATCTCCTCCACGAAGCGCGAGACGATGCCGTAGCGCGGCTGGCCGTGCAGCATGCGGCTGCCCGCGTAGCTCAGGTACAGGCGCTTTCGCGCGCGCGTGAGGGCCACGTACATGAGGCGGCGCTCCTCCTCGATGCCGCCGTCCTCGTTCAGGCTGTTGTCGTGCGGGAACAGGCCCTCCTCCAGGCCGCTCAGGAACACCGCGTCGAACTCCAGGCCCTTGGCCGAGTGCACGGTCATGAGCTGAAGCGCGTCCTCGCCGGCGCCGGCCTCGTGCTCGCCCGCCTCCAGGCTCGCGTGCGACAGGAAGGCGGCGAGCACCTGCTGGGAGTGCGTGCCCGGCACGGGCGCCACGTCCTCCTGCGACTCGCCCGCCGGCTCCACGCCCGCCTCGAACTCCTCGTGGAAGAGCGCGGCGGCGTTCACCAGCTCGTTGAGATTCTCCACGCGGTCCTGCCCGTCGCGCTCGGACGCGTAGTGGTCCTTGAGGCCCGAGGCCGCGAGCGCCTCCTCGATGAGCTCGGGCAGCGTGAGGCTCTCCGAGGCCAGGCGAAGCCGCTCGACGAGCGCGAGGAAGCCCGCGATCGCCGTGCCCCCGCGGCCGGACACCACGCCGGCCCGCGCCGCGCGCGAAAGGCTCCCCAGCCCCGCGGCGGCGGCCTCCTGGAGCTGCTCGACGCTCCTCGCGCCGATGGCCCGCGCCGGGAAGTTCACCACGCGCGAGAAGGCCGTGTCGTCGTCGGGGTTGGCCGCCAGGCGCAGGTACGCGAGCGCGTGCTTGACCTCCTGGCGCTCGAAGAAGCGAAGGCCCCCGTACACCTTGTAGGCCACGCCCGCGCGGAAGAGCGCGTGCTCGAGGATGCGCGACTGCGCGTTGGACCGGTAGAGCAGGGCCATGTGCGCGAGCGCGGTGCCCTCGCGGGCGAGCTGGCGCACCTCGTCGACGATGAAGCGCGCCTCCTCCTCGTCGCTGGCGGCGGCGAAGACGCGCAGCGGCTCGCCCTGGCCCTCGTCGGTCCAGAGGTTCTTGCCCAGGCGCGCCGTGTTGCGCGAGATGACGGCGTTGGCCGCGTCCAGGATGGCGCCGGCCGAGCGGTAGTTCTGCTCGAGCTTGACCACCTCCGCCACGCCGAAGTCGCGCTGGAACTCGTTCATGTTGCCCACCTCCGCGCCGCGGAAGCGGTAGATGGACTGGTCGTCGTCGCCCACCGCGAAGACGCAGCCGCCCGTGCCCGCGAGCAGGCGGATCCAGCGGTACTGCAGCTTGTTGGTGTCCTGGAACTCGTCCACCAGCACGTAGCGGAAGCGCTCCTGGTAGTGCGCGAGCAGCGCCGGCTGGCGGGCGAGCAGCTCGAAGCTGCGCAGCAGCAGCTCGGCGAAATCCACCACGCCCTCGCGGTTGCACTGCGCGTCGTAGTCCGCGTAGAAGGCGGCCATGCGCCGCGTGAAGTCGTCGGCCGCCTCCACCGCGTTGGCGCGCATGCCCGCCTCCTTGCAGTGGTTGATGAAGGCCTGCAGCTGGCGCGGCGCGAACTTCTCCTCGTCCAGGCCCTGCGCCCTGGCCAGGCGCTTGACGAGCGAGAGCTGGTCGGCCGAGTCGAGGATCTGGAAGAGCTGCGGCAGGCCCGCGTCGCGGTGGTGCGCGCGCAGCAGCCGGTTGCACAGCCCGTGGAAGGTGCCCACCCACATGCCGCGCGTGTTGATGGGCAGCATGGCCGTCAGGCGCGAGAGCATCTCGCGCGCGGCCTTGTTGGTGAAGGTGACCGCGAGGATCCCGGCCGGGCTCGCCTGCCCGCCCTGGATGAGCCAGGCGATGCGCGTGGTGAGCACGCGCGTCTTGCCGCTGCCGGCGCCGGCGAGGATGAGGGCGGACTCGCGCGGAAGGGTGACGGCCCGGCGTTGCTCCGGGTTCAGGCCTGCGAGGAGATCGGGCATGCGGGGAGAGGCTCGAAGCGGAGCGGAATTATACCGTCCGCCCGCCCCCTCCCGGCCGCTAGCCGCGTGCCGCCGCCGCGTCCGCCGCGAGTCCGTTGCCGCGCAGCCGCCGCGCGAGCGCCCGCGCCGCCGGCTCGCCCGCGAGCGAGGGCACGACCACGGCGAAGGGCGCGGCCGCGCCTTCCCGCCGCGCCGGGTAGCCCGCCTCGCGAAGCCTCGCCACGAGCCCTTCGGCCGCCTGCGCATCGCCCGTGCGTGCCGCCACCACGCGCCAGGCGCCCGCGGCGACGCCCTGGTCGCCCGCCGCGCCCATCTCCGTCTCCCGCGCCCACCGCCCGAGCTGCTGCGGGTCGACGCTCGCCACGCCCGGCTCGCCGTCGCGCGGGCGCTGGTAGTAGGCGCGCGGCGTGTCCAGGACCACGGGCGCGGCCCCGGGCGACGACACCGTGATGCGGCCCTCGATGAGGCACACCAGGTCGCGCGCCGCGTCGCTCTTTCCCCACAGGTCCGTGCCGCGGATGCCGGCGGTCACGTTCTTCACCTGGATCTCGATCTCGCGGCGGCCCTTCGCGCGCGGCCCCTCCGTCGCGTACCGGAACGCGCCCGTGAGCACGCGAAGCCTCGCGCGCAGCACGCCGTCGTCCGCGGCGGCCACGATCTCGAAGCGCGCCGCCTCGCCCAGCTTCACGCCCGCCCCGTCCGACATCCGGAGCCTCGCGCGCGCGTCGGCGCCGGTGCGGATGCGGTCTCCCGCCGCGAGGGGCGTGCCGGGCTCCAGCGGCCGGCTCTCGCCTCCGCGCTCCAGCCAGGCGGGATACTGCACGGCCTCGACCGCGACGACGGGGGGCGCGGCGTGCGCGGCGCCCAGGGCGAGGGCGGCCGCGGCCGCGAGGGCGGCGAATCGGCGTGACATGGAAGGCCTCCGGAGGGTGTGCGCCCGACGCACAGCCTACGCCCGCGTCGCCCCGCCGGATGCAGCCCCGCTAGCGACGGACGCCGCCGGCGCGCGCCAGCCGCGCCGCGCCCGCGGCCCCCACGACGAGCGCGAGGAGCGCCAGCACCCACTGCGAAAGCGTCGGGATCGGCACCGCCGCCGCCGCCGGCGCCGCGGCCGTGAGCACCACGTCGTTGCCGTCGCCGCCGGCGTAGGTGATCGTGAGCGGCACGCCGTTGAAGGTCACCGTCGCGCCCTCGGCGAGGCCCGCGAAGGTGCCCGTGACGGCATCGGCCCCGTCGTTGGTGATGATCGTGAAGGTGTCGCCCGGCGCCGGCACGTACGCGCCCGTGAGCGAGAGCGTGCCGCCGCCCAGGTTCACCGTGCCCGTCACGTTGACGTTGTCGTACTGCGTGCCGAGGGTCGTGCCCTGGATCTCGACGAGCAGCACGCCGCCCAGGGCGAAGTTGCCGGTGTTGAGGATGCCCGGGCTCAGGCCCGGCGAGAGCGTGCCGCCGCCGGCCACGGTGACGGGCCCGCTTGCCGTGCCCGTGCCGCCGAGCGTCCCGCCGGCGTTCACCTGCACCGGCCCCGGCCAGGTGCCCGTGAGCAGGAGCGTGCCCCCGTTCACGGTGGCCGTGCCAGTGGCCGTGCTGGCATTGGACAGGGTGAGCGTGCCGGCGCCCACCTTCGTGATCCCGCCCGCGCCGTTGACCGTCCCGGAGAAGGTCGTGCTCGTGCCGTCGCCGCCCACCGTGACCGCGTTCAGGTTGGTGAAGAGCGTGCCCGGGCCCGAGAGCGAGCCCACCGTGCTGTCGCCCGTCTGCACCGTGCCCGCCGCGCCGATCACGAGCGGCGCGTTGTTCAGGATCGTCGAGAAGAGCGTGCCCCCGTTCACCGTCGTCGCGCCCGCCTGCGTGAGCGGTGCGCCGATGTTCACGACGTCGCCCGAGAGCATCGTCACCGTGCCCGTGCCGCTCACGCCCCCTATCGAGACGGACCCGGCGCCCAGGTCGAACTCCAGCGCCGCGTTGTCGATGATGGGCGGGGAAACGATGCCCGGCCCGACGAGGCCGTTGCCGAAGCGCAGCGTGCCGCCGTTCACCGTCGTGGCGCCGGAGTAGATCCCGAGGATGCCGAGGGTGAGCCGGCCCGCGCCCACCTTCGTGAGCCCGCCCGTGCCGCCCAGGGTGCCGGTGAAGGTGGTGTCCGTGTTGTCGCCGCCCACCGTGACCGCGTTCAGGTTGGTGAAGAGCGTGCCCGAGCCCGAGAGCGAGCCCACCGTGCTGTCGCCCGTCTGCACCGTGCCCGCCGCGCCGATCACGAGCGGCGCGTTGTTCAGGATCGTCGAGAAGAGCGTGCCCGCGTTCACCGTCGTCGCGCCCGCCTGCGTGAGCGGTGCGCCGATGTTCACGACGTCGCCCGAGAGCATCGTCACCGTGCCCGTGCCGCTCACGCCCCCTATCGAGACGGACCCGCCGCCCAGGTCGAACTCGAGCGCGGCGTTGTCGACGACGGGCGAGGGCAGCAGGCCCGGCCCGGTGACGCCGTTGCCCACGCGCAGCGTGCCTGCCGTGACAGTCGTCGTACCCGAGTAGATGAGCGGGTTGGCCAGGGTAAGCCGGCCCGCGCCGGCCTTCACCAGGCCGACGGTGCCGGAGGGCACCCCCGTGAGAGTGAAGTCGATCGCGTTGGTGAGGGTGGTCGTGACGAGGAAGGCCAGGTCGTTGGCGATCGTCGGCGCCCCGCCCAGGATGTTGAGCTGCGGCGCGGTGCCGTCGAAGGTGATCGTCGAGCCGGACAGCGCGTAGGGCAGGGGCCCGAGGAGGTCCAGGCGGTTGATCGTCCAGGGCGCATCCACGAACGACGGGAACATCGTGCCGGCCGCGCCGAAGGAGACGACCGTGGTATTGGCGCTGGCGGGAGCCACGCCACCCACCCAGTTGGCGCCCGTGCTCCAGTTGGCGTCGCCACCGGCCCCGGTCCAGTCCACCGCCGCGACCGGCGAGGCCAGCGCGAGAAGGAGACACGCGGCCGGAAGCCGCAGGCGGGTGGGGGCAGGTGCAAGGCGGGCGGTCATGGGCGCTCTCGGGGTCCGGTGCAGGCTGCACCATGCCGGAGAACGCCATCGTCCGCCAGAACCGGCCAGCGGCGCGCGCCAAAAAAACGGGCGCCTGCGTCGGCGCCCGAGTGATCTGCCCCACCTTCCGGATGCCGCGGGAAAGGAGCCCGGGCACCACGCAACTATGGACCGCGGCCGCGCCGCACAAGTTCCCGTGCGGCATTGGCCGTGGCAAATCAAGGGCTTGGGGCACCCCCCTGCTATAATTTGCGCATCGCACCACGCCGCGCGCGCACCCCACGGAACCCCATGGACCCCCAATACCAGCCGAAGAGCCTCGAGCCCGCCGTCCAGAAGGCCTGGGAGGACGGCAAGGCCTTCGCCGCCCCCGACGCCTCCGACAAGCCCAAGTACTACGACGTGGGGATGCTGCCGTACCCGTCCGGCAAGCTGCACATGGGGCACGTGCGCAACTACTCGATCAACGACGCGCTGGCGCACTACCTGCGCATGAAGGGGTTCAACGTCCTGCAGCCGATGGGCTGGGACGCCTTCGGCCTGCCCGCGGAGAACGCCGCCATGGCCAACGGCGTGCCGCCCGCGAAGTGGACGTGGGACAACATCGCGTACATGAAGAAGCAGCTGCGCTCGCTCGGCTTCTCCATCGACTGGTCGCGCGAGGTCGCCACCTGCTCGCCGGACTACTACCGCTGGAACCAGTGGCTGTTCCTGCGCATGCGCGAGAAGGGCATCGCCTACCGCCGCACCGGCACGGTGAACTGGGACCCGGTCGACCAGACGGTGCTCGCCAACGAGCAGGTGATCGACGGCAAGGGCTGGCGCACGGGCGCCACGGTCGAGAAGCGCGAGATCCCCATGTGGTACCTGCGCATCTCGCAGTACGCCGACGAGCTGGTCGACGCCCTCGACGGCCTGGGCTGGCCCGAGCAGGTGAAGCAGATGCAGCGCAACTGGATCGGCCGCTCCCACGGCGTGGCGTTCACGCTGCCCTACGCGCCCGCGACGGCCGCGCGGATGGGGGACAGCGGGGGTCCCCGTCCCGACGGGGCGGGACCGGTCGGGCTGAAGGTCTACACGACCCGCGCCGACACGATCATGGGCATCACCTTCGCCGCCGTGGCCGCCGAGCACCCGCTGGCCGCGGAGGCCGCGAAGGGCAACCCCGCGCTCGCCGCCTTCATCGAGGAGTGCAAGAAGGGCGGCGTGATGGAGGCCGACCTCGCCACGATGGAGAAGAAGGGGATGCCCACGGGGCTGCACGTGCTGCACCCCTTCACGAAGGAGCCCGTGGAGGTCTGGGTCGGCAACTACGTGCTCATGGGCTACGGCGAGGGCGCGGTGATGGCCGTGCCGGGCCACGACGAGCGCGACTTCGCCTTCGCGAAGAAGTACGGGCTCGCCATCAAGCCGGTCATCGACGTGGGCGGCCAGCCCTACTCCACCGACGCGTGGCAGCCCTGGTACGAGCAGGCGGGCACCTGCGTGAACTCCGGCAAGTACGACGGCCTCGACCAGCAGGCCGCCATCGACGCGGTGGCCGCCGACCTCGCCGCGATGGGGCTGGGCGCCAAGCGCAAGCAGTTCCGCCTGCGCGACTGGGGCATCTCGCGCCAGCGCTACTGGGGCACGCCCATCCCGATGATCCTCTGCCCGGCCTGCGGCGACGTGCCCGTGCCGGACGGCGAGCTGCCCGTGGTGCTGCCCGAGGACCTCGTGCCGGACGGCAGCGGCAACCCGCTCGCGAAGTCGAAGGCCTTCCTCGAGTGCCGGTGCCCGGAGTGCGGCGGCGCGGCCCGGCGCGAGACGGACACGATGGACACCTTCGTGGACTCGTCGTGGTACTTCATGCGCTACACCTGCCCCGGCGCGCAGGCGATGGTGGACGCGCGCGCCGACTACTGGATGCCGATGGACCAGTACATCGGCGGCATCGAGCACGCCATCCTGCACCTGCTCTACGCGCGCTTCTGGACCAAGGTGATGCGCGACATGGGGCTGGTGAAGTTCGACGAGCCCTTCCGCAACCTCCTCACGCAGGGCATGGTGCTCAACCACATCTTCAGCCGGCGCACGGCGAAGGGCGGCATCGAGTACTTCGCCCCGGAGGAGATCGAGGCGAAGGCCGACGCCGAGGGCCGGGTGACGGGCGCCACGCTCAAGGCGGACGGCTCGGCGGTGGAGTACAACGGCATCGGCACGATGTCCAAGTCCAAGCGCAACGGCGTGGACCCCCAGGACCTCATCGACCGCTACGGCGCCGACACGGCGCGGCTCTACGTGATGTTCGCGAGCCCGCCCACGGACACCATCCTCTGGTCGGACTCCTCCGTGGAGGGCTCGCACCGCTTCCTGCGCCGCCTGTGGAAGCTGGTGCACGACCACCTGGCCGCCGGCGGGCCGGTCGCGGCGCGCGCCGCGGGCGAGCTCGCCAGGCCGCTGAAGGACCTGCGCTACAAGCTGCACCGCACGATCGACAAGGTGGGCGACGACTACGGCCGGCGCCTGCAGTTCAACACCGCCATCGCCGCGGTGATGGAGCTGCTCAACGCGCTGGGCGAGGCGCGCGACGACACGCCCGCGGGCCGCGCCGTGGCGCAGGAGGTCCTGGAGAGCGCGGTGCTGCTGCTCTCGCCCATCGTGCCGCACATCGCCACCGCGCTCTGGGCGGAGCTGCGCCCGGGCACGCGCCTCGTCGACCAGCCCTGGCCGGCGGTGGACGCCTCCGCCCTCGTGCAGGAGACGGTCGAGCTCGTGGTGCAGGTGAACGGCAAGCTGCGCGGCCACATCACGGTCCCTGCAGCCGCCTCGAAGGAGGAGATCGAGAAGATCGCGCTCGCTTCCGAGGCGGCGGTGAAGTTCATGGAAGGCCGTCCCGCGAAGAAGGTCGTCGTGGTGCCCGGCCGCCTGGTGAACATCGTTGTCTAGGGTCGCTCTCGCGCTGGCGCTCGCCGTCCTCGCCGGCTGCGGCTTCCAGCTGCGCGGCGAGGCGCCCATGGGGTTCAAGACCCTGGCCGTCACGGCGCAGGCGCCCTCGACCGTGGCCACGGAGCTGCGCCGCCGCCTCTCCACGGGCCCCACGCGCCTCGCCACGGGGCCGGGCGCCGAGGCCACGCTCACCATCCTCGCGGAGAACGCGGACAAGACCATCCAGACCCTCACGGGCACCGGCCGCGTGTTCGACTACCTGCTGCGCCTGCGCGTGGAGTTCCGCGTGGCCGACGCGGCCGGCCGCGCCATCCTCGAGCCGACCGCGATCGAGGTGCGCCGGCTCATCACCTATTCCGAGACGGCGCCGCTCGCCAAGGAGGCCGAGGAGCGGCTGCTGTACGACGACATGCGCGCCGAGGCCGCCGACGGGATCCTGCGGCGCATCGCCGTCGTGCGCGCGGGCGTGCGCCCGTGAGGATCGCCACCCGCCAGCTGGCGCAGCACCTGAAGCGCGGCCTCGCGCCCCTCTACGCGGTGCACGGCGCCGAGCCCCTGCTCGCGCTGGAGGCGGGCGACGCCATCCGCGCCGCCGCGCGCGCCTCGGGCTGCACGGAGCGCGAGGTGTTCACCGCCGAGCCGGGCGCCGACTGGTCGGCGCTGGGCGCCTCGGCGGCCAACCTCTCGCTCTTCGCCTCCCGCCGGCTGCTGGAGGTGCGCATCCCCACCGGCAAGCCCGGCGCCGAGGGCGGCCGCGCCCTCGAGGCGCTGTGCGCGCGCCTGCCCGACGACACGGTGGTCCTCGTGATGCTCCCGGAGCTCGACTGGCAGGGGCTCAAGACCGCGTGGTTCGGCGCGCTCGAGTCGGCCGGCACCGTGGTGGAGGCCAGGCCCGTCACGCGCGAGGAGCTGCCCGAGTGGCTCGCCGAGCGCCTGGCGCGGCAGGGCCAGCGCGCGGGGGTGGAGGCCCTGGAGTGGATGGCCGACCGCGTGGAGGGCAACCTCCTGGCCGCGAAGCAGGAGGTGGAGAAGCTCGCGCTGCTGCTGCCGGCCGGCGAGATCGCGCTCGCGGACCTGCGCGAGGCCGTCACCGACGTCTCGCGCTTCGAGCGCGACGGCCTGGTCGAGGCCATCCACGCCGACGATCCCGGGCGCATCGCGCGCGCCGTGGACTCGCTGCGCGCCGAGGCCGAGCCGCTGCCGCTGCTCGCGTGGTCGCTCGCCGAGGAGATCCGCCTCATGATGCAGCTCTCCGGCGGCGAGCGCCCGCGCCGCTTCCTCGACCCCGACCGGCTGCAGCGCGCGGGCCGCACGGCACGCCGGCACGACGCGGCCTCCTTCGACCGCCTGCTCTTGCGGGCCCACCGGATTGACCGCATGATCAAAGGCGTCGAGACGGGCGACGCCTGGGACGAGATCCTGGAGCTGTGCCTGGCCGCCGCGGGACGCCCGGCCCTCTCCGGCCCGGCCGCGCGGCGCGACGAAGGAAGGCGATGAACGACCTCAACACCCCCGGTGATGCACAGGCCCTCGTGGCCGGCCTCGGCGCGGCCGCCCGCGAGGCGAGCCGGCTGCTGGCGCGCGCCGGCACCGACGCGAAGAACCGCGCGCTGGCGGTCGCGGCCGACACGCTCGTGGACCGCGAGAAGACGCTTCTCGCGGCCAACGCCAAGGACGTGAAGGGCGCGCGCGCCGAGGGCGCCGACGACGCCTTCGTGGACCGCCTCAAGCTCACCGGCAAGGTGGTGGCGGAGATGGCCGAGGGCCTTCGCCAGATCGCCGCGCTCCCCGACCCCGTGGGCGAGGTGACGGACCTTCGCTACCGGCCCTCGGGCATCCAGGTCGGGCGCATGCGCGTGCCGCTGGGCGTGGTGGGCATCATCTACGAGTCGCGCCCCGACGTGACGGCCGACGCGGGCGGGCTGTGCCTGAAGAGCGGCAACGCCGTGATCCTGCGCGGCGGCAGCGAGGCGCTGCACTCCAACCAGGCCATCGCGGCGTGCCTGCACGCCGGGCTCAAGGCCGCGGGCCTGCCGGAGGCCGCCGTGCAGCTCGTGGGCACGCCCGACCGCCTGGTGGTGGGCGAGCTCCTCGCGGCCGAGCGCTGGGTGGACGTGATCGTGCCCCGCGGCGGCAAGGGGCTGGTCGAACGCATCTCGAAGGAGGCGCGCGTGCCCGTCATCCGGCACCTGGACGGCGTGTGCCACGTCTACGTCGACGAGGGCGCGGACCCCGCGAAGGCCCTGGCCGTCGTGGAGAACGCCAAGACGCAGCGCTACGGCACCTGCAACACGATGGAGACGCTGCTCGTCGCGCAGGCGGCGGCGCCGGCGGTGCTGCCCGCCATCGGCCGCATGTTCGCCGCGAAGGGCGTGGAGATGCGCGCCGACGCGGCCGCGCGCGCCGTGCTGGAATCCGCGGGCGTCGCGGGCGTGAAGGACGCGGCCGAGGACGACTGGAGCGCCGAGTACCTCGCGCCCATCGTCGCCATCGCGCTCGTGCCCGGCCTGGACGAGGCGATCGCGCACATCGCGCGCTACGGCTCGCAGCACACCGACGCCATCGTCACGCAGGACTGGGCGCGCGCGCAGCGGTTCCTGCGCGAGGTGGACTCGGCCTCCGTGATGGTGAACGCCTCCACCCGCTTCGCCGACGGATTCGAGTACGGCCTGGGCGCGGAGATCGGCATCTCCACGAACAAGCTGCACGCCCGCGGCCCCGTGGGGCTGGAGGGCCTCACCTCGCAGAAGTGGATCGTGCTCGGCGACGGGCACGTGAGAAGCTGACGGCTTGGCCTCGCCCCTCGGCCTCTTCGGCGGCACCTTCGACCCGGTGCACTTCGGGCACCTTCGCCTCGCGGCGGAGATGCGCGAGGCCTTCCGCCTGGAGCGCGTCGTGTTCCTGCCCGCGGGACACCCCTGGCAGCGCGGCCGCGACACCTGGGCGGCCGGGGCCGAGCGCGTGCGCCTGCTCGAGCTCGCCATCGCCGGCGAGCCGGCCTTCGCGGTGGACGACCGCGAGGTGCGCCGCCCCGGGCCGACCTACACCGTCGACACGCTCTCCGAGTTCCGGCGCGAGGCGGGCCCGGATGTCCCGCTCGTCTTCCTCTGCGGCACGGACGCCTTCGCGCGCGTGGAGACCTGGCACCGCTGGGAGTCGCTCTTCGGGCTGGCGCACTTCGCCGTGGCCGTGCGCGCCGACGACGCCGACTGGCACGCCCGCGGCCCGGGCGCCATCCCCCGCGCGCTGTGGCCGCGCGTCACCATGAGCCTGAAGGACCTCGCCTCGGCCCCGGCCGGGCGCATCATGACGTTCGCGATGACCCCGCTCGCCATCTCGTCGACCGCGCTGCGCGGCCTGGTGCAGGCCGGCAGCACCATCCGCTACCTCACCCCCGACCCCGTGGCCGACTACATCCGCGACCACGGGCTGTACGCCACGGACACCCGACCCCTTTCCCCCGACCCCGCCTCCCGATGACCTCGAAGACCCTCACCACCCTGGCCAAGAAGAAGCTCGTCGTCGCCGCCCTGGACGACATCAAGGCCCGCGACATCCTGGCGATCGACGTGCGCCGCATCACCTCCATGTTCGACTGGATCGTCGTGGCGAGCGCCGACTCGGCCCGGCAGACCAAGGCCCTGGCGCGGCACGTGCGCGACAAGCTGAAGGCGGCCGGCTGCGCCATCATCGGAACCGAGGGCGAGGAGGGCGCCGAGTGGGTGCTCGTCGACTCGGGCGACATCGTCGCGCACATCATGCAGCCCGCGGTGCGCGCGTACTACAACCTCGAGGAGCTGTGGGGCGAGGGCCGCTTCGACCAGCCCGTGAACGCGACCGCGCCGGCGCGCCCGCTGGCGGGCGGGGACGAGGCGCCGGCCGCGAAGCCGCGCGCGAGGTCTTCGCGGACGGCCTCGGCCAAGTCGCCGGCGGGGCGCAAGCCCGCCGCGCGCCGGGCGAAAGCCGGCCAGGCGGCGCCCGCGCCGCGCCGGCGCAAGCCCGCCGCCTGAATGCGCGTCACCCTCGTCGCCGTGGGCCACCGCATGCCGGCGTGGATCCGCTCGGGCTACGAGGAGTACGCGAAGCGCCTGCCGCCGGAGATCCGCCTGGAGCTCGCCGAGCTCAAGCCCGAGGATCGCGGCGCGGGACGGCCCGCGGACCGCGCCCGCGCGCTCGAGGGCGAGCGCATCCTGGCCGCCCTGCCGGCGGGCGCCACGGTCTACGCCCTGGACGAGCGCGGCCGCCCCGTCACCACCCAGGGCCTGTCGGTGATGCTCGCGGACTGGATGCGCGAGGGCGCGCAGCCCGCGTTCGTGATCGGCGGCGCCGACGGCCTGTCCGACGCGGTGCGCGAGCGCGCCGACAAGCTCGTCTCGCTTTCCGCCCTCACGCTCCCGCACGGGATGGTGCGCGTGCTCTTCGCCGAGCAGCTCTACCGCGCCTGGTCCATCCTCGCCGGGCACCCCTACCACCGCGACTAGCGCCATGGCCTCCATCTACCTCGCCTCCCGCAGCCCCCGCCGCCGCGAGCTCCTGGCGCAGATCGGCGTGCGCTTCGAGATGCTGCTGTTCCGCGAGGGCCCGCGCGCCGACGCCGAGACCGCCGAGGACCCCTTCCCCGGCGAGCACCCCGACGACTACGTGCGCCGCGTGGCGCGCCTGAAGGCCGAGGCGGCCTGGCAGCGCGTGCTGCTGCGACGGGGGCTGCGGCGCATGCCCGTGCTCGCCGCGGACACCACGGTGGCCCTGGCGAGCGAGATCCTGGCCAAGCCGGCCGACGCCGCCGACGCGGCGCGCATGCTGCGCCTGCTCTCCGGCACGCGCCACCGCGTGCTCACCGCCGTGGCCGTGGCCTTCGAGGACCGGCTCGCGATGCGCGTGAGCGAGTCCGCCGTCACCTTCCGCCCGCTGGACGAGGAGGCCATCGCCCGCTACGTGGAGAGCGGCGAGCCCTTCGACAAGGCCGGCGCCTACGCGATCCAGGGGCGCGCCGGCGCCTTCGCCACGCGCCTGGAGGGCAGCTACTCGGGGGTGATGGGCCTGCCGCTGTTCGAGACGGCCGAGCTCCTGCGGGAATTCGGTGTTACCGTACCCTGAACCGGGAAACCCCTGAACACGGATGAACACGGATAGACACGGATGAACACGGATCGGTCGGGATGAAGTCGAGGGACACGGCAGGGGAGGCTGTGCAGGCTTCCTGAGCGTCCGTTCACGCCGGGCCATGCGAACGGGGTCGTCTTCCCGCGCCCTGCACGTGCCTGCGCGATCGGGTTTCATCCGTGTCCATCCGTGTTCATCCGTGTTCCCGGGTCTGCGCCGACCGCGAGCCAAGATGAACGAGCAGATACTGATCAACGTCACGCCGCAGGAAACGCGGGTCGCCATCACCGAGCAGGGCGCGGTGCAGGAGCTGCACGTCGAGCGCGACTCCTCGCGCGGCATCGTGGGCAACATCTACCTCGGGCGCGTGTGCCGCGTGCTGCCCGGCATGCAGTCGGCGTTCGTGGAGATCGGCCTGGCGCGCGCGGCGTTCCTGCACGTGGCCGACATCTGGATGGCGCGGAGCGCCGACGGCCAGATGCGCCCCATCGAGAAGATCCTCTCCGAGGGCCAGACGCTGCTGGTGCAGGTGGTGAAGGACCCCATCGGCTCCAAGGGTGCGCGCCTGTCCACGCAGGTGTCCATCGCCGGCCGGCTGCTGGTGTACCTGCCGCAGGACCCGCACATCGGCATCTCCCAGCGCATCGAGGACGTGGCCGAGCGCGAGAACCTGCGCGAGAAGGTCCACGCCCTCATCCCCGCCGGCGAGTCCGGCGGCTTCATCGTGCGCACGGTGGCGGAGACCGCCTCCGAGGGCGAGCTGCGCGCCGACATCGACTACCTGGTCACGCTCTGGAAGCGCATCCAGGAGACGGCCGCGACCGCCGCGCCCCAGGCGCTGCTGTACCAGGACCTCGCGCTCGCCACGCGCGTGCTGCGCGACCTGGTCACCGACACGAGCGAGCGCGTGATCGTCGACTCGCGCGAGACCTTCCACCGCCTGCGCGACTTCGCGGAGAAGTACACGCCCAAGGCGCTGCCCGTCCTGGAGCACTACGCCGGCGAGCGGCCGCTGTTCGACCTCTTCGGCGTGGAGGAGGAGATCGAGCGGGCGCTCGCGCGCCGCGTGGACCTGAAGAGCGGCGGCTACCTCATCATCGACCAGACCGAGGCGCTCACCACGGTGGACGTGAACACCGGCGGCTTCGTCTCGGGGCGCTCCTTCGACGACACCATCTTCAAGACCAACCTGGAGGCCGCGCAGTCCATCGCGCGCCAGCTGCGCCTGCGAAACCTCGGGGGCATCATCATCGTCGACTTCATCGACATGGACACGCAGGAGCACCGCGACGCCGTGCTCGCCGAGTTCCGCAAGGCGCTCTCGCGCGACCGCACGCGCGTCACGGTGAACGGCTTCTCCCAGCTCGGGCTCGTGGAGATGACGCGCAAGCGCACGCGCGAGTCGCTGGCGCACGTGCTGTGCGAGCCCTGCCCGGTGTGCGCGGGGCGCGGCGAGCTCAAGACGCCGCAGACGGTGTGCTACGAGATCCTGCGCGAGATCCTGCGCACCGAGCGCCAGTTCGGCGCCAAGGAGTACCGCATCCTCGCCTCCCAGGGCGTGATCGACCTCTTCCTGGACGAGGAGGCGAACGCGCTCACGATGCTGGGCGACTTCATCGGCAAGCCCATCTCCATGCAGGTGGAGACGGCCTACACGCAGGAGCAGTACGACGTGATCCTCGTGTAGCGGGGCGGCGCTTCCTCAGCCCTTCTGGGTCACGTTCTTCAGGAGGCGCTTGGCCTCCTTGAGCTTCTCGATCGACAGGTCCAGCCGCTGGGTGCGGGTGAGGTCGAGCTGCTGCGTGGTCTCGGCGCCGGGCGGCTGGCCGGGCGTGGCGCCCAGGCGCTGCGTGGTCTCGGCGCCGGCCGTCGGGGACAGGCCGCCCCCCAGGCGCTGCGTGGTCTCGGCGCCGGCGGCGGCGACGGCGCCCAGGTCGAGCTTCTGCGTCTGCGTGAAGTCGAGCTTCTGCGTGTCCTCGGCGGAAGCCCCGGGCGCTGCGGCCGCCGGGGCGGGTGTCGCGATCCCCGCCGGCGCCGGGGCCGGCGCGGGAGCCGGGGCCGGCTCGGTCCGCCGCGACCCATCCGGGTTGTACAGGCGCGGGTCGAACGCGGGCAGGCGCTGCGTCTTCTCGCCGTCGCCGATGCGGGAGTCGAGCGTGCGCTCGGGGTCCGCCTTGCCCAGCGAGGAGAGCAGGTCGTCGGAGATCATCGGCGCGGCGGCCGGCGCGGCGGGTGCCGCCGGCCTGGGCGCGGGCGCCGGCGCCGCCTCCTCCTTCACGTGCGCGACCTCGCGGAACACCTCCTGGGCGCGCGCGGCGCGGCGCGTGATCGTGAGCGGGGCCTCGAACACGGAGAGCCGGGTCGTCTCCATGAGCTCGGGCGGGGTGACCGGCGCCCTGGGCGCCGCGGGCGCCGCGGGCGCGGCCGGGACGTCGCCCGCGCCGGCGGCCACCGCCTCGTCGCGCGAGACGCGCGCCAGGAGCGAGTCGATCATCCCGCGCTGGCGCGCGAGGTCCTGGGCCACGCCCTTGAGCTCGGCCAGGCGCTCGTTGATGCCCGTGGACTTCTCGTTGATCTTGGACAGGTTGTCCAGGCGCGACTGCAGCTGCTGCTTGTGGTCCTTCATCTGGGTCTCGAGCGGCAGCGTCACCGCCTGCACCCAGCGCTCGCTCTGCGAGCGCGCGTCGTTGAAGAGGGCCCGCGCCTGCGCCACGAGCGAGGCGTAGAACTTCTTCACGAAGAAGCTCTTGTAGTTGGCCACGTTGAGGGGGTCGCGGCTGAACTCCTCCGTCTCGGCCACCAGGAGCTTGAGCTTGGTGGCGTGCAGCTCCAGGTCCAGCGAGGGCAGCTGCATCTTCTGGAAGCCGAATTTCTCGACGAAGGTGTTGTAGACCCCCTGCATGAGCTTCTTGATGTCCTCGCTCGCGGTGAACACGCGCTCGAAGTCCGCGCTCATGAGGCGCGAGAGCTCGCGCATGCCGCGCTGCAGCCCCACGGTGGTCCAGGAGTCGTCCAGCGCCTGGGCGCTGGCCGCCAGCATCTGGTCGAGCTTGGCGGGGTTGAGCATGTCCATCAGCGCCGCGCGCTTGGCCGAGAAGGTCGAGTGGTTCACCTTGTACTCGGCGAGCGCCGAGTTGTAGGCGCTCTTCTCCGCCGTGATTTTCTGCCAGAGCTTGGTGACCACCTCGCGGCTCTTGCCCACCAGGCCCTGCAGCTCGGCCATGGCGCCCTCGTTGGCCTTCTGCCGGTGGGCGATGGAGGCGCGCGAGGAGACCATCATGGCGCCGATCTCGTTCATCACCGCGCGGCACAGGATCTGCCGGCGCATCGGCACGATCTCGCCGGCGAGGTACTTCTCCAGCGATTCGATGCCGCTCTTCCTCACCAGGCCCGCGTCACCGCGGATCTTGCCGAGCAGCGCCTTCTGCGCCGAGAGCGGGAAGATGCGCGAGGCGTCCAGGGCGAGGGCCTTGGCCGTCGACTCCACCATGCGCCCGACGGCGCGCTCGATCTCGGGCGGGGTCTTGAGCTCGTCCCACATGAGGTCGATCTTGTTGAGCACCGCGATCTTCTGCGGCAGGCCCGGCTTCACGTAGCGGTCCCAGATCTCCAGGTCGCTCTTGGTGACGCCCGTGTCGATGGACAGCAGGAAGAGGATGGCGTGGGCGCTGGGCACCGTGGAGACGGTGAGCTCGGGCTCCATCCCCAGCGCGTTCAGGCCCGGCGTGTCCAGGATGGCGAGGCCATTGGACAGCAGCGGGTGCGGGTAGTTGATCATGGCGTAGCGCCACGCCGGCACCTCGACCAGCTCCTCCTCGCCCGGCAGCTCGCCCTTCTCGTTGAGCATGGGCGCCAGGCCCAGCATGCGCGCCTCGAGCGCGTACACGCGCTTGGTGTCGGCCAGGGCCGAGAGCGCCTTCTTCATCTCCGCGGCCGAGCTCGTGTCCAGGCGGATCTTGCTCCACTCCACGGGGTTGTTCTTCAGCTGCGAGATCGACTCGTCGCGGTAGCGCGTCTCCACGGACAGGAGCTTGAGGTAGGGCTCCTCGTTGGGGTCGTGGAAGATCTCGGTGGGGCACATCGTGGTGCGCCCGACGTCGGAGGGCAGCAGCCGCTCCTTGAAGCTCGAGAAGAAGAGGGCGTTGATGAGCTCGGACTTGCCCCGCGAGAACTCGGCGAGGAAGGCGAGCATGAGCCGGCCCTTGCTCAGGTTCTCCAGCAGGTCGTAGAAGCGGATCGACTGCTGCACGTCGAGCTGGCCGTTGGCCTCCAGCCAGTCGTGGTAGGCCGTCACCGAGCGCGTGAGGTCCTCGCGCCAGCGGTTGTAGCGGGCGATCTCGCCCTCGAATCGGGCGTCGGTGGCGGGGCTGGAACTCAAGGGCGGGCCTTCTCGGGAGGCCCCAGTGTATACGAGTGGCCCGCGGCCTCAAGTGCGGTGGTTCACGCCCGCGCCCGGGGCGGCCCGCAAAAGCGCGCGGCCGGACGCGAGGTCCGGCCGCGGGGGAAGGGAAGGCACCCGGCGACGACGCCGGCCGCGCGCCTCAGGCGGCGCGGTGGAACTGCTCGTCGTTCGCGGGCGCGTCCGCCGGGTTGGGGGTGACGGGGTGCGGCACGCGGTTGGCCGGGCGCACGGGCTTGCGGAAGGGTCCGCCGCTCGGCAGCAGGAGCGTGCCGCGTTCGCCGCCGAGGGCGAGCGCGAGGTTCATGGCCACCAGCGTGAGAACGGGCACGGCGATGGCGAGGATCTGGGCGTATTGGGCGTTCATGGCGTTTCTCCTGGTTCGTCGTCGGGTCGTTTCCGGGCCCCTTTCCCCGGGGCCGCCGCGGCACCGTGCCGCGATGGGTTGCACTCTAGGAGCCCGCCTCCCCGGCCGCCACGCGCTTGCGACGAACGGGCGGAATCGGGGGCCGAAACGCACTTCCGGCGGGGGTTCGGGGGCTCACGGCCGGTCCCGGTCCTGACCCAGGACCACCTCGGCGAGGGTCCGGCCCCGGCGGTCGACCAGGCGCACCCGGTCGATTCCGCGCTCGGCGAGCCAGGCCGCGAGGGCGAGCACGCCCACGACCGGCAGGGCCACCAGCACGAGCGTGATCGCGAAGGGCGAGAGGTCCATGGCGCTCGCCGGCTCAGGCCGCCAGGCGCTCGTGTTCGTCGTTGGCCGCCACGGGGCGCGGGGTCGCGGCGGGACGGTGGGCGGCCAGCCAGGCGGCCGCGGCGGTCTCGGCGTCGGCCAGCAGCACGGTCGGGCGCCGGCGGGGGAGCGGGGCGGCGAGCTCGGCCCACAGGAACACGGGCAGGCAGGCGGCGTAGAAGGCGACGGCGGCGGCGATCAGTTCCATGGTGGCTCCTTTGCATCTCCGGTGCTTCCGGTGCCCCCGGCAGTCCCCTGCCGGCTTCGGGCGGCGCGGCGTTTCCTGCCGCGCTGGAGACCAAGGTACGCGCCGGCGCGCGATCGCTCGCCGGAGGATTGCGGCCGTTACGGATGAAATATCGGACGCGCGGGTGTGCGCCGGCGCACACCCCGGGGCGGCCCGCGCGGCCGCGCCTAGAGGAGGAAGCGGCCGATGAGGCGAAGGGCCTGCGACTCCAGCCAGGCCACCGGCAGCATCAGCACCAGCTGGCAGGCGATGAGCACCAGCACGGGCGTGATGTCCACGCCGCCGATGGGCGGGATCGCCTTCTGGAAGGGCCGCAGGAACGGGCGCGTGAGCGCCTCGAAGAAGGGCGCCACCGGGTGGTAGGGATTCACCCAGCTGAGCAGCGCCTGCAGCAGCACCGCGCCCATCACGATGTAGACCGTGAGGCGCACGAGCTTCACGACGGCGAGGAAGAGCAGCGCGGAGACCACGGTGCCGGCCGTGAGCGGCACGCCCTCGAGCAGCGCGAGGATGGCGAGCAGGATCGCCTGCGCCATCCAGGCCACGGCGAGCGAGGCGAGGTCCAGGCGGAAGAGGCCCGGCACCACGCGGCGCACGGGCTTCACCGCGAAGTCGGTGACCGCCATGGTGAACTGCGCGAGGGGGTTTCGCGCCGGCGCGCGCAGCGCCTGCATCCAGAAGCGCACGAGCGCGGAGAGGATGAAGAGGTTGAAGACCGTCTCCACCAGGAAAGCGAGGGCCTGCGTCAGCATCGCGCTAGTCCTTCCCGAGCTGCTCGCCGAGCTCGCGCGAGCGCTCGCACGCGGCGCGCACCGCCTCGCCGAAGCGGGCCTTGAGCGCGGCGGCCTCCATCACGCCCAGCGCGCGCTCGGTGGTGCCGCCCTTCGAGGTGACCTGCGCGCGCAGCACGGCCGGGTCCTCGCCCCGGTCCTGCGCCAGGCGCGCGGCGCCCAGGAAGGTCGCGAGCGCCAAGCGCCGGGAGGCGGCCGCCTCGAGCCCGAGGTCGCGCGCCGCCGCCTCCAGCGCCTCGATGAAGTAGAAGACGTAGGCCGGCCCGCTGCCGGAGACGGCGGTGACCGCGTCCAGGTCCGCCTCCCGCGGGAGCCACACCGTCTCGCCCACCGCGCCCAGCAGCCGCTCGGCGCGCGCGCGCCCCGCGGCGTCCACCGCCGGCGGCGCGTAGAGCCCCGTCACGCCCGCGTGC
>JAKOWJ010000284.1 GCA_029781595.1 Pseudomonadota bacterium | reverse complement strand
CAGCATGGCGGCGGTGAACGGCGACCTCGAGGGCGCCCGCCGGCTCGCGCGCGAGGTGCGCGCGCTGTGCGAGGGGGCGGGCGGGGCCGCGGACTACTGGCGCGAGGCCACGCTGGGCGAGGCCGCGCTCCTGCTCGGCGAGGCCGGCGAGGCGGCCGCGCGCTACGCCGCCGCCGCGCGCCTGGCGAACGGCCGCTGGGGCGACCTCGGGAGCACGCGCCGGCAGGCGCGGCTGCTCGCGGCGATCCTGCCGGGCGCGATGCCGCCCATCGAGGCGCTCCTCGCGATCCCGCCCGTGGTCGCGGTGACGGGCAGCATGGTGGACGCGCCGGGCCGGCCCGTGCCGCGATTTCCTCCCGCGCTCGAGGGCGCGGTGCGCGGCGCGATCCGCGAGCGCCTGGCCGCGCTCGCGCCCGCGGCGATGTACGCGTCCGCGGCCTGCGGGGCGGACCTTCTCGCGCTGGAGGCGATGCGCGAGCGCGGCGGCGAGACCCACGTCGTGCTTCCCTTCCCGCCCGCGGCCTTCCGCGCGGCCAGCGTCGACTTCGCGGGCGGCGACTGGGGCGATCGCTTCGAGCGGGCGCTCGCCGCGGCCGACAGCCTGACGGTGACGAGCGACCACGCGGCCGCCGGCAGCACGGCGACCTTCGAGTACGCGAACCTCGTGCTCACGGGCCTGGCGCGGCTGCGGGCGCAGGTCCTGGACACGGGCGTGCGGGGCCTGGCGGCCTGGGACCCGGGCGCGAGGGGCGAGGCGGGCGGCGCGGGCTCGCTCGCGGCGCTGTGGGAGAGACAGGGCCTCGCCGTGGAGCACGTGCTCCTGCCGGCGCTGCGGGGCGAGGGCGGGCCGGCGCGGGCGGCCGAGCCGGCGCCGGCGAAGGCTCCTGCGAAGCCGCCCGTCACGCGCCACGAGCTTCGCGCGCTGCTCTTCGCGGATGCCGTGGGCTACAGCCAGCTCGACGAGGACCAGATCCCGCGCTACATCGAGGGCTTCCTCGGCGCCGTGGCCGCGCTCAACGCGCGCACCGCGCACCGCTTCGAGCACGCCGAGACGAGCGGCGACGGCCTCTACCTCGTCTTCGCGCGCGCGGCCGACGCGGGCGCCTACGCCATCGAGCTCGCCGGGCTGGTGGCCGCGCTGGACCGCGCCGCGTGCGGCCTGCCGCCCACCTTCACGCTGCGCATCGCGCTGCACTGCGGCCCGGTGCACGTGGCGCGAGACCCGATCACGGGCCGCCCGATGTTCACCGGCCCGCACACGAGCCGCGCCGCGCGCATCGAGCCGGTCACCCCGCCCGGGCAGGTGTACGCGAGCAGCGCCTTCGCCGCCGTGGCCGCGGCCGAGGGCGCGCCGGGCCTGCTCCTTCGCTACGTCGGGCACACGCCCCTCGCCAAGGGATACGGTACGCTGGGCCTGTACCACGTCCTCGCCGCCGCCTGACTTGCCGCTCCTCCAGCTCTTCGCCGTCTCGCTCGCCTACGGGCACGTGCCGCTGCTCGACCGCGCCGACCTCTCGGTCGAGCCCGGCGAGCGCGTGGGCCTCATCGGCCGCAACGGCACCGGCAAGTCGAGCCTGCTGCGCGTGATCGAGGGCACAGTCGTGCCGGACGACGGGCGCCTCGCGAGGGCGCCGGGCCTTTCCCTCGCCTCGGTGGCGCAGGAGCCGGCCTTCGCGCCGGGGCACACCGTCTTCGAGGCCGTGTCCGAGGGGCTGGGGCACGCGCGGCGCCTGCTCCTGGACTACCACGCGGCCGCCCACGCGCTGGCCGCGCACCCCGGCGGCGAGGCCGAGGCCGCGGCGATGGCGCGCCTGCACGCCTGCCAGGAGGCGCTGGAGGCCGGGGGAGGCTGGAGCGTCGCGCACCGCGTCGAGGCCACGCTCTCGCGCCTGGCGCTGCCGCCCGACGCGCCCGTGGCCGCGCTCTCCGGGGGGCTGCGCAAGCGCGTGGCCCTGGCCCGCGCGCTCGTCGCCGACCCCGACCTGCTGCTGCTCGACGAGCCCACCAACCACCTCGACGTGGACGCCATCGAGTGGCTGGAGTCCACGCTCGTGGAGCTGCGCGGCGCCGTGCTCGTCGTCACGCACGACCGGCGCTTCCTCGACCGCGTGGCGCAGCGCATCGTCGAGCTGGACCGCGGGCGCCTGGCGGACTACCCGGGCAACTTCGCCGCGTACGAGGCGCGCAAGGCCGGGCAGCTCGCCGCGGAGGCGGTGGTGGCGCGCAAGGCCGACCGGCTCCTCGCGCAGGAGGAGGCGTGGATCCGCCAGGGCGTGGAGGCGCGGCGCACGCGCAACGAGGGCCGCGTGCGCCGGCTCGAGCGCCTGCGCGAGGCGCGGGCGGCGCGGCGCGAGCGCGCGGGGGCCGTGGCGCTCGCGCTCTCGCCGGGCGAGCGCTCGGGGCGCCTCGTGGCCGAGCTCGAGGGCGTGTCCAGGGCCTTCGGCGCGCGCACGGTGGTGCGCGACTTCTCCGCGCGGTTCCTGCGGGGCGACCGCGTCGGGCTCATCGGCCCCAACGGCTGCGGCAAGTCCACGCTCCTGAAGCTGGTGCTGGGCGAGCTCGCGCCCGACGCCGGCACCGTGCGCCTGGGCACGAAGGTCGCGGTGGCCTACTTCGACCAGCTGCGCGACGCGCTGGACGAGTCGGCCACGCTCGCCGACACGATCTCGCCCGGCGCCGACCACGTCGAGGTGGGCGGCACGCGCAAGCACGTCATGAGCTACCTCGCCGACTTCCTCTTCCCGCCGGAGCGCGCCGGCGCGCCCGTGCGCACGCTCTCCGGCGGCGAGAGGAGCCGCCTGCTCCTCGCGCGCCTGTTCAGCCGGCCGGCCAACGTGCTGGTGCTCGACGAGCCCACCAACGACCTGGACATCGAGACGCTGGAGATGCTCGAGGCGCTGCTGCAGGACTACGAGGGCACCGTGTTCCTCGTGAGCCACGACCGCGCCTTCCTCGACGCGGTGGTCACGCAGACGGTCGCGTACGAGGGCGACGGGCGCTGGAAGGAGTACGCGGGCGGCTACGAGGACTGGAAGCGGGCGAGGACGGCCGCGCCCGCGCCGCAGGCCGCGGAGCCGACGCCGCCGCCCGCCGCGCGGGAGGGCGACTCGCGCGCACCGCGCAAGCGGGCGCGGCTGGGGTTCAACGAGACGCGCGAGCTCGAGGCGCTGCCCGGGCGCATCGCCGCGCTCGAGGCCGAGCAGGCCGCGCTCGCCGGGCGCCTCGCCGACCCGTCGCTCTACGCCGGCGGCGGCCAGGAGGCCGCGGCCCTGGGCGCGCGACACGCCGAGATCGAGGGCGAGCTCATGGCGATGCTCGCGAGGTGGGAGGCGCTCGAGGCGCTGAAGGCCGGCGGCTGATCGGCCGGAACTCCGCGCGCGGCGCGGCCTCCAACGGACGGACCCCGACAACGAAAGGGAGGAGAACCCATGGGACCTTCAGCGCGCATCGCGGTGGCGGCGCTCGTCGTGGCGGTCGCCGCCGGCGCGGCGTGGTACTTCCTGCGAAGCGAGCCGCCCCCGCCACCGCCCCCGCCGCCCGTGGCGCAGGTGAAGCCCGCGCCCCCGCCCGAGCCGCCGCCGCCGGAGATCCACCCGGTGCCCGAGGCGCCGAAGGGCGAGCCCGCCCCGCCGCTGCCGGCGCTGGACCAGAGCGACAAGGCCGCGGCCGAGGCGCTGGTGGCGCTGGTGGGCGCCGGCGCCTTCGAGCGCTACTTCGTGCCGGAGTCGCTCGTGCGCCACATCGTGGTCACCGTCGACAACCTGCCGCGCAGGTCGATGGCCATGCGCCTCGCGCCCCTCAAGCCCATCGGCGGCTACGCGCCCACCACCGGCAAGGACGCGACGCTCGCGCTCTCGCCCGAGAGCGCGGCCCGCTACGCGCCCTGGGTGGAGCTCTTCGCGAAGCTGCCCACGGCGAAGGCCGTCGCGGCCTACGTGCGCTTCTATCCCCTCTTCCAGAAGGCCTACGAGGAGCTGGGCTACCCCAAGGGGCACTTCAACACGCGGCTGGTGCAGGTGATCGACCACCTGCTCACGGCGCCGGAGCCCGCGGAGCCCGTCGCGCTCGTCGTGCGGCACGTGCTGCCGGAGTACGCGGACCCGGCGCTGGAGTCGGAGTCGGCCGGGCGCAAGATCCTCTTCCGCATGGGCAACGCCAACGCCGCGAAGGTGAAGGCGAAGCTGCGCGAGCTGCGCCGCGCGCTAGTGAAGGCCGGCTGAGCGCAGGCGGGCGAGCTTGCCCGCGTAGAGGTCGTGGTCCTTGCGCGTGGTGCTGTTCTCCATCGCGAGGGCCAGGTGGCGGCGGGCCTCGGCGCCCTCGCCCAGCTTCGCGAGGGCCATGGCCATCCAGAAGTGGAACTCGTGGTAGTCCGGCGCGCGGGCGATCTCGCGCGCGAAGAGCTCGCGCGCCTTTGCGTACTCGCCGCGCTTCATCGCCTCGAGCCCCGCGTTGAAGAAGGCGAAGGGCGGCTCGGGCTCGAGCTGCGCCAGGCGCGCCTCCAGCGCCCGCGCCTCGGCCGAGCGGCCCAGGGCGTCGAGCACGGTGGCGAGGTTGGACATCACGCGCGTGTTGCGCGGCTCGCGGCCCAGGGCCCAGGCGAGCACGCGCTCGGCCTGCGCGAGGTGCCCGGCGCGCTGGTAGACGACGCCCAGGGTGTTGTACGCGGTGACGAAGGCCGGGTCCTGGAGGACGGCCTCGCGCGCGAACCAGTAGGCCTGGCCGGGCTCGCCCGCGGCCAGCGACTCGGCGGCGCGGTTGTTGAAGTACATCGCGAGGATGGTTTTCTCCTCCACCGTGCGCCAGTTCAGGCCCTT
>JAKOWJ010000283.1 GCA_029781595.1 Pseudomonadota bacterium | reverse complement strand
CGCATGGCCGCGCGGGCGGCCTCGGGGTCGCGGTTGAGGATGGCGTCGTAGATGCTTTCGTGCTCGCCGTTGACGCGCCGCAGGTACAGGCGCCGCTCCTCGGGGTGGTCCTCGGCCGAGTCCAGGCGCGCGCGCGGGATGATGCTCGCGCCCAGGGTGTCCATGAGCTCGGTGAAGTGGCTGTTCTGCGTGGCGCGGGCGATCTCGGCGTGGAACTCGAAGTCGGAGGCGACCGCGTCGTGCCCCTCCTCCACCGTGCGGGCGATGGCGAAGAGCGCTCGGCGCATGGCCTCGAGGTTCTCGTCGGTGCGGCGCTGCGCCGCGAGGGCGGCGGCCTCCGTCTCCAGCGCGATGCGAAGCTCCAGCACGGCGATCACGTCTCGCAGGGTGGCGTACTGCTCCGGGGAGATGCGGAATCCCGTGTCCTCGCCGGCGCCCAGCACGAAGGTGCCCACGCCGTGGCGCGTCTCGACCAGGCCCGAGGCCTGGAGCTTGGAGATGGCCTCGCGCACCACGGTGCGGCTCACGCCGAACTCGGCCATTACGGCCGCCTCCGTGGGCAGCTTGTGCCCGGGCTGAAGACCCCCGCTGCGGATGCGCTCGCTCAGCTGCTCGACCAGGCCGAGGGCCAGCGACCGGGGGCGGCGGCGGGCAGCTTGCTTCGCGTCGTCCATGTCCATCGCTCGTCCTCTCCTGTGCGGATGCCGAAGCATAACAGGTGTCGTTATTGTATGATAACTGACGACTATGAGGCAGCGTCCCGCGGCTTTCGCCGCGCCGGCGGTGCCGGTTCGCCATCCCCACCCCGCGAAGGAGACCCCCCCATGAAGATCGCATTCATCGGCCTGGGCATCATGGGCACGCCCATGGCGCTGCACCTCGTGAACGCCGGCCACCAGCTCTTCGTGAACACGCTGCCCCCGGTGCCCGAGGCCATCACGGCCACCAGCGCCACCGTGTGCGCCACCGCGAAGGCCGCGGCCGAGCAGGCCGAGGTGGTGATCGTCATGGTCCCGGACACCCCGGACGTGGAGGCGGTGCTCTTCGGCAAGGGCGGCGTGGCCGAGGCCCTGCCCGGCGCCTCGCGCAAGATCGTGGTGGACATGAGCTCCATCTCGCCCATGGCCACGAAGGCCTTCGCCAGGCGCATCAACGAGCTGGGCGCGGACTACGTGGACGCCCCGGTCTCCGGCGGCGAAGTGGGCGCCAAGGCGGCCTCGCTCACCATCATGTGCGGCGCCGAACCCGCCGTCTTCGAGAAGGTGAAGCCGCTCTTCGAGAAGATGGGCAAGAACATCACGCTGGTGGGCGGCAACGGCGACGGCCAGACCTGCAAGGTGGCCAACCAGATCATCGTGGCGCTCAACATCGCCGCCGTGGGCGAGGCCCTGCTCTTCGCGAGCCGAGCCGGCGCCGACCCCGCCAAGGTGCGCCAGGCGCTCATGGGCGGCTTCGCCTCCAGCCGCATCCTCGAGGTGCACGGCGAGCGCATGATCAAGCGCACCTTCGCGCCGGGCTTCCGCATCAAGCTGCACCAGAAGGACCTCAACCTCGCCATGCAGGGCGCGCGCGAGATGGGCCTGGCGCTGCCGCAGACGGCGGGCGCCGCGCAGCTCATGCAGGCGTGCGCCGGCAACGGCATGGCCGACCTCGACCACTCCGCGCTCGTGCGGGCCCTGGAGCTCATGGGCCACCACGAGGTGGCCAAGGCCTGACGGCCCGCGGACGCCCGCGGGCAGGCGCGATGGCCGGCAAGCCCCACACCATCCGCATGGACGGGCGCGACAACGTCGCGATCGTCGCCAACGACGGGGGGCTCGCGGCCGGCACGCGCTTGGAGTCCGGCCTCGTGCTGCTCGATCGCGTGCCGCAGGGCCACAAGGTGGCGCTGGTCGACATCGCCGCGGGCGCGCCCGTGCTGCGCTACGGCGTGGCCATCGGCTACGCCGCCGAGCCCCTGGCCGCCGGGCGCTGGGTGCACGAGAAGCTGCTGGCGATGCCGGCGGCCGCCTCGCTCGAGGGACTGCCCATGGCCACGGCGCCGCGCCCGCCCGCCGAGCCCCTCGAGGGCTACACCTTCGAGGGCTACCGCAATCCCGACGGCAGCGTGGGCACGCGAAACCTGCTGGCCATCACGCAGACGGTGCAGTGCGTGGCGGGCGTGACGGCCTTCGCCGTGCAGCGCATCCGCGAGGAGCTGCTGCCGAAGTACCCGAACGTCGACGGCGTGGTCGCGCTCGAGCACGGCTACGGCTGCGGCGTGGCCATCGACGCGCCGGACGCGAAGGTGCCCATCCGCACGGTGCGAAACCTGAGCCTCAACCCCAACTTCGGCGGCGAGGTGATGGTGGTGAGCCTGGGGTGCGAGAAGCTGCAGCCGCAGCGCCTCATGCCGCCGGGGAGCATCCCGGTGGCGGTGCAGGGCCAGTCGGCGGAACTGGACGTCGTGTGCCTGCAGGACGAGAAGCACGTGGGCTTCCAGTCGATGGTGGAGTCCATCGTGCGGCAGGCCGAGGCGCACCTCGTGCGCCTGGACGCGCGCCGCCGCGAGACCGTGCCCGCGAGCGAGCTGGTGGTGGGCGTGCAGTGCGGCGGCAGCGACGCCTTCTCGGGCGTCACGGCCAACCCGGCCGTCGGCTTCTGCACGGACCTGCTGGTGCGCGCCGGGGCGAGCGTGATGTTCTCGGAAGTGACGGAGGTGCGCGACGGCATCGCCCAGCTCACCGCGCGCGCCGCGACGCCCGAAGTCGCCGAGGCGATGGTGCGCGAGATGGCGTGGTACGACGCCTACCTGGAGCGCGGCGCCGTGGACCGCAGCGCCAACACCACGCCCGGCAACAAGGCGGGGGGACTGGCCAACATCGTCGAGAAGGCGATGGGCTCGATCGTGAAATCCGGCTCGTCGACCATCTCCCGGGTGGTGGCCCCGGGCGAGCGGCTCGCCGGCCGGGGCCTGGCGTACTGCGCCACGCCCGCGAGCGACTTCATCTGCGGCACGCTGCAGATGGCCGCGGGCATGAACCTGCACGTCTTCACCACGGGGCGCGGCACGCCATACGGCCTGGCCGCGGTGCCCGTCATCAAGGTGGCCACGCGCACGGACCTCGCACGCCGCTGGCACGACCTCATGGACTTGAACGCCGGCACCATCGCCGACGGCACCGCGACGATCGAAGACGTGGGCTGGGAGCTCTTCCGCCTGATGCTGGAAGTGGCGAGCGGGCGCAGGCAGACGTGGGCGGAGCGGTGGAAGCTGCACAATGCGCTCGTGCTCTTCAACCCCGCGCCCGTGACCTGACCCGTGGACCGCCCGCCCCCGCCCTCCCTCAGGGACCTCTTCCTCGGCTTCGCCAAGATCGGCATCCTCGGCTTCGGGGGCGTGGCCGCCATCGCCCACCACGTCATCGTCGAGGAGCGGCGGTGGCTGGACGACAAGGAGTACGCCACCGTCCTGGGCATGGGCCAGGTGCTGCCCGGCGCCAACACGGTCAACGCGGGCGTGATCATCGGCGACCGCTTCCGCGGCACGGCCGGCTCGCTCGCGTGCGTGGCGGGCGTCATGCTGGTGCCGACGATCATCGTGGTGCTGCTGGCGATCGTCTACGACCAGGTGGTCGCCTATCCGCCGGCGCGCGTGGCGATGATCGGCGCGGGGGCCGCGGCCGCGGGGATGATCCTGGGCACGGGGCTCAAGATGTTCAGCAAGCTGCGCATCCGGGCGAGCGACTGGCTGGTCGCCGGCATGACGCTCGCCGCCATCAGCGCGCTGCACTGGTCGGTGATCTCCTCGCTCGCGGTCCTGATCCCCGCCGCCCTGCTCGTCACCTGGGCCCTGCGCCGATGAGCGACGCCACGGTTCTCGGGCAGCTGGGCCTGGTGTTCCTCAAGCTCTCGCTCATCGCGATCGGCGGGTCGAACGCCGCGCTCACCGCCTACCAGGACGAGGTGGTGGGCCACTACCACTGGATGAGCCACGAGGTCTTCCTGCAGCTCTTCGCCACCGCGCAGCTCGCGCCCGGGCCCAACGTCATCGTGGTGACGCTCATCGGCTGGAAGGTGGCGGGACTCGCGGGGGCCATCGTCGCCACGGTGGCCATGCTCCTGCCCGCCTGCGCGCTCGCCTTCGCGGCGGGGCGCCTGTCGGGGCGCTTCGTGGCTTCGCCCCGCTACCGGCTGGCGCAGGACGCGCTGGTGCCTCTGGCGATCGGCCTCATCCTCGCGAGCGGCGTGAACCTGGCCGCCGCGCAGATGAGCCACGCCGTCACCTGGCCCATCGTCGCGGCGAGCGCGGCGTTCGTGTTCCGGTTGCGGGCGAACCCCGTGTGGACGCTGGTGCTGGGCGCGCTCGTGGCGCTGGCGGCCCAGTACGCGGGGCTGGTGGATTTCGGGGTCGCGCCCGGCTGAGGCACGCGCGGGCGCCAGACGAAAAAAAGGCCAGACGGTCGTCTGGCCTTCGGGATCTTGGTGGCGGGGTGGCGACGCACCTTGACGCGGGAATGCCCCGATAATCGACCATCCGAGATCATGAGCATCAGGTTAATAATCAGCGACTTAGGGCTGGATGAGCCGATTGCCTGGCACGCGCAATAAGCGTAGTCCGGAGGCACACTCTAGCGCCCGAATTCATTGCATTCGGCCGCTCAACGGTTCAACCGGAACTTCTCGAACCACTCGTTCAGGTGAGTGAGAGATCGCGCCCGAGGATCAATGGCCTCCGCCTGAGAAAGTGCCCAACTTCGCCAATGCTCGAACGCGGGAACTTCGTTCGACTGCGACCCGATTCGCTCGTCTAGTGCCCCGATAAGGGCTCGAATCTGGTCGGATCGGGCTACGTTGCTAATCGCGTCATTCAGCAGCTTCTGGCGAGAGTCTAGGAGCGCCTGTAGTTCGGAGGCCTTTCTCTTGCGCTCGCTTTCGCAGGCCTTTTCGTATTCTTCAATCGCTTGCTTGCGGTCGTGCAATCGCCAGTCGTAATTCCGCTTCACCGCATCTCGAAATCCTTTCTCCCATTGTTCGATCGCGAGAAGGGCGATGTTCCGAAGCACGGTTCGAGTAAAAGCAGGAAAGATCAGATCGGGCTTTTTGGACTGACGCTCCCAGGTCTCGGTGCCGAATCT
>JAKOWJ010000281.1 GCA_029781595.1 Pseudomonadota bacterium | reverse complement strand
GACGGCTGCTCGGAGATCCAGTCGTTCTGGAAGGTCCTGCTGCCGCTCTCGCTCCCCGCCCTCGCGATCGTGTTCCTCTTGAACTTCCTCGCGGCGTGGAGCGAGTTCTTCATGGCCAACGTCATGATCGGCTCGCGGGAGGACCTCCTCACGTGGCCGCTGGGGATCACCCGGTTCCAGCAGCAGTTCCAGACCGAGTGGGCGCTGCTGGCGGCCGCGTCGATCCTCATCTCCATCCCGGTCGTCATCCTCTTCGTCTACTCGTCGAAGTGGCTGGTCTCCGGCCTCACGCTCGGCGGCGTGAAGGGCTGACGGGCCGGATGGCGATCTGGGCGGCGTGCCCGGCGGGCGCGCCCCGGAGCGATCCCGCGGGGGCCGCGCGGCGGCCCCCGCGCCGCGCTCAGCGGTGCATCACCGCACGCCACGGGGCGCTGAGCTGCTCGAAGGTGTCCTGGTCGATGAGGTCGCGCACGAGCAGCGCGAGCCCCGCCGCGGCCACGCACGCGGCGAGGTGGCCCGGCTCCTTCCCGCCGTGCGCCCGATACGCCATCGCCCGGTGCACGGCCGAATCCAGCGCGGCAAGTGCGCCGTGGCGCTCCGCGTTCCTGCCGGCGACGATCGCGCGCGCCCGTGCTGCGGCGACGGTCGTGCCCACCGCGGGCGTGATGGACCACCAGCGCCAGTCGGCCTCCTTCTCGATCGCCCGCGCCTCCGCCGGCGTGAGGCGCGCAGCGCGCGCGAGGAGATCGAGCACGTCGTCGCCGTTGGGCCCCAGCTCGGCCGCCGCCGGCAGGACCAGCGTCGCGGTCCCGTCGGCCGCGAGCGCACGCTCCTCGGCGTCGTCCGGCCGGCCGGACGGGTCGATCTCCCGTACCTTGTCGCCCATCGGTCACCTCCCCGGGCGCGGCCCGCGCCGCCGTCCACCGACCATGCTACGCCCGTCCCCGGGCGCGCCCCTTCCCTCGTCCCGCGCCACTCCCTGAGGTCCCGCCGCATGTCCATCGTCACCCCCGCCTGGGTCCGCGACGCCGTCTTCTACCAGGTCTTCCCCGACCGCTTCGCCCGCAGCGGGCGGGTCGAGGCGCCCGGCCCCTTCGAGGCGTGGGACGCGCCGCCGACCATCCACGGCTTCAAGGGCGGGGATCTCTACGGCGTCGTGGAACGGCTGGACTACCTGCAGGACCTGGGGATCACGGCCCTCTACCTCAACCCGGTGTTCGCCTCGGCCTCCAACCATCGGTACCACACGTACGACTACCTCGCGGTGGACCCGCTGCTCGGCGGAGACGACGCGCTGCGCGCCCTGCTCGACGCCGCCCACGGCCGCGGCATGAAGGTCGTGCTCGACGGCGTCTTCAACCACGCGAGCCGCGGCTTCTGGCCGTTCAACCACGTGCTGGAGTGCGGCCTGGGCTCACCCTACGTGGACTGGTTCCACGTGGATCGCGAGGCGCTCGC
>JAKOWJ010000225.1 GCA_029781595.1 Pseudomonadota bacterium | reverse complement strand
TCCCGTTGGGAAGGGTCACGATCCGCTCTCGCGCGACGCCCCAGCTTGCAACCTGGTCGGCCACGGCGCTGGAGATGGCGATCACCCGGGTTGCCAGCCGGCCCAGCCACCGGCCCAGGCCGCCGAGGGGCACCAGGTCGCGCACGTGCCAGATCCCGGGCAGGCGCGCGCGCCGGGCGGCGATCAGGGCCGCGAGCGCCGCGGTGGTGCTGTTGGCATGAACGAGCGCGATCTCGCGGCGCCGTGCCAGCCGGGCCAGGGAGTGCGCGCTCGCCCCCAGGCGAATCCCCGCGTGCAGGTGGCGGAGCGGCGATGTCCGGCGTTTCAGCCGGGCCAGGCGCACCGGGTAAACCGGGATCCCAAGCGCCGCGAGCTCATCGCAGAGCGGGCCGCCTGGCGGCAACGCCGCTTCAATTGAGAAACCCTCGTCCGGTAGCCGCCGCGCCAGGCCCAGCAGGCTCCGCTCCGCCCCGCTCACCAGCGAGACGTGGTTCACCAGGAGGATGGAGGGGGCGCGGGAGGGACCGACGGCGTCGTGGCCGCGCCCGGCCGTGGGAGAGGCGTCCGGCGAGAAAGGGGCCTCGCGTCCTGCTCTTGCTCCCAGGCCCTTTCCCATGCGTCTACCCGCCCCCCGAAGGGAAGTGCCTGGCCAGCCAGGCGAGCGTCTGCTCCAGCACCTCTTCGCGCCAGGCGGTGCCGTAGAAGGAGTGGTTGGCGCCCTCGATCTGCGTGACGGAGACCTCTGCCTGCCCGGACGCCAGAATCCGCTGGTAGTAGGGGAGGGCGACCGGCGCGATCGGATCGTGCGTGCCGTAGACGAAGAAGATCGGCCCGCGGAACTCCTTGAGCCGGGCGGCCGCCTGGAGGTCCACCGCGCGGTCATCAGTGGCGGCGATCCCGGCCTTCCCGGAGAGGACGCGCGCGATCTTTCCAAACTGCAGCTTGCCCCCGATCAGCTTGCGCCACGTCTGCGGCCGGAACAGCTTGCGCGCGTACTCGCGCAGGAAATGCCGGCGCTTGGCCGCGACGGCGCGCTCCTCTTCCGCCTGCTCCGAGACCGGCGCCGACCAGAGGATGAGCCCGTCCGGATCGGCGCCCTGGGTCGCGGCGCCGATGGCGACCTGCGAGCCGGCGCACAGCCCCAC